>CALNEX010000009.1 GCA_939791845.1 uncultured Mediterranea sp. | reverse complement strand
TGAATTTCAATAATTTCAAAGAGCTCCTATGATTTTTTAGTGGACACTAATGATAACCATTTGATTATGAACAACGAAGAACGCATCAAACAAGCCGTGGACAATTTCATGTCCGGCTTCAATTGTTCCCAATCAGTTGTGTCGGCTTTTGCCGATGAATATGGCTTTACCCGTGAGCAAGCCTTGCGTATGGCCGCATCTTTTGGTGCCGGCATCGGACGCATGAGGCTGACGTGTGGTGCGGTGTGTGGCATGCTTATGCTTGCCGGACTGGAGCATTGTGCCTTGGAAGGTAGTGATCGCAAGTCGAAATCAGAGAACTATGCCTTGGTCAGACGACTTGCAGCTGAGTTTCAACGGAGGAACGGTTCCATCACCTGCCGCGAACTTTTGGGATTGCGCAAGGCCGAGCGTAGTGCAGAAGCCTCGGAACGTACGCCTGAATACTATGCCACTCGTCCTTGTGCCCGTATGATAGAATCTGCCGCCCGCATTTGGGTGGACTATAAAGAGGGGCGTCTGCCGCCGGAAGAGGATTCTACTATGGCATAGCCTCCTTGGCAGATTGACGCGTATGCAGAATGAAGGTGGTGGCACCGATGGTTACGAAGGCTCCCTCTTCAATGCGTACGCGTTCCTTGTCACCCAAAATCTCATTATTCAGGAATGTCCCTGTCAGGCTGGGGGCATCGCGCAAGGTATAAATCAGTTCCCCCTGCTTGTTTCGTTTCACGTTGATGACGCAATGGTAACGATCCATGCTCATGTCCGATGTTTCGATGGGTACCTGGATGTTGTTGCCCACACACCGACGCCCGATGATATTGTCGCCTTCTCGTAAAGGCAGAACCTGTTTGAAGCCAAAAACGTTTTCTATCACCGTGATATTGCCGAAAGCCTCCTTGAATTCGTCTTCATTTAGTTTCTCTTCCTTGCGGGTGGCCTGTATTTGGGTCTTCTTTCCCAGCCGGATGGCAAATTGCTTCTTGCAATGCTCGCATACGAAGACCAAGGATTGGCCTTCAGTATATTGGGTCTCATCAAAAGTCAGGTAATTTTCGCACTTGGGGCAACGGACACGTTTCATAGGGATTTATTTTTTCTTCAATACCCATGCATTTTTAAAAGTCTCATTCTCGCGATATCGGTTCAAGGCACGATAAGCCTCTGCCTCGCTGGCATACGAGTCAATGCATACGCGCATTTTCCCTCCCCCAATGATGGCTTTGGCATTTTTAAAGCCCTTGTTTGTCAATGTCAAAGCCATGTTTTGTGCATCTTGGGAAGTACCCACACTCGCCACAATGATATGATAGATGCGCGGAGAAGAAACGTTGGCTGCAGGTTTGGGGGATTCTGAAGCCTTCCTTTTCTTTGGTTTTGCCTTGGGTGCTTCAGCCTCTGCCTTGGATGCCTCAACCTTAGTCTTGGGGACTTCAACCTTGACTTCGGAGACTTCTAGGGCGGGAGACTCTGTTTCCTTGATTTCTGTTTTCTTCGGTTCGGCTTGAGGCGTTTCGATTTCCTTGATGGCCAGCGGGGTAATGGTCAACGACTGTCCGCCCATTTGCCGGAATGCCTCCGTGGGGAGCAATTGGGCATAATTTCCTTTCATCACTTCTGTATTCTCCACTGGTATGGACAAGGCAAAGCAGAGGATGATGATGGCTACCACAGCCGCTGCATTGGACCATAGTGGGGCATTGATCTTTGTTTTGAGGGGGCGCTTACCTCTTTCGGCTGGAGCCAGAGTGGTGGAAGGCATACGGGCAGGAACAACCTTTGCATCCAATTTGCGCATGCCGAAACTGCTCCATCCATAAAGGGATGGCGTGCAGAGGCTGGTAGTACACGGAATGAATTCCAGTGTGCCATGCACCGAGAGCCTCAACAGACCGATATTTTCCAGCAAGACTTTGCCTTCAGTGTGCAAGACGGACCAAAGTTCATCCACGTCTTTCTCTACTTGTTTTGAGGCTTTGAAGAAGCCGATGTGGTGAGCAGTCATGTAGGATTGCACCAATAGTCCATCGTTCACTTTCAAGCGTGAGTTGAAGCCTGTCATGCGAGTAGGGGGGAGAAAAAGCCGGTTTGTTTCTGTCCATATGGCAGGGGCATAATGGATGATGAATCCGCCCACACCCGGAACAATGACACAATCATTGTCCACCAATAACGCTTCTATATGTTTTGCTAATTCAATCATACGACAAAGATAAACAAATTTCCTGAATTCTGCTTGTCTTACGCTGTTTTTTTAAGCATTAGTAGTTGTTTTGCTTCGTTGCTTGGGGAAATATTCCTATTTTTGCGCCCGGTTTACATTAAAATAGGGTCAACATGAAGATAGCAATCGTGGGTACCGGATACGTTGGTCTGGTGACCGGCACCTGTTTTGCCGAGATAGGCGTGAACGTTGTATGCGTGGATACGAATAAGGAAAAAATAGAGGCACTGAAAAAAGGCATTATTCCCATTTATGAGAATGGCTTGGAGGAAATGGTCATTCGTAATGCCAAGGCGGGACGCCTGCAATTCACCACTTCGTTGGAGGAGTGCCTGAACGAGGTGGAAGTGGTGTTCAGTGCCGTGGGTACCCCGCCGGACGAGGACGGGAGTGCCGACTTGAGTTATGTGCTCCAAGTGGCCCGCACCATCGGACGGAACCTGCAGAAGTATGTGTTGGTGGTGACCAAAAGCACGGTACCTGTGGGCACGGCCAACAAAGTGCGTGCCGTCATCCGTGAGGAATTGGATCACAGAGGGGTGGACATATCTTTTGATGTGGCCTCCAATCCTGAGTTTCTGAAGGAAGGCAACGCTATCAATGACTTTATGAGCCCCGACCGTGTGGTGGTGGGCGTGGATTCGGAGCGCGCCAAGAAAATCATGACCAAGCTGTACAAGCCGTTCTTGCTGAATAATTTCCGCGTGATATTCATGGACATTCCCTCGGCGGAGATGACCAAATATGCAGCCAACTCCATGCTGGCCACCCGCATCAGCTTCATGAATGACATTGCCAACTTGTGCGAGCTGGTGGGTGCCGATGTCAACATGGTGCGCAGCGGTATAGGGTCGGACACGCGCATCGGTCGCAAGTTCCTCTATCCGGGCGTCGGATATGGAGGCTCCTGCTTTCCCAAGGATGTAAAAGCGTTGATAAAGACTGCTGAGATGAACGGCTATGAAATGCGCGTGCTTCGCGCCGTGGAGGAGGTGAACGAGTATCAGAAAGGGGTGCTTTTCGATAAATTGCAGACGCTCTTCAAGGGGGATTTGCAGGGGAAGACCATCGCTCTTTGGGGGCTATCTTTCAAGCCGGAGACCGATGACATGCGCGAGGCGCCCTCCTTGGTGTTGATGGATAAGTTGCTCAAGGCTGGCTGCACGGTGCGTGTTTACGACCCCGTTGCCATGGACGAATGTCGGCGGCGTATAGGAGATGCGGTTTTTTATGCCAAAGACTTGTATGATGCCACGTTGGACGCGGATGCCCTGCTGTTGTTGACCGAGTGGAAGGAGTTCCGCCTGCCTTCGTGGGCCGTCATCAAGAAATCCATGCGTAATCCGCTGGTGCTGGATGGGCGCAACATCTATGACTCTGCCGAGATGGAGGAACAGGGCTTTGTCTATCATTGCATAGGCAAATAATCCCGGTCCTCCGATGCGGGGGCTTAACGAGCCACGTTGTTGATGACCTTGCCGTCCATCCATCCTCGCAGGTTGTCTGTCATGATTTGCATCAGGCGTTGGCGGGCGGCCGTGCTGGCCCAGGCGATGTGGGGCGTGATGTAGCAGTTGCGGGCCGTCAGCAGCGGATTGTCCGCGCGAGGTGGCTCGGTGGAGAGCACATCTACTCCTGCGGCGAAGATGCGTCCTTCGTTGAGGGCATCGGCCAGGGCTTGCTCGTCCACCAGCGGGCCGCGTGCGGTATTGATGAGGATGGCGGATGGCTTCATCAGGGCGAGACGCCGGGCATTGACCAGCGAGCGCGTGGCTTCCGTCAGGGGACAATGCAGGCTGATGATGTCGCACTCGGCAAACAATTGTTCCAAAGAATCGGCTTTCCGGATTTCGGGAGGAAGCTGGAAATGGGATTTCGAGGTGTAGGCCATCACTTGCATGGAGAAGCCTATGGCAATGCGTGCCGTTTTATACCCCGTATGTCCCAGGCCGATGATGCCGATTTTCTTGTCGCGCAATTCCAACAGAGGAGTATCCCAAAAACAGAAATTCGGACTTTGCGTCCATCGGCCCCGGCGTACTTCTTCTGCATGGTGCTGTATCTGCTGGACGATGTTCAGGATGTGGGCAAAAACCAGTTGGGCCACGGAGTCGGTGCTGTAGGCCGGTATGTTGGTCACCACGATGCCCCGCTCGCGGGCAGCCTCCACATCCACCACGTTATAGCCCGTGGCCAGTACGCCGATGTATTTCAAGGCGGGTAATGCTTCGATATGTTCCCTGCCGAGGACTGTTTTGTTGGTCAGCAGGACTTCTGCATCGTGCGCACGCTGCATTACCTCTTCCGGCAACGTCCGGTCATAAATAGTACAATCACCCAATGATTGCAATTCTTTCCAAGAGAGGTCTCCGGGATTGGCCGCATGGCCATCCAATACTACTATTTTCATTACTGTATTTCTGTGAAGATTAGACTTGGTAAAAAGGAAAAAGGAGCCACATGCTCTGTAACTCCTTGATTTCCAATTTGTCGGGGTGAAAGGATTCGAACCTTCGACCCCCTGCTCCCAAAGCAGGTGCGCTAACCGGACTGCGCTACACCCCGTGGTGGTTTTCTTCCGAAACCGGGCGCAAAGGTAAGCGTTTTCTTTGATTTGGGCAAGTGTTTGTTCCCTTTTATTTCATACCCCGTGCTTTCCAAATGCGTTCCTTGGCGTTGTTTATCTCTTGGAACTTCTCTTCGGCGGCCTTGCGGACATCCTCGCCCAGTGTGGCTACACGGTCAGGGTGGTGCTTCAGGGCCAGGCGGCGGTAGGCGGCGCGAAGCTCTTGGTCGGTGGCATTAGGGCTGACTTCCAACACTTTGTAGGCCTCTTCCAGCGAGTCGCCGTGCAGGTTGAGCAAGGATTCGGCCTCACGGGCGGAGAGACCAATGCATACGGCCACTTCCTTCAATGCCTCCATCTCTTCGGGGCTGACGTGCCCATCGCTCCGAGCAATCTCGGCCAAGAAACTAAGCAATTGCAGGCGTTCCTCGTGGCTGAGGTTGGCAGCTATCTGCGCGCCGCATTCGTGGATGGTGTGGCGGAAGGCATTCGGATTCTGTGCGTCCATGCGCTTGCGTTCCTCGAAGAGGTTGAGCAGGATTTGCTGTCCCTCACCCACGGCTTGTTCGCCGAAGTTGCTGCGAAGGAACTGGCGCACATACTCCATTTCGCTATGCATGATGCGTCCGTCCGCGCGGATGATGTACGAGGCCATCACCAGCATGGAGAAGAGGAAACTATTGCGGTGTCCCGTTGCATCGCTGGCGGTGTCTTCCGGCTGGTTGTTGAAGGTACCTCCATTGGCCGATTCGGATGCCGTAGTGTTGTCGAACAAGGCCCCCAGGGCGAATCCCGCTAGTGCGCCCAGCGGTCCTCCGGTCATGAATCCCAGGATGCCTCCTATCCATTTGCCTGCTCCCATAATGTAATGATGTCGTTTTTCTTTTGTTGATTAAATCTGATTATGCGAGCAAAGGTAACGCGTTTTTTTCAAATGGCGACAAAACTCAGGGAATAAAGCTGTTTGTTTTTGCATCTTGGGCAGTTAATAAAGATTAAGAGGACAAAAGATTACGTTGCCTTCACAGTCTTGCATTACAGTTGTTACAGATTACAGATGTTTAAATCGGCCTCATTAAGAAAAGATAATATGAGACTATATATAATAATGTATTCAATATTTTTCCTCCTCTTTGTCAGGAAAATGCTTTTTGGTAACTGTAATCTGTAACAACTGTGATGTCATATCTGTATTTTCCGATTTTGTCAAATGTTATGTGCATTGATTTGATTTTCAATGCGATATTCATGTCGTGCTTGATTTGTCCCGAAGTTCCCTGCAAATCGCCCCTGAAAATTTGGCTATTCCTTGCGGAGTCCTTACCTTTGTGCGGCAGAAGGGGGACGAATGTTTCGCGAAGAAGCCGGTTGTACCGCGCATACGCGATGTCGCCCCCAATAACCCCAAAAAACTACGTATGAAGAGATTGATTGCACATACGGCCGCCATCGGCGCGGTCTTGTTCCTGGCTGTGCTGCCGGTGGCGGCGCAGGATGCCCCCGGCTTCCACCAGGTGCTGAAGGAAAAGTTCATCGAAGGTTCGGCTTTCTTTATGAGCTGGATTGCTGCCGCCTTTGTAATCGGCCTGGCTTTCTGCATCGAGCGCATCATCTACCTGAGCCTGGCGGAGGTGGACACGAAGCGGTTCACCGCCTCGGTGGAGCGGGCATTGGAGGAGGGCGATGTGGACGGGGCAAAGGACATCGCCCGATGCACGCGCGGCCCGGTGGCTTCTATCTATTACCAGGGGCTGATGCGCATCGACCAGGGTGTGGATGTGGTGGAGAAGTCCGTGGTGGCTTACGGGGGTGTGCAGGCAGGCTACTTGGAGAAGGGTTGCTCGTGGATCACGCTCTTCATCGCCATGGCGCCGTCGCTGGGATTTCTGGGAACGGTCATCGGCATGGTGCAGGCCTTTGACAAGATTCAGCAGGTGGGCGACATATCGCCCGCGGTGGTGGCCGGCGGCATGAAGGTGGCGCTCATCACCACCATCTTCGGGCTGATTGTGGCATTGGTGCTGCAGTTGTTTTACAATTACGTGTTGTCCAAGATAGAGTCGCTGACGCAGGAGATGGAGGATGCTTCCGTCAGCCTGTTGGACATGGTCATCAAGTATGATTTGAGGTACGGGCAATGAGGCGGTTCAGGATTCAGAACGTGTCGGGGGCCGTGCTCTATGTGCTGCTGGGCGTGACGGCGGTGGTGCTGGCCCTCTTCTTCTTCGGGGGGGAGACACCCTTGGAAGAACGAACGGTGGCAGATTTATCCAAGGAGGAACCCTTGTATACGAACCTCCTGCTGGGATGGATGTATGTTCTGGCGGGATTGGTGCTGTTGCTCACGCTGTGCATGATGGCCCGCAGATTCGCGTTGGCGTGGGTCGTTTCACCCCGCGAGGCATTGCGTCCTTGGCTGGGTGCGGGGCTGTTGGCCGTGGTGTTGCTGGTGTCCTGGCTCTTGGGGAGCGATGTCCCCCTGGACATCCCCGGCTATGACGGCACGGAGAACACGCCTTTCTGGCTGAAGTTGGCGGACATGTTCCTCTATGCGGTGTATGTGCTGTTGGGCGGGGGCGTGGCGTTGATTGCAGGTTTTGCGGTGTGGAAGAGATGGAGAAGGTAATATGGAAATTTGCATTCCTATAAAAAACTGACAAACATGTTTTACAGAAGACCCAGACGAAGCGTGCCCGAAATCAATGCCAGCTCCACGGCGGACATTGCCTTCCTGCTCCTGATTTTCTTCTTGTTGACCACGTCTATGGACACGGACCGTGGCTTGCCTCGCCGCCTGCCCCCGCCGGGGGACAAGACCGAGGCCATGAAGCTGAAGGAGCGCAACGTGTTGCCGGTGGATCTGGAAGGGGATGGCCGGGTGAAGTGTGCAGGGGAATATGTGGACGTGCGGGAGTTGCGTGAGCGGGCCAAACTCTTCATTGCCAACCCGCAGGATGACCCCGACCTGCCGGAGCGGGTGCCGGAGGAGATTCCCTTCCTGGGCACGGTGCCCGTGACGAAGCATCACGTCATAGCCTTGCGCAGCGACCGCGAATCCTCCTATCGGGCTTATGTGTCCGTGCAGGAAGCGTTGGCGGGTGCCTACCGGGACTTGCGCGATGAGCTGGCCAGGCGCAAGTGGCAATGCCCGTATGCCGACCTGACACCTGACAGACAGGAGGCCGTGCGCAGGGTTTTCCCGCAAAAGATTTCAGAAGTCAAACCCGAAACTGACAAGGAGGAATAAATGGCCATGGGACGTTTTAACCGCACGGGCAGGCGCGAGATGCCCACACTGAACACTTCATCGTTGCCCGACCTCATCTTTACCCTGTTGTTCTTCTTCATGATAGTGACCACCGTGCGTGAGGCGCGCCCCAAGGTGGAGTTCACCCTACCGCAAGCTGCCGAATTGGAGCGACTGGAGAAGAAGTCGCTGGTGACTTTCATTTACGTGGGCCGTCCTGCGGAGGCATATCGCGCCAGCCAGGGCGAGGGAAGTCGTATCCAGTTGAATGATGCCTTTGCGGACACCAGCGACATTGTCCTCTACATCGAGGCCGAGCGCGCCCGCCTCTCAGCGGAAGACCGCCCCCGGATGCGGGTGTCGCTCAAGGTGGACGAGGACACTCGCATGGGGCTTGTGCAGGACATCAAGGAGAAACTCCGGGAGGCCCGTGCGCTGGACATCAGTTATTCGGTGCAGGAGCGGAAGTGACGGCTCCGTACACTTCGCCGTGGATGCGGTCGCGCACACGCTCGAAGTCCTGTTCAGGGTCAATGTCCCCATAGGCCATCAGACGCATGGGCAGGAAGCCGTCTCCCGGCTTGTAGGGCGGTTGCTGGTAGGGCTTGTCCCACAGGGTGAATCCCTGGCGCTGGTAGAAGCCGATACGTCGCCGGGCCATCTCCTCCACGGGCATCTCCACCTCCAGCACGATGGGGCGCGGGTGAACCGTTCGGCAAAGTTCCTCCAGGGCGCGTTTGCCATAGCCTCCGTTGCGCCGCGCGGGGTCGATGGCGAAGTGCTCGCCATAGCAGAAGGTGCCGAAATCCCAATACGTGAACAGCCCTACGGGCACATCATCATCGAATATGACATTGTTGTGGAAAGCCTCCCGGGTGTCCGTGTAGAGCCGCAGTTGCTCCAAGGCGCGGTATTCCTCGGGCGGGAAGGAGGCTACCAAGAGTTGCTCCATGAAGGAGTAGAGATCTGTGTCCGCGGTGCGGATGCGTTGTAATCTGAGCATACTGTTTATGTTTTTAAGGGTTTGTGTAGTGTCAAGGGGTTAGTTGGTGTAAAACTCTATCAGCCTTCTGAGTGCCCGTTGGCACACGGGGCAGAAGGCGGGATATTCGTTGGTGCGCATACGGCAGTTGTAGGAGCCACGATAAAGGCCCTTGAACGAATAGGCGGCACCCTCGTAGAGACCGATTTTGTGCGTGTTGAAGTCCTCAGCTGGGGTAGGCTGGGGAGTGCCTTCGGGTATCATGTCTTGCCATTTGGAGGAGAAGTCTACACGGGTGGTGATGTTCTGCTCCCAAGGCTCCACGTCGGTGGGGTAGGTATCGTTCATGATGTCTTCCTCGTAGAAGTACTCGTCAGCCAACCCTCCGAAACTGTGTCCGAACTCGTGTACCACCACAGGGCGGAAATTCTCGTGGTGGGCGGTGGTCAGTGTGTAGGAGTTGTAGATGCCGCCGCCGCCGTATTCGTCCGTATTGGCCAGCACGATGATGTGCTCATAGTCGATGCCAGCCAGCGCATCGTGCAGTGCTTTGAGGCGCGGGGTGGTGAGGTAACGGTCGGAATAGAAGGTGCTGAAGTGCGAGTGGAAAGCCGTGCTTCGCCATACGTCCAGACGCGGGATGCTCACCCCGCTGTCTTCCGACGGGCTGGCCACGGCCACGATGTTGAACTTCTCCTTCATCGAGCGGAAAGGCTCGTGGCTGAAGAGGCTTTCGCAGGCCTCTTTTGCGTCTGCGTAGAAGGTGTCCATCTCGTCTGTCGTGTAGCCTTCGGCCAGGATGGCCACGTCCACGCATTGGTCGGCGGGGCCGTTCTTCAGCAAGTATTTGTGGGGAGTGATGTGGGTCAGTCCCCGTTCGTGGATGAGGATGTCTTGCGGGTCGATGGTGTGTGTCAGCGTGGCGCGCACTTGCCGATGGGGGTCGAAGAGGGTGATTTCCACCAGCGCGGGACGTTGCGGCCAGGGCAAAAGGAAGGTGTTTTCAAATCCCTTGGTCATGGTGCGTGCCTCGTCCGTCTCCAGCCATTCCTGGAAGAGGGAGGAGAATGACGTGCGGTAGATGACGGTGCTGTCCTTGGCATCCCGCATCGTGATTTGTCCGTTTCCGGCCAAGGGCAGTTCGGCCAGGTGATGGCGTCTGCCCGCCCATCGGGGTAGCGAGGAGAGTTCGTCCACGCAGATGGCCTGTCGGTCGGCGTTGCCCGTGAAGAGGTAATCCACGCGCAGTGTCTTGTCCGCGAAATACTCACCGAAAGTCTGTGCGTTCAGTCCTGTACAAGCCAGGAGCAACGCGAGTAGCAGTTTTCTTCTTTTCATTTTCATATGGTTTTTAGGGTTGCAAAGATACGCTTTTGTCTTTCATTTAGTCTTTTTTTCGGGAGAAAAGTAACAGATTGTAGGCGGATTGGCAGAAAATGCCTACCTTTGCATCTGTTTTTCGAGAGGAAAGCAAGCCAAATATTCATTATAATGTAAATACGTGAAGCAACAATGGGACATCATCAATTGGACAGTTTGGACGAACAAATCTTGCGGCTGATAGCCGACAATGCGCGCATTCCCTTCTTGGAGGTGGCGCGTGCTTGCAACGTGTCGGGCGCAGCCATCCACCAGCGCATCCAGAAGCTGACCAACCTAGGGGTGCTGAAAGGATCGGAGTTCATTATCGACCCGGAGAAGGTGGGTTATGAGACGTGCGCCTATATTGGCATTTACCTGAAGGACCCGGCTTCGTTCGATGCCGTGACCAAGGCGTTGGAGGCCATCCCCGAGGTGGTGGAGTGTCACTTCACCACGGGCAAGTATGACATGTTCATCAAGCTCTATGCGCGCAACAACCATCATCTGCTCAGCATCATCCACGACAAGCTCCAACCCTTGGGATTGGCACGGACGGAGACGCTCATCTCTTTCCATGAGGCCATCAAGCGCCAAATGCCGATATTGCCCGTGGACGAGGATGAGGTCGATTATGAGGAAGGACCGCAGGATTAGCGTCGCACGTAATCCGCGAAAGCGTAAGGGCAGGGATGTTTCTCGTCGGCAGGACGGGCGTCCCTGCTTTTTTCGTGCCATACTGCGGGGTCTATGGGGGGGAACCACGCATCGGCTTGCGGGGCCTCGGCGTCAATCTCGGTCAGGCAAAGCTCGTCGGCCCAGGGGAGTGCCTGGCGGTAGAGGCTCTCTCCGCCGATGATGTAGACGTGTTCGTCTTGCCCGCAGGAGTCCAAGGCTTCCTGGAGGGAATGGAATACCTCCGCACCGGGGAGCACAAGGTCCGCCGAGGAGGAGAGCACTACATTCCTTCGGTTGGGCAATGCGCCCTTGGGCAGGGATTCGAAAGTCTTGCGGCCCATCAGGATGGTGTGTCCCGTGGTCAATGTTTTGAAGCGCTTCAGGTCGTTGGGGAGCCAAAAGAGCAACTTGTTTTGATAGCCGATGGCGCGGTGTCGGTCAATGGCGGCAATGAGGGATAATCGCATGGCTGTTACGCATTACAGTTATTACAATTACAGTTGGGAAAATCACACCGCTACCGTTCCTGCGATATGTGGCCACGGGTCATAATCCATCAGCTCGAAGTCCTCGTAGCGGAAGCCGAAGATGTCCTTCACCTCGGGGTTGATGTGCATTTTCGGTAAGGGGCGCGGGGTGCGCGTGAGCTGGAGTTTCACTTGTTCGAGGTGGTTCAGATAGATGTGCGCGTCGCCCAAGGTATGGATGAAGTCGCCTGCTTTCAATCCCGTCACTTGCGCCATCATCTGCAGCAGCAAGGCATAGGAAGCAATGTTGAAAGGCACGCCCAGGAAGCAATCCGCACTGCGCTGGTACATCTGCAGGCTGAGGCGTCCATCGGCCACGTAGAACTGGAAGAGCAGGTGGCACGGGGGCAGGTTCATCCGTCCGAGGTCGGCTACATTCCACGCACTGACGATGATGCGGCGCGAGTCGGGATTGTGCCTGATGGTTTCCACGGCTTCGCTGATTTGGTCGACGAATCCGCCTTCGTAGTCGGGCCACGAGCGCCATTGATAGCCGTAGATGTGTCCCAGGTTCCCGTCAGCATCGGCCCATTCATTCCAAATGCGGACGCCGTGTTCTTGCAGGTAGTGCACGTTGGTGTCGCCGCGCAGGAACCAAAGCAGTTCGTGGATGATGGACTTCAGGTGCAGCTTCTTCGTGGTGAGGCAGGGGAAGCCTTCGTCCAAGCGGAAACGCATCTGGTGGCCGAAGACGCTGATGGTGCCTGTGCCCGTGCGGTCTTCCTTGTGTACGCCTTCGTCGAGGATGCGTTGGAGGAGGTCTAAATATTGTTTCATGATGGGGTAATTAACGATTAGCAATTGAGATTTCCTTTCCTTGTCTGTTCAGAGGACGGGCGTGAACAAATGCGCGAACCATCCCACAATCTTCTTCCGTTTCGGGCGTTGCATCCACCACTCTTTCGTCAGGCGGGTGCTGTTGAGGCAATCCCGTCGGAAGATGGCGTTGAGCCGACGCGTGGTGCGCGGGTCGAAGATGAAAGCGTTTGTCTCGTAGTCGTAGCGCAGGCTGCGGCTGTTCAGGTTGGCCGTGCCAACGGTGCAGTATTCGTCGTCCACGGTCATCACCTTGGAGTGGTGGAAGCCTCCGTTGAACAAGTAGACGTATGCCCCCCGCTTCATCAGTTTGTGGGCGAAGTAGAGGGCCGCGTCGGGCGTGAAGGGCACATCGCTGACGGAGGGTATCAGTAGCTCCACCCGCACGCCGCGTTTCAGGGCGTCTTTCAGTGCACGGCGGATGGACTTGGTGGGCACGAAGTAGGGATTGATGATGCGGATGACGTGCTTCGCGCTGTCGATGGCCGTGGCATAGGTCTGGCGGATGATGCGGGGTGTCTCGCGTGGCACGCGGTCTATGATGGCCACTTCTTCCGATTCTTGTTCGGGGACAGGCAGGTCTGCGAAGTACTCCGGTCCTCCCACGTGTTGCCCGGTCTCCTGGTTCCACATGGTCAGGAAGATGCCCTGCAGGTAGCGTACGGCGTCACCCTTGATGCGGATGTGCATGTCGTGCCACTGGCCCAATCCGGGCAAGCCGTGCAGGTAGTAATCTGCCACGTTCATGCCGCCGGTATAGCCCGTATGCCCGTCTATGACCACGATTTTCCGGTGGTCGCGGTGCAACACGTGGTTTACCCAGGGAAACTTGATGGGGTCGAACTTCACCACTTCGATGCCCCGGCTCCGGATGGACTTCAGGTGCTTGTTGCGCAACGGGCGGTTGTTCGACCAATTGCCGAAAGCATCGAACATCGCGCGCACTTCCACGCCTTCGGCAGCCTTCTCAGCCAGCAGGTCGAAGAGGGCGTTGCCGATGGAGTCGTTGCGGAAGTTGAAGTACTCCAGGTGGATGTGATGCCGTGCCTCGCGGATGGCATCGAACAGGTCATCGAACTTCTCCTGTCCTGATGGCAACAGGCGCACGCGGTTGTTGTCGCTCACGGCGATGCCCTGGCTGCTCAGCCAGGCTTTCATCTGCGACTCGCTGCCCTCCGCCTGTGCGTGCAGGGCGGACGGGTTGTGCAGGAAAGCGAGCGCAAAGGTGCATAATATTAATAAGGTGTGCTTCAAGACTTATAGTGCTTTTAGTGGTTTATCGGGGCGCAAAGGTACGCTTTTTTTCCGGAAACTCACGCCAGCGAGGCAATCTTCTTGTAGCACAGGAACAATAATACCGCCCCAGCGACCAGCAGCGAACGCGGGTCGGCATCGGCTGCCAGTCCGTGTTGCAGGGCGGCATCCAGCGATTCGCGCAGGGCGTCCCACAGCAGCCGTGCGCCGTCCAGGGCGATGAACAGCGCGAGGGCCAGCGTGAAGCCTGCACAGGTCCATGCCCGCGCCACGCGGTCGCGCCCGGCGGGCAGGTGCCGCGCCACGCGGCGTGTGAATCCGTTGTCGGGGACTTCCCGGCGTGCCGGGGCGAGGAATTCTTCTATCAGTCGTTCGTCATTTTCTTCTATCATAGCCGTTTTGCTTTAAGTAAGTTGCCAGTTTTTGTTTCGCCCGCGACAGGTGGCTCTTCACCGTCCCCGCGGGCATTCCCGTGATGCCTGCAATCCGTTCGATGTCCAGGTCTTCCAGGTAGAACAGGGTGATGCAGGTGCGTTCTGCCTCCTTCAGTATGGCCAAGGCGCGGCAGATGTCCATTTCGCGGCCGATGTCCGGCTGGCTGGTGCAACACTGCGCGTCCACGCGGGCGGTGTCCAGGTCGTCCGTCTCCCTGCGGCTGCGAAGATAGTCATAATAAGTGTTATATGCAATACGGTAGAGCCATGTGCCGAAATTGGCTGCCCCATGGAAGGAGGCCAGCGCGGTGTATGCCTTCAGGAAGGTGTCCTGCGCCAGGTCATCGCTCAGCGGGGCATCGCCGCATGTCTGGTGGAGAAAGAAGCGGCGTACGGGCGATTGGTATCGCTTCACCAGTTGGTCAAAAGCGCGGGTGTCGTGCAGGGTCACCACCCGTGCCACCAAGGCAAGGTCACCGAGTCGGCTCATCGTCTTGAGGTTGCGGTTCGTTGTCTTTCGCTTGTGGCTGTTGCGTCTTCTCAGCCTTGGGCCGTGTGTAATGGATGGCCAGCTGGCCGAAGCCCACGAACATCACCAGCAACCCCACGCAGGCCAGGCCGAACTCACCCGTCAATGCCCACAGGAAGATGAAGAGCCCGATGCCCAGGGCCACGTTGCGGAATCCCTTGACGCGGTTGTCCGGCATGGTGATTTCCTTGAATGCCTCCTTGGGCAACGGCTGCCCGTTGGCCAGGGCCTGCTGCAGGAGCAGGTATTTCCGTTTGCGGTTCTTGTTGCGGAAGTAGAAGATAAGGATGATGAGCACCACGGGGGTGATGAAGAAGAGGAACATTCCGAATGCCACCATCGCGGAGAAAGCCACAGCCTTGTCGCCCAGGTTCTCCCAGTCGGTGATGTCCCACTGGTAGTCCACGCTGCGGCTTGTGGACGTGTGCTCCGCAGGCTCCTCGTAGGTGGTGATGCTCAGGGTGTCCGTCTCGGCGCGTCCGTCGCGCACGGTGTCCAATACTTCGATGATGCGTGTCGTGCGCCCCAGGCTGTCGCGTTCGGTCACGGTGCGCTGCTGTGCTTGTGCCGCCAGGCCGAGGCTTGCGGCGGCCAGAAGGGAGAGAATCAGATGTTTCGTCATAATCATTCGTTTTTTTAGGGATTTCTTTATGCATTGGACGGAGGAGGTGCCCCGTTGGGTTGCAAAGGAACGAAAAAAATTTCTTGCTTGTGATAAAATCGGCTTCCTGCTTGCAATTATTAGGAAAAAAAGCGACCTTTGCATCGTATTCCCAAGAAGACAATATTACACCTTTAATTAGAATAAAGAGAAATGACTAAAAGTGCATTGCAAATCGCGCGGGCTGCCTATCAGCCCAAGCTTCCCAAAGCCCTCCGCGGGCACGTGAAAGTGCAGGAAGGCGCAGCCACCCAGTCCGTGGCCGACCAGGAAGAAATCAAACGGTTGTTCCCCAACACCTACGGGATGCCTCTTATCAAGTTCGAGAATGCAGACCAGGCCGCCCAGTGCCCGGCCATGAACGTGGGCGTCATCCTCTCCGGCGGACAGGCTCCCGGCGGACACAACGTCATCTCCGGCCTCTTCGACGGCGTGAAGCGCATCCATCCCGAGAGCAAGCTCTACGGCTTCCTGATGGGCCCCGGCGGCCTCGTCGACCACAAGTACATCGAGCTGACGGCCGACATCATCGACGAGTATCGCAACACCGGCGGCTTCGACATCATCGGATCCGGCCGCACGAAGCTGGAGAAGGAAGACCAGTTCGAGAAGGGTTATGAAATCCTGAAAGAGCTGGGCATCAAGGCACTGGTTATCATCGGCGGCGACGACTCCAACACAAATGCCTGCGTGCTGGCAGAGTATTATGCCGCCAAGCAGTACGGCGTGCAGGTCATCGGTTGCCCCAAGACCATCGACGGCGACCTGAAGAACGAGATGATTGAGACCTCCTTCGGATTCGACACCGCCGTGAAGACCTACTCCGAAGTCATCGGCAACATCGAGCGCGACTGCAACTCCGCCCGCAAGTACTGGCACTTCATCAAGCTGATGGGCCGTTCCGCCTCTCACATCGCCTTGGAGTGTGCACTCCAGACGCAGCCCAACGTCTGCATCGTCTCCGAGGAAGTGGAGGCCAAGGACCAGTCGCTGGACGACATCGTGACCTACATCGCACAGGTGGTGGCCGACCGCGCAGCTGCTGGCAACAACTTCGGCACCGTCCTCATCCCCGAGGGCTTGATTGAGTTCATCCCCGCCATGAAGCGCCTCATCGCCGAGCTGAACGACTTCCTTGCAGCCAACGCAGAAGAGTTCGCCCAGGTGGACAAGGCCGAACAGCGCCAGTATATCATCAGCAAACTTACCCCCGAAAACGCTGCCATCTACGCCAGCCTGCCCGAAGGCGTGGCCCGCCAGCTCTCCCTGGACCGCGACCCCCACGGCAACGTGCAGGTGTCCCTCATCGAGACGGAGAAGCTGCTGTCCGAGATGGTGGGCAACAAGCTGGCACAGTGGAAGAAGGAAGGCAAGTATGTGGGCAAGTTCGCCGCGCAGCACCACTTCTTCGGCTACGAAGGCCGCTGTGCCGCCCCGTCCAACTTCGACGCCGACTATTGCTACTCCCTGGGCTTCGCTGCTGCCGCCCTGATAGCCAACGGCAAGACGGGCTACATGTCCTCCATCCGCAACCTGACGGCTCCTGCCGAGGAGTGGATTGCCGGCGGTGTGCCCATCACGATGATGATGAACATGGAGCGTCGCCACGGCGAGATGAAACCCGTCATCCAGAAGGCGTTGGTACGCCTGGACGGCGCGCCTTTCCTGGCCTTCGCCGCACAGCGCGGGCAGTGGGCCAAGGAGACGTGCTACACGTATCCCGGCCCCATTCAGTACTTCGGCCCGACGGAAGTCTGCGACCAACCGACCAAGACGCTGCAGCTGGAGCACCAGAAGTAAGCAGTTGTCTCTGAGTGTTATGTGATAATCCAAGGGAGGGCGCGTCAGGCTGCGACATGTCTGATGCGCCCTCTTGTTCCGCCTGCCCTGCCGTGCAACCCACGGCCGGGGCAGGCGGTCCTTTTTTGCCCGTCTTGACGCAGGCCGGATGCAGGTCTTGTCCTGCCACTTGCCTAGGACTAGTCCTAGGCGCCGTTGAGGACTAGTCCTAGGCGAGGTGTAGGACTAGTCCTCGGCAGGGTGTAGGACTAGTCCTCGGCGAGGGGTAGGACTAGTCCTCGGTTTGACATGCATGAAGTCCTCGGTGAAAAAAATGACGGGATGCATGAACAATCTTGGAGTGCCATGTGTTTTCAAGGTAGAATAGCGAGCAATCAACCACATGTTTAACTTTATTAGAAAAGGAGGGAACAATGGCGTTTAAGTATTCATTGTATCAGAAGAGCAAAGACCCCCGTAACCCTGACTCCGAGAAGCAGTGGTACGGCGCCCCGCAGAGCAACGCCCCGCTGGAAAGCAAGGCAATGACCCGCGCGGCCACGAAGAACACCACCATTGCCCCCAGCGAGTTGGGGAATGCGCTGGACTTGCTGGCAGACTTCATCCCCGAGCAGCTCCTGCAGGGGCATACGGTGACCATCCCCGGGCTGGGCTACTTCCGCTTGACGTTCAAGAGCAAGGGCGCGGCATCGGTGGAGGACTTCGACCCCCGCGAGATGTTCTATGACGTGCGCCCGGTGTTCGTGCCGGACAAGGCATTCCGCAAGCGCGTGCAGGACAACATCGTCTTCGAGGACGGCGGCGTGACGAAGGACGGCGTCAGCTATCGCACCCGCGCGGACTACCTGCAGCAGACGGGCGGCAGCTCTACCGTCACGCCCGGCGGAGGCGGGGAAGAGGGCGAGGAGGGCACGTATGGCTAAGCCTGCGCGCCGCATCGGCATGAAGAAAGGCATCCGGCCGGCCGGAGGGTTTCCGGGGACGGATGCCTTTCTTGTGCCTGGCCGGGTGGGGCAGGGTCAGAACGCCTCGGTCATGTTGAAGTAGAACAGCGTCTGGTCGTTCACCGTGTTCTTGCCCAGGTCCAGGCGGACGTTCATGCGGGGCTGCACCTCGATGCGCAGGCCCACGCCGTAGTTGGGCAGCACGCCTTCTATCCGTCCGGGATTGGGGCCCATGAATCCACATCCGCCCCACACCACGAAGCCCAGGTGGTTGATGATGCGCTGCAGCCAGTTGTCCTGGTCCGTGTTGAACATTTGGCGATACTCCGCCAGGACCACGTGCGAGGACTTGTCGCGATACTGCCCCATGTAGTACCCTCGCAGGTCGAAGGGGGTGCCCGTCAGCGAGTATTGCGTCAGGGGGATGTCCCGTCCGAAGACGTTCTTGCTCTGCGCCGTCCAGGCGATAACCTTGCGTCGTCCCAGCTGCTTGTATTGGCGGTAGTCCAGCTCCAGGCGGTAGAAGTCGCGGTCGCTGCCGAATATTTTGTGGTACATCATGCCCCGGAAGTCCAGGTACACGCCCCGGTAGGCGTTGGAGGGGACGTCGCGGCTGTCGTAGGTCAGGAGGAATCCCAGGCCCGCGTTGAAGTTCTTGTAGCCGTGCCCGTCGCCCCCGGCCTGTTGGTAGGAAGGCTCTTCGGCCAGCCATTTGCCGGGCTTGGTGAAGTGGTCGTAGTTGATGTCAACCTGTGGCCCGGCGAAGAAGTTGCTTCGTCCCAGGCGGAAGAGGAACCAGGGGTTGATCTGCACGCCGCTGTAGCGGTACTGGCTGGTGGTGTCGCTGCGGACGTAGTCCTTGTTGGTGGTGTAGCCTATGCCGTAGTAGTTCTCTTGCGTGTTCTTGTAGCTGAACTTGCCGAAGATGCGGAACTTGTCCCCCTTGAAGAACAGCTGGGGCTTGGAGAAGAGGTTGATGCCGCCGTCGAACATGAAGGCGATGGCCATGGGCACCACGGAGCGCTTCAGCGTGGTGTCCGAGGGCTGGAGGCTGAAGGTCATCAGGGCACTGCCGCCTATCAGGAGGCCGAAGTCGGGCGAGTAGCTGGGTCCGCCCAGGATGTTGTAGTGGAAGTTTCGCCGGGCCACCCGCTGCTTGCGCAGTTCCTTCTTGGAGAGGGCGGGCGTGCTGTCGTTCGCGGCAGGGGCGGGGGCCGTCTCCTGGGCGCACAGGCCGATGGCGGCGGACAGGACGAGGAGGAGGGTAAGGAGGGGTTTCTTCATACGATTCAGTGATTTTCTCTGCAAAGGAAACTCTTTTTCGTGGAATAGTTTCCGTGTTCCCCTCTAATTTTTCAAAAAATGGATTACTTTTGTGGCGTTTTTGGCAAATGCATTCATTAATCACGCATAAACAGAACAATATGAAGAAAAGAACCCTTACCCTCGCGCTCTTCAGCGCCAGCCTGCTGGTCGCCCAGGCCCAGCAAGACGGGGGCATCCGTCCGGAGATGCTCCAGGAAATCCAGTCCTCCTACCAGGAGACCCCTGCCGGAAAGGCCATCCGCAACGCCATAGCCGGCAACGACATCCGCAAGCTCACCCTCGACCTGGACGGGCAGCGGGGCATCGACACGCACTTCTCCATCCGCGTCAAGTCCAAGGGCATCACCGACCAGCAGTCCTCCGGGCGTTGCTGGCTGTTCACGGGGCTGAACATCATGCGCGCCAAGGCCATTGCCAAGCATGACTTGCCGGGCCTGGAGTTCTCGCAGGCTTATTCCTTCTTCTGGGACCAGCTGGAGAAGTCCAACCTCTTCCTGCAAGGCATTCTGGACACGGCGGACAAACCCATGACGGACCAGACCGTGGAGTGGCTCTTCAAGCATCCGCTGAGTGATGGAGGCACTTTCACCGGCGTGGCGGACATCGTGGGCAAGTATGGCCTGGTGCCCGCGGAGGCCATGCCCGAGACCTACAGCAGCAACCACACCTCGATGATGTCCAACCTCATCGGGCTGAAGCTGAAGGAATTTGCCCTGGAGCTGCGCGAACTGTCCGCGAAGGGCGCCAAGTCCGCCGCCTTGGAGGAGCGCAAGACGGAGATGCTGAAGACGGTCTACCGCATGCTGGCCCTCAACCTGGGCGTGCCCCCCACGGAGTTCGACTATGTGCGCCGCAACGCCGCCGGCGAGCGCGTGGCCGTGGAGCACCACACGCCCATGTCCTTCCTGGAGAAATATGGCGACAAGAGCCTGCTGGCCAACCACGTGATGCTGATGAACGACCCCACGCGCGAATACTACAAATGTTACACCATCGAGTATGACCGCCACCGCTACGACGGGCACAACTGGACCTACGTCAACCTGCCCTTGGACGACATCAAGCAGATGGCCATCGCCTCGCTCCGGGACAGCACCGCCATGTACTTCTCCAGCGACATCACCCAGCTGGACGCCAAGCGCGGCTACCTGGACACGGACATCTATGACTACGGCTCGCTGATGGGCGTCACCTTCGGCATGGACAAGAAGCAGCGCATCCAGACCTTCTCCAGCCTCTCGGCACACGCCATGACATTGGTGGCCGTGGACCTGGACGAGGCCGGCAAGCCCGTGAAGTGGATGGTGGAGAACAGCTGGGGACCGTCCTACGGCCACCAGGGGCACCTCATCATGTCCGACCGCTGGTTTGATGAATACATGTTCCGCCTGGTGGTGGAGACGAAGTACGTGCCCGAGAAGATACGCAAGATTGCGCAGGAGGAGCCGATACGCCTCCCGGCCTGGGACCCGATGTTCGCCCCCTGCCGCTGACGGGACAGGACCGAAAATCATCTTCACCCCCAAGCAGAGGATGCGCGACGCCGCGATGGATGTGGAGCTGAGCATCGACCGCAAGCCCGTCACCGTCATCCCCGGCACGGGCACGGAGACGCCCGGCGGCGGGCCGGAGGAGGGCGAGGAAGGCTCGTTCGGATAACCGTCCGCCCCGCCTGGTGGCCGTCCCGCCCCTCTCCCCGCCGTGGAGGAGGGCGGGACGCTTGTTTTATTCCGATTAATTCCTTACTTTTGCGACAGATTATCAATCAACAAGGAGGAACAACAACATACACCCATGGAACAAAATACAGAACTGGACCTGGCCTGGCAATTCATCGAGAGCACGGGCACGCACCTCTTCCTGACCGGCAAGGCGGGCACGGGAAAGACCACCTTCCTGCACCGGCTGAAGGCCGGGTCGCCCAAACGGATGGTGGTGCTGGCGCCCACGGGCATCGCGGCCATGAACGCCGGGGGCATCACGCTGCACTCCTTCTTCCAGCTTCCGTTTGCGCCCTACATCCCGGACAGTTCCTTCTCGGCCGGGGACGAGGCGGCCTACCGCTACCGCTTCAGCAAGGAGAAAATCAACATCATGCGCAGCATAGACCTGCTGGTGATTGATGAAATCAGCATGGTGCGCGCCGATGTGCTCGATGCGGTGGATGCCGTGCTGAGGCGCTACCGCAACAGCCGGAAGCCCTTCGGCGGGGTGCAGCTCCTGATGATAGGCGACCTGCAGCAGCTGGCCCCCGTGGTGAGGGACGAGGAGTGGAAGCTGCTGGCCAAGTATTATGACACGCCCTACTTCTTCTCCAGCCGGGCCTTGCGCGGGACGGAGTATTTCACCATCGAGCTGACCACCGTCTACCGCCAGCGGGACGACCGCTTCCTGCAGATGCTGAACGGCATCCGCGAGAACCGCTGCGACGCCTCCACGTTGGCCGCATTGAACAAGCGCTATCTTCCCGGCTTCAACCCTCCTCCCGAAGAAGGCTATATCCGTCTGGTGACCCACAACTGCCAGGCCCAGCGCATCAACGACCAGGAGCTGGAGCGTCTGCCCGGGCGTTCCTTTGCCTTCCCCGCCACGGTGGAGGGCAAGTTTCCGGAGTATCTCTATCCCACGGAGAAGGTCCTGGAGCTGAAGAAAGGGGCGCAGGTGATGTTCGTGAAGAACGACATGAGCGGCGAGCACCGCTATGTCAACGGCACCATCGGCGAGGTGACGTCGGTGTCTCCCGCGGGCATCGAGGTGCGCTGCCTGGCGTCGGGCGTCCGGCTGACCTTGCAACCCGAGGAATGGACCAATGCCCGCTATGCCCTCAACGAGGAGACGAAGGAAATCACGGAGGAGGTGGAGGGCACCTTCCGCCAATATCCACTGAAGCTGGCCTGGGCCATCACCATCCACAAGAGCCAGGGCCTGACGTTCGACAAGGCCATCATAGACGCGGGAGCCTCCTTTGCCCACGGGCAGACCTACGTGGCCCTGAGCCGCTGCCGCACGCTGGAGGGGCTGGTGCTGAGCGCGCCCATCTCGGCCAAGTCCATCATCAATGACGAGACGGTGGCCGCCTTCACGCGGGAAGCCCGCGGGAAGCATCCCGGCGGAGAGCAGTTTGCCACCTTGCAGCAGGCCTATTTCCTGAGCCTGCTGACCGAGCTGTTCGGCTTCCAGCCTTTATACCAATCCTTCCAGCATTATGTCCGCTTGCTGGACGAGCATCTGTACACGCTCTATCCCAAGCAGCTGGAGGCGTGCAAGGCCGAACTGGCCCGGCTGGACGAGCGGGTGGTGCGGGTGGCCGAGCGTTTTGCCGTGCAATATACCCGGATGGTCAACGGCGGCTTGGATTATGCCGAAAGCACCGCCCTGCAAGAGCGGGTACACGCCGCGGCCGCTTACTTCGCGGAGCAGCTCCGTCCGACGTATCCGGTGGCGGTGCGCAAGCAGCTGGACACGGACAACAAGCAGTTGAAGAAGAAATATGTGGCGGCCTACGAGGAACTGCGCGACCGTTACCGGCTGAAGGCGGACCTGCTGGCGTTTGTGGAGAAGTCGGGCTTTGCCGTTTCCTCCTACTTGAAGCAGAAGGCGCTGCTGACCCTGGACGATGTGGGGACTCCCATCCGCGCCAAGGAGGATGCCCGGCGCATGGGCTTGCCGGAGGTGGAGGAGGTTGTGGCCGAGGCTTGTCCGGGAAAGAAAACCAAAAGTGGTGGAGAAAAGGCGGAAGTCTCTTCGGATGTCCTTCATCCGGAACTCTATGAGCGTCTTCGTGCCTGGCGCAACGGGGAGGCCGCCCGCCAAAGCCTGCCGGTCTATATGATCTTCCAGCAGAAAGCCCTTTTGGGCATCAGCAACCTGTTGCCTGTGGACAAGGAGATGCTCTCCCGCATCCCATACGTCGGCAAAAAGGTCGTGGAGAAGTATGGGGACGAAATCCTGCAAATCATCGCCGCCTACCGGAAGGAGAAGCGTTAGGGGAAGGGGCGGTCCTTGCCCTGTTGCACCTCGATGCGGAGGCCGAAGCCGTTCTCCGATTTCAGTTCGAAGGCACCCTTGAAGTTGTTGCGCTCCCAGGGCAGGGCGGAGGGATTGTACACCCGCCGGCCGTCGGCATCATATTCGCCGTAGGTGTTCAGCTTCCAGCCGTTGTTCAGTTGGAAGCTGCTCATTTGCAGCGTGGATGAGGTGCCCCAGAAACTGTTCAATCCGTAGGGCGAGAAGAGCGAGTAGTTGCCTTGTGTATAGACGGCATTTGTACGCGGGCGGAAGATGAAGCTGTAGTCCTTGCTCGCATCGGGTATCTCCAGCTTGAAGTTGTCCAGGCTGGGGCGATGGGGCAGGTTGATGGCTCCCACATCCAGCAGGAAGCCGCCGTAGTTCCTGACCGTGGAGGGCAGGAGGGAAGAAGCCCCCTCCGAGGCGGGAGGCGTGGCTATCGAATCGCCCTTCACTTCGCTTTGTGCGCGGAGCAGGGTGGCGGTGGTGATGAACAAGGCCAGTAACAAGAAGCGTTTCATATCCAGTGTCATTTTAATGGTTGCCGGGCAAAGGTACTCCTTTCCCCCGAACTGCGGAAATCCTTTCACATTATTTGTCGCTTAGTTCACGATGAGCTTGTAGCCGATGCCCCGCACGTTCACGATGCGTATCCGTCCGTCCTTGGCCAGCTTGTGGCGCAGCTTGGTGATGAACACGTGCAGGCTGCGTTGGTTGAAGAAGGTGTCGTCTCCCCAAAGGTCGAGCAGGACGGCGCGCATGTCCACCACCTGGTCTTGCTGTTCGCAGAGGCGGCGCAGGATTTCGCTCTCGCGGTGGCTGAGTTCCGTCTCCGTGCCGTTGTGCAGCAGGCGTTGGGTGCGGGGCGTGAAGACGTAGGCGCCGATTTCGTACACTTCTGGCCTGACAGGAGAGTCCTCCGTGCGGATGGCGCGGCCCAAGAGCGCCTTGATGCGCACTATCAGCTCCTGCATCCCGAACGGCTTCTTCAGGTAGTCGTTGGCGCCCAGTTCGAAGCCCTCCACCACGTCGTTGATGGCGGAGCGGGCGGTGAGGAAGAGCACGGGCGTCCGCTTGTCCGTCTTGCGGAGGCGGCGCACCATCTCGAAGCCGTCCATGCGGGGCATCATCACATCGGCCACCAGCACGTCGGGTTTCTTCCGGAAGAAGCTCTGCAAGCCTTCTTCCCCGTCCTTGGCGAGGCGGATGCGGAAGCCCTGTCCCTCCAGGGTGTCTTTGATAATCATGGCGAGGGTCGATTCGTCCTCCACTAATAGTATGTTTATCGGATCCATATAATGAATGTTTATCGGTGTTTTTTGGCGCGGATTACGCGGATTTCACGGATTTATTATTTATATAATCAATGGGATTCCGTGTTTTATAATGAGAATAATCCGTGAAATCCGCGTAATCCGCGCCTAATTATATTCTTATCACAAACTCGCTTCCCCTCCCCGGTTCGCTCTCCACCTCCACCGTTCCCCCGTGCCGCTCCACCATCGTCTTGACATAATACAGGCCGAGGCCATAGCCCTTCACTGGGTGCAGGTTGCCCGTGGGGACGCGGTAGAACTTGTCGAACACATGCGCCAGCTTGTCCTTGGGGATGCCGGTGCCTTTGTCCCGCACGGAGAGGATGAATGCGCCGCCTTCCTGACGGGCCTCTATCTCCACCTCCGCCTGTCCTGCGGAGTACTTGATGGCATTGTCCAGCAGGTTGCTCACGATGTTTGAGAAGTGCGTGCGGTCGGCATTCACCTCCAAGCCGGGCGGCATGAGGCGGGTGGAGATGCGGACGGGCTTGTCCGCCTTCAGCTTGTGTTGCTCGATGAGGGGCGCGAGGATGTCGGCGACGGGAAATGTCGTCCGGTGCAGGCGGAAGCTGTGCCGCCGCTCCATGGAGAGGGAGAGTATCTGCTCCACCAGTCCGCCCAGCCGCGTGAGTTGCTCCTGGCAGATGCGGAGGTAGCGCGTGCGCTTCGTCCCGTCGGCATCGGCGCCGAAGTTCAGCAGGGCGTCGTTGGCGGCGTAGGCCACGGCGATGGGCGTCTTCAGTTCGTGGGTGATGTTGTTGGTGAAGTCGTCCTTCATCTCCTCCAAGGTGCGTTGGCGCAGCAGGATGCGGATGAGGTACCAGAAGGAGAAGCCCAGGACGAGGAGGATGACCGCCGACGTGGCCAGGATGCCCGCCATCTGCTGCAGCACGTGGCCGTGTATCGGCTCCGTGGTGAGGAGGTAGAGCCACTTGCCGTGCAGGTCATAGCTGTATTCGTAGGTCTTGGCTTCGGGAGACGGAATGTAGTTCGGCGTGCCGCCCGTGGCAAGCGTGTCGCCTTGGTGCAAGTGCGTCAGGCGGTAGGGGGTGATGATGTCCGCGCGGTGAAGCTCGTCGCACAGCAGGCTGTCGTAGGTGGCGAAGTCCGGGTCGTGGATGACGTCCAGTCCCGCGTGCAGCCCCCGCTGGAAGTAGCCGGCCAGCTCCTGCATTGTGTTCTTCCGCCCGAAGAGGAAGTCCGTGCTGTTGGTGTGCAGCGAGGCGTCGATGGCGGCGGTGTCCCTTGTCTGCTGCACCTGCGTGGTGGTGTTGAGCGAGTCCCCGCGTTGCTCGGTGATGATGGTGCGGCTCTCCACATAGGGCGTCGTGTCGTTGTATCCGGCAGAGACGGACACCTCGCCGTGCTGCCCCAAGGAATCCTGGCTCATCTGCTCCACGCGAAGGATGATTTCGTTGTAGTCGCTCAGGCGCATGGCTTCCACGATGTCGTGCTCCGTCGCCCGGCACTGCGTACGGTAGAGGTTCACCAGCCAATACGTCTGGTAGGCGAAGATGGCGGCGAGCGAGAGGACGACCACGAGGGCGATATGTTTGGAGGGCAGCTTCATAAATGATAGTTTAGCGGTGGGCTTTAGGCGCGGATTACGCGGATTTCACGGATTAATTTTCATCATAGAATTATGAATGTCAATGGTTTCACAAATAATATATCCGTGACTATTCCTTAGCATAATCAAACGATGTTTTGAGCGAAGCTAAATCCGCGTAATCCGCGCCTAAACTAAATTTCCATTTGCCCGCAAAATTACGTCTTTCTTCCTTTCCTCGTTTAGGTTGATAAGACTAAATAACACTTCCGGTAAGACTTGGTAAGCCGCTTCCTGCCTGCCTTACGGCGGAGAATGCCGTACTTTGTGCCGTCCTTCTGACGGAGGAGTGCTTGCTGGGTTTCGTAGGAGGGATAAAAAAGGTGGCACCTCTTTATATTAAAGGTGGCACCTTTTTATGGTAAAGGTAGTACCTTTATATTGTCGAGGCAGTAAGTAGGCCGTCCCTTCTTGCTGTCAAGGCGGGGTCAAGGTCTATAGGTTTGTATGGGAAAATAGAACTAAGAATGAGGATACGTATGAAACAAATGACTTTATGCGTGCTTGCAACGTTTTGTTTGTCAAGCATCTGCGCACAAGAGATGAAGACGGACAGCCTCTGGGCGGATAGCCTGGTGAGGACTCTGCCCGAAGTGATGGTGACAGGCGAACGCCCCGTGGTGAAGGCCAAGGCGGGGAAGCTGGAGTATGACTTGCCCCGCTTGATAGAGGGCAAGCCCGCGGACAACATCTATGATGCCCTGAAGTACCTGCCCGGCGTGGCGGAGATGAACGGCGCGTTGACCCTCGGCGCGAAGGGCGTGACCATCGTCCTGGACGGCAAGGTGACGAACATGAGCACGGAGCAACTCTACGCCCTCCTCCGGTCGATGCCCGCCGACCGCATCGAGCGGGTGGACGTGATGTACAATGCCCCGGCACGCTACCAAGTACGCGGCGCGCTGATAGACGTGCGCCTCCGGCACCGCATCGGCGACCCGGGCACGCTTCAGGGCGAGGTATACGCCCAATATGACCAAAGCCACGAGGCCAGCTTCCAGGAGCGCGCTTCCTTGATCTATAATGGTGGAAAATTCTCTCTCGACTTTCTTTACTCTCACACCCACGGCAAGGACTACAACACCAGCGACAAGGAAGCGCGCCACTGGCTGGAGGCCACGGACGAGACGCACCTCATCGAGAACCACGAGGTGATGCGCAACCGCAACCATACGCACAGCTTCCGCCTCGGCACGGACTATCAGATAGGGAAAGACCACAGCCTCTCCTTTGCTTACAACGGGAGTTACCACACTCGCCACGTCCGCCAGCACACCACGGGCACGCAGACGGCGGAGAACCTCAGCAGTCGTACATCGTGGCTGCACAACGGCCGGCTGGACTACCGCACGCCCATCGGCCTGAGCGCAGGAGCGGAGTTCACGTGGTATCGCACGCCGGGCACCCAGCTGCTCCACAGCGAGATGGAAGGCGAGCGGATGGACTTCTACACCACGGACTTGCAACGCATCAACGCCTGGAAGTTCTACCTCTCGCAGGAGCATTCGCTGAAGAACGGGTGGGGGGTGAACTACGGGGCTGTCTATACGACAAGCGTGGACAATTCGCAGCAACTCTACTTTGAAGACACGAGTGAACAAGTTGACGAGGCAACAAGTGGTGTGTTGCCGCCCGACATGCGGTCGCGCCGGAGGGAGCAGACGCTGAACTTCTATGCGGGCCTCAATAAGAACTTCGGGCAGAAATGGATGCTGGACGCTTCGCTGGCGGGGGAGCGGTATAAGACGCCCGTGTGGGATGAGTGGGACGTGTATCCCGTCCTCAACCTGACGTACTTGCCTGCGCAGGGGCATATCCTCCAGTTGGGCTTCAACAGCAACAAGAGCTATCCCGCCTATTGGGAGGTGCAGGATGCCGTGTCCTACTTGGGCGGGGGCTACTCCGAGATACAGGGCAACCCGCTCTTGAAGCCCGCGAAGTCTTACCAAGTCTCGCTGAACTACGTGCTGAAGTCGAAGTATGTCTTCGCCGCCTGGTTCAATCATAACAAGGATTACGCCGTGCAGACGCTCTACCAGTCGCCCCGGGAACTGCTGGAGATATACCGTTCGGTGAACTTTGACTTCCTGCAACAGGCGGGTGTGCAGGCTTCCGTGCCCTTCAAGGCGGGCAAGTGGTTGGACTCCCGCCTGACGCTTATGGGCACTTGGACTCGTGCAAAGGACCGGGATTTCTACGACTTGCCTTTCGACCGGCATCTCCTGGCGGGCATAGCGGTGTTGAACAGCACCTTCACGCTTCCCGTCAAGCCCGACTTGCGCCTGACGCTCAATGGTTTCTTCCAAAGCGGAAGCATCCAGGGCATCTATGACCTGCCCGCCAGCGGCAACCTCGACTTGTCTTTGCGCTACGCCTTCGCCCGGGGCAAATGTGTCCTCACGGCATGGTGCAAGGACATCTTCGAGACGTCGGGCATCAGTCCCCGCATCCGCTATGAACGCCAGTGGGTGACGAACGATTATTCGTGCTTCCGCAGCGTGGGCGTGTCCTTTGCGTGGAGGTTCGGCGGCTATCAGG
>CALNEX010000008.1 GCA_939791845.1 uncultured Mediterranea sp. | reverse complement strand
TCGGCCTCGTGCTGCGCCGCAAGCTGGACCGCCTGGGCGAACTGTTCATCTTCCGCAGGAAGAAGCCGGCCCGTCCCGGGGAAGAGGGAAAATCCGTCCCGGAGGAACCGGAGTCTTCACCAAGGGAAAAGGGAGGACAAGGCCGGGGTGAAACCGAGGACTAATCCTAGGCCGCTCCGAGGACTAGTCCTAGGCAGGCTGGAGGACTAGTCCTAGGCAGGCTCGAGGACTAGTCCTAGGCGGGGTGTAGGACTAGTCCTAGGCGAGGTGTAGGACTAGTCCTGGGCGGGACGGGCATCTTCACGGCAGTGAACCTGTCGTCCTTGCCCGTGTCACTGTAAGATGGTTGGTAACAAAGAATATATGACAAGTGTATGAAACAGAGTGACTTGCATCGCCTCGCGCGGTGCCTGCATATAATAATAGGTGTATCCCTCCTGGCCGCCTGCTCCACCACGAAGCACCTGCCCGAGGGGGAAATCCTCTACATCGGCCAGCGGCCCACGCTGGTGGACAACCCCCAGCCCACCTCCGTGGGCGAGACCGCCTTGGAAGAAGTGGAGGCCGCACTGGCCAAGGCGCCCAACAACTCCCTGCTGGGCAGCACGTCGGTGCGCATACCCTTCCCCTTGGGCCTGTGGGTGTACAACGGCTTCCAGAAGTACGAGAAGGGGCTGGGCCGCTGGATATTCAACCGCTTTGCCGCCGAACCCGTGCTGCTTTCCGGGGTGAATCCGGACATACGCACCCAGGCCGCCACGAACTTGCTGCGTGACTACGGCTATTTCCAGGGCAAGGTGACCCATCAGGTGCTGCCCCACGCCAAGGATTCGCTCAAGGCCCGCGTGCAGTATTCCGTCAGCATGGGCCGTCCGTACTTCATCGACACCGTGGACTACCGGGGCTTTTCGCCCCGCACCCTGGCCATCCTCCGGCTGAGCCGTCGCCGTTCCCTCATCAGGCCGGGCGGGCAGTTCAACGTGCCCGACCTGGATGGCGAGCGCACCCGCATCAGCAACCTGCTGCGCAACGTGGGATGCTACTATTTCCGTCCGGACTACCTGACCTACCAGGCGGACACGACCCTGGCGCCGGGGCGCGTCTCTCTGCGGCTGGTGCCCGTGGCAGGGATGCCGGAGGTGGCCGAGAAGCCCTTCCGCCTGGGGCGCAAGTCCTTCCACCTGCTGGGCAAGAACGGCGAGGCGCCCAACGACAGCCTGGTCTACAAGGACCTGACCATTTACTATCACGACAAGCTGCGTGTGCGTCCCAACATGGTGTACCGCTGGATGGACTACCAGAACTTCCGCTACAAGCGCCAGGTGGAGGACAGTGCCGGCATCTCCCGCCAACGCTCTGCCCGCAGCCTCTACAGCCTCTACCGCCAGACCCGCGTGCAGGAGCGCCTGGCCAATGTGGGCATCTTCAGGTACACCGAGATGCAATATGTCCCGCGCGATTCCGCCTTGCTGAACGACACGCTGGATGTCCATGTCATCGCCGCCCTGGACAAACCCTACGATGCCGAGCTGGACTTCAATGTCAAGATGAAGAGCAACAACCAGACCGGGCCCGGCGCCGTCTTCACCCTGACCAAGAACAACGTCTTTGGCGGGGGCGAGAAGTGGAATGTGGAGTTGAAGGGCTCCTACGAGTGGGCCACGGGCAAGAACACCTCGTCTGCCATGAACAGTTATGAGTTGGGCATAGCCACTTCGCTGGTCTTTCCCCGCGTGGTGTTCCCGCGGTTGGGCGGCAATGAATATGACTTTCCCGCCACCACCACCTTCCGTCTGTATGCCGACCAGATGAACCGGGCGCGCTACTACAAGCTGCTGGCCTTCGGCGGGAACGCCACCTATGACTTCCAGCCCAAGCCCACGTCCAAACACAGCTTCACGCCCTTCCGCCTGACGTTCAACGTGCTGCGCGACCCCACGGCGGAGTTCCAGCAGTTGCAGGCGGAGAATCCTGCCCTCTACGTCAGCCTGCGCAACCAGTTCATCCCGGCGATGGAATACACCTACACCTTCGACAACAGTGCGGGCGGACGCCGCCGCCGTCCCATCTGGTGGCAGACCACGCTGACCTCGGCGGGCAATGTCACGTCGGTGCTCTACCGGGCTTTGGGCCAGCCTTTCAGCGAGGAGGGGAAGGAGTTGCTGGGCGTGCCCTTCGCCCAGTTTCTGAAGGTGAACACCGAGTTGCGCTACAACCATCGCATCGACCGTAACAATGCGCTGGCTTCGCGTGTGGCCCTGGGCGTCATCTGGTCGTATGGCAACGCCACGACGGCTCCTTATACCGAGCAGTTCTACGTGGGCGGCGCCAACAGTGTCCGGGCCTTCTCCGCCCGCAGCATCGGCCCCGGCGGTTATCCGGCCGATGACAATGACACGTATTCCTTCATCAACCACGTGGGCGACATCCGCTTCGAGGCCAACCTGGAGTACCGCTTCCGCATCATCAGCGACCTGCATGGGGCCGTCTTCCTGGATGCGGGCAATGTCTGGCTGATGCGCGAAGACCCGTCGCGGCCCGGAGGTGCCTTCCGCCTGAAGGACTTCCCGGAGCAGATAGCGTTGGGCACGGGTGTGGGCCTGCGTTATGACTTGGGCTTCCTGGTGTTCCGCCTGGATTGGGGCATCGCCCTGCACGAGCCTTACGACACGGGAAAGTCCGGTTATTACAACGTGCGCAAGTTCATGGACGGCACGGCCCTGCACTTCGCCATAGGCTATCCGTTCTGACGTGGAGGCCTGCTGTGAGGGGATATGGTAAAATAATAGGCGGATATGGCTCCGACTTACGGGTTTATTTCGTACATTTGCGCATCTAATAATCATCAACCTTTTTAAATACATAACAACAATGAAACCTACTCTTTTTCTGCTGGCTGCCGGTATGGGCAGCCGCTACGGCGGTCTGAAGCAGTTGGACGGCCTGGGTCCCAATGGTGAGACCATCATGGACTACTCCATTTATGATGCCATTCATGCCGGTTTCGGCAAGCTGGTCTTTGTCATCCGCAAGGACTTCGAACAGGATTTCCGTGACAAGATCATCTCCAAGTACGAGGGTCACATCCCGTGCGAACTGGTGTTCCAGGCCTTGGACGACCTGCCCGAAGGCTTCACCTGCCCGGAAGGCCGCACCAAGCCTTGGGGCACGAACCACGCCGTGATGATGGGCGAGCCGGTCATCCACGAGCCGTTTGCCGTGATCAACTGCGATGACTTCTATGGCCGTGATTCCTTCCAGGTGATGGGCAAGTTCCTGTCCGCCCTGCCCGAAGGTGCGAAGAACACGTATGCCATGGTGGGCTTCCGCGTGGGCAACACGTTGAGCGAGAGCGGCACCGTATCGCGCGGCATCTGCGGCACGGACGAGCGCCGCATGCTGACCTCGGTGGTGGAGCGTACCAAGATCCAGCGCATGGACGGTGAGGTGAAGTATCTGGATGACGACGACCAGTGGGTGGCCACTCCTGAGACGACGCCCGTCAGCATGAACTTCTGGGGCTTCACACCTGATTACTTCGGCTATAGCAAAGAGTTCTTCAAGGGCTTCCTGGCCGACCCGAAGAACATGAGCAACCTGAAGAGCGAGTTCTTCATCCCGTTGATGGTGGACAAGCTCATCAAGGACGGCACGGCCACGGTAGAGGTGCTGGACACGACAAGCAAGTGGTTCGGCGTCACTTATCCCGAAGACCGTCCGGCTGTGGTCGCCAAGATCAAGTCGCTGGTGGAAGCCGGGGAATATCCTGACAAGCTGTTCTAAATCTGCGGCATAAGAAAGTCCCGTCTCTTTCCTCGCAGGGGGGAGGAGGCGGGACGTTTTTTATGCAGGACGATGGGGCGGAGGCTCCGTAGTGCGACTTGATTTCCGGGCTTGGTGCAAAATATATTTCTCTGTGTGTTGATAATCCGATTCATTTCCTTACATTTGCCTTTCAGAATGAACGAATCTGTCCCATACCTCGACTTCCCCGCCTTCCTGAAGCGGCATTTCCCCTTCAAGGTGCAGAAGATTTCCCTCAACGCCGCCTTCACCTGTCCCAACCGCGACGGCACCAAGGGACACGGCGGCTGTACCTATTGCAACAACCAGACTTTCAATCCTGCCTATTGCCGCACGGACCGCAGCATCACCCTCCAGCTGGAGGAGGGCAAGCGTTTCTTCGCACACAAGTATCCGGAGATGAAATACCTGGCCTACTTCCAGGCATACACCAACACCTACGGCGAACTGGAGGGACTGAAGCGGAAATACGAAGAAGCATTGGCCGTGGACGACGTGGTGGGTCTGGTCATCGGCACGAGACCCGACTGTGTGCCCGATGACCTGCTGGACTACTTGGCGGAACTGAGTACACGGACATTTGTATTGGTGGAGTATGGCATCGAGAGCACCAATGAGAAGACACTGCGCCGCATCAACCGCGGGCACACCTTTGCGGACACCTCGAATGCCATCCGTCGCACGCACGAACGCGGACTGCTTTGTGGGGGGCATGTCATCCTGGGCCTGCCCGGCGAGACGCGGGAGGACATCTGGAGGCAGGCAGGGGACATCTCACACCTGCCCCTGGACACGCTGAAGCTGCACCAATTGCAGCTCATCCGGGGCACACGCATGGCGAGGGAGTACGAGGAGCGGCCGGAGGACTTCCACCTCTTCGGGGTGGAGGAGTATCTGGACACGGTCATCGGCTACATTGAGCGGTTGCGCCCGGACATCGTGCTGGAGCGGTTCCTCTCCCAGTCGCCCAAGGAACTGCTGCTGGCTCCGGACTGGGGGCTGAAAAACCACGAGTTCACCCAACGTCTGCGGAAAAAGATGCGGGAGCTGGGCGCATATCAAGGGAAAAAATATATGGATATGTGAGGAAAAAACATTAACTTTGTGGCGTACTAAGAAAAAGTAACGAGATAATGAACGAGAAAAACCTGATAAAAGGAAGAATCCACTACGTGGGTGTCAATGACCGGCAGAAGCACCTCTTCGAAGGGATGTGGCCGTTGCCCTACGGCGTGTCCTACAACTCCTACCTGATAGACGATGATATCACGGCCTTGGTGGACACGGTGGATGCCTGCTATTTCGAGGCATTCCTGCGCAAGATACGCGCCGTCATAGGCACGCGCCCCATCCAATACCTCATCATCAACCACATGGAGCCGGACCACTCCGGGTCCATCCGCCTCATCAAGCAGGAATATCCCGACATCGTCATCGTGGGCAACAAGCAGACCTTCGGGATGATAGAGGGATTCTACGGCGTGACGGGCGAACGCTATGAGGTGAAGGAAGGCGACTTCCTGGACCTGGGACACCACAAGTTGCGCTTCTACCTGACCCCCATGGTGCACTGGCCGGAGACGATGATGACCTTCGATGAAACGGAGGGTGTGCTCTTCTCCGGCGACGCCTTCGGCTGCTTCGGCACGCTGGACGGCGGTTTCCTGGACACGCGCATCAACCTGGACAAGTATTGGGAGGAAATGACACGCTACTATGCCAACATCGTGGGCAAGTATGGCAACCCCGTGCAGAAAGCCTTGGCCAAGTTGGGTGGACTACCCATCCGCGCCATTTGCTCCACGCACGGGCCGGTATGGACGGAGCAGGTTCCCCGCGTGGTGGGCATCTACGACCGTCTGAGCCGCTACGAGGCCGAGGAGGGCGTGGTGATAGCCTACGGCAGCATGTATGGCCACACCGAGCAATTGGCAGAGACCATCGCCGCCGAGCTGTCCGCCCAAGGCATCAAAAATGTCGTGATGCACAATGTCAGCAAGAGTCATCCTTCCTATATGCTGAAAGACATCTTCAGATACCGCGGGCTCATCATCGGCAGCCCCACGTACTGCAACCACATCTACCCGGAAGTGGAGTCCCTGCTGGACAAGATCCTGTTGCGCGAGGTGAAAGGCCGCTATGTGGGCATCTTCGGCTCGTTCACGTGGGCAGGTGCCGCCGTGAAGCGCATGGGTGAGTTCGTGGAGAAGAGCAAGTTCGAGCCGGTGGGCGATCCCGTGGAGATGAAGCAGGACATGACCCCGCTGGTGCAGGAACGTGCCGAACAACTGGCACGCGCCATGGCCGCACGGTTGAAAAAAGACAGAACCTAATGTATAACCTTTAAAATAACAGACGTTATGCGAGTAATTATCGAACCGGATTATCAATCCGTATCCAAGTGGGCCGCCTGCTACGTGGCCTCCAAAATCAAGGCTGCCAACCCGACGCCTGAGAAACCTTTCGTGCTGGGATGCCCCACGGGCTCTTCGCCCCTGGGCATGTACAAGGAACTGATTGACCTGAACAAGAAAGGCGTTGTCTCCTTCCAGAATGTGGTGACTTTCAATATGGATGAGTACGTGGGTCTGCCGAAGGAACATCCTGAAAGCTACTATTCCTTCATGTGGAACAATTTCTTCAGCCACATTGACATCAAGCCGGAGAACACCAACATCCTGAACGGCAACGCTGCCGACCTGGATGCCGAGTGCGCCCGTTTTGAGGAGAAAATCAAGTCGTATGGCGGCGTGGATCTCTTCATGGGTGGTATCGGTCCCGACGGACACATCGCCTTCAACGAGCCGGGTTCTTCCCTCAGCAGCCGCACGCGCCAGAAGACGCTGACCACGGACACCATCATTGCCAACAGCCGCTTCTTCGACAACGATGTGAACAAGGTGCCCAAGACAGCTCTGACCGTGGGCGTGGGCACGGTGCTCAGTGCCAAGGAGGTGATGATCATCGTCAATGGCCACAACAAGGCACGCGCCCTGTATCATGCCGTGGAAGGTCCCGTGATGCAGATGTGGACCATCAGTGCCCTGCAGATGCACGAGAAGGGCATCATCGTTTGCGACGATGCTGCCACCGATGAATTGAAGGTGGGCACCTACCGTTACTTCAAGGACATCGAGTCCGAACATCTGGACCCGGCTTCCTTGCTGAAGTAATGCAGCGGCCTTAGTTTAAAAAGAAAGGCGGCGTACTCCGTTTCCCGATGGGAAGAAGGGTACGCCGCCTCTTTTATTATGAGTTCCGTCAGCCTTTCGCCTCTTGGTACATGAATCGCTTGATGCTCTTCTTGGCCGTTTTCTCGAATTCCTCGAAGTGGATTTTTACCTTGGCAATCTGCGAGTAGGCGGGCAGTTGCTGGTTCAGTTCCACGCGGTTGGCCTCCATGGCCGCCTCCACGTCTTCGGGTTTCAGTCCCTTGGCGAAAGCCTCGTCGAAGTCCGGGTAGATGAGGGCCACGAGCTTCTCGTTCTGGAGGACGATGAGCGACTCCGCCACGTAGGGCATGTTGTTCAGCTTGCTTTCTATTTCCTCGGGGTAGATGTTCTGTCCGGAAGCGGTCAGGAGCATGTTCTTGCTGCGTCCGCGCACGGTGACGTAGCCATCGGCATCCATTGTTCCCAGGTCGCCCGTGTGCAGCCAGCCGTTGACGTCTATGATTTGCGCCGTGGCCTCCTCGTTCTTGTAGTATCCCAGCATGGTGTTGGTGCCCCGGCAGATGATTTCTCCTGCCACGTTCTCCGGGTCGGGCGAGTCTATCCGGACCTCCATCCGTGCCGCGGCCCGTCCGCACGAAGCGAGCTTCAGTGTCTCCCAGCGGTTGGAGCAGATGATGGGTCCGCATTCCGTCATGCCGTAGGCGATGGTGTAGGGGAAGCCTATCTGCTTGACGAAACGTTCCACGTCCGCATTGAACGGTGCGCCACCGATGATGATTTCATCGAATTGCCCGCCGAAGATTTCCATGGCCTCCTTGCGTGCCGCGGCCTTGATTTTGTCGTTGACAATGGGCACACGCAAAAGTAGCTTGCCGATGGTGTTGTCCACGCGGGGCAGGATGTTCTTCTTGATGATTTTTTCCACGATGAGGGGCACGCAGGATATGACTTTCGGGCGAATCTCTGCAAAGGACTGGGCGATGATTTTGGGCGAGGGCATCCGCGTCAGGAAGTACAGGTGTGCCCCGGCGGAGAATCCGTAGAGGAAGTCATACACCATGCCGAACACGTGTCCCAGGGGCAGCATGGACACGATGTGGTCTCCCGGATTCACGCGCAGCATCTCGCGGCAATAGTCCACGTTGCTCCACAGACTGCGGTAGGGCAGCATGACACCTTTGGAGTAGCCCGTGGTGCCCGATGTGTAGTTGATGATTGCCAGCTCGTCCGGTGAAGCCTCGCGGCGGTAATGGATATGTTCGGGGCGGAAGTTCTTGGGGTAACGGGCGCCATACCTTGCGTTGCGGTGCTCGAAAGCGTCCATCAATGCCTCGTTGCGGCACACCACCGGGCTGAAGTCTTCCAGCAGGACAATGCCTTCCAGGTGGGGCATGACCGATTCGTCCAAAGCTTCCCAAGCACGGGCACCCACGAAAAGCAGTTTCGCCTCGGAGTGGTTGACGATGTGGTGGATGTTGTCTGCCTTGAACTCGTGCAGGATGGGGACAATCACCGCGCCGTATGTCACCGTGGCCAGGAAAGTCACTCCCCAGTGCGCGCTGTTGCGTCCGCATACGGCAATCTTGTCGCCCGGGCGTATGCCGGCGCTTTCCAGCACCAAGTGGAATTTGGCAATCTTCCGCGCCACGTCCTTGTATTGCAGGGTGATGCCTTTGTAGTCTGTCAGGGCGTTGCGGTCCCAGTTTTGTATGATGCTCTGTTCGATGTATCCGATGAAGGTGGATGCTTGTTCCATTGTATTTTCGTCCAAAAAATGAAATTGCGCACAAAGATAGGGCTTATTTGTGGTTCTATCAGTATGATTGGGCCATTATTTGCAAGCGTATCAGTCGAAACGCAGGACAAACGTGGTCCTTTCCCCGGGAAGCAGCGCGAGACTGCCCCCGGAGAGGCGCATGATTTGGCGCGAGATGCTCAGGCCGATGCCGCTTCCTCCCTCCTTGGTGGTGAAGAAGGGGATGAAGATGTGGCGTGCCACTTCCGGGGGGATGGCAGGCCCGTCGTTGCTGATTTCCACCACGATGGCCTCTTCTTCCTCACATCGGGCGGTGATGTCTATGTGTCCCTCTTCGGTGCGTCCTGGTTGGCCTGTGATGGCTTGTATGGCGTTTTTCAGCAGATTGGTGAAGACCTGCGTCATCAGTCCCTCGTCGGCGTGCAGGATGAGGTCGTCCGGCTCGATGCGGGTGTGGAAACTGATGCGTGCCTCGGGATATTGGTGCCGGGCCAGCCCCACCATGCGGGGGACGAAGTCGCGCAGGTAGAAGAGCGTGGGCACGGGTGTGGGGATGTGCGTGAATTTCCGGTAAGACTCCACGAAGGCCAGCAATCCTTTTCCCGTCGAGCTGATGGTTTTCAGCCCGTCCTGTATTTCGTCTGCTGGAGCGTCCTGTCCGGTCAGCTCCAGCAGGGTGTCGCTCAGGGAGGTGATGGGGGTGACCGCGTTCATGATTTCGTGTGTCAGCACGCGGGTCAGGCGTATCCAAGAGTCCAACTCGCGTTCGTCCAGCTCGTGGTTGATGTCGCTCAGTGCCAGGATGCGGAGGTGTTCGCCCCGGATGTGGATGTCACTGACCCGCACGAAGAGGTCGCGTGTGCCCCGCTCGTTGCACAAGGGCATCTGAAAGCTGTCTCCCGCCCGGCAGGCCGCGAAGCGGGCGGAAAGTCCCTGACCGACGCGATCCAACTGGAGGACGTGGGTGAATACCTCCAGGCCCAGCAGGCGGAGGGCTTCGGTGTTCTTCTGATAGACAGCTCCGTTGTCGTTCAGCACCAGGATGCCGGTGTTGATGCACTCCAGGATGAGCTCGTAGTATTTTTCCTGTTGGGCAGTTTCGTTCTTCACCTGTCGGAGGATGTGCGCGATGCGGTTCAAGGCTCGGTTCACCAGGCGAGTGTCGGCATCTCCTTCGTCTTCGGCAAAGCGGACGGCATAGTCATTGTTTTCCACGGCATCCAGCAGGAAGAGCATCTTGCGTGTCTGCCTCTGCTGCAGTTTGTGGAGCTTCAGGAGGAGAGGCGGCAGGAGAAGGGTCAGCAGTACAGCCCAAGGCCATACCGTCAGGGAAGTTCCCGGCAAGGGCATTCCGCAGACCACCAGCGTCCAGGCGCATCCTGTCAGCAAGCAGAGCAGGACGAGCAGGCAGGTATGGAGGAGGATGGGGTGGTTCATAGGTTGTATTTCTTCATCTTGTTGTACAATGTCTGGCGCGTGATGCCTAGTCTGGCGGCCACTGCCGAGAGGTTTCCCCCGCACGTGTCCAAGGCTTGGCTTATCATGCGCCGCTCCATCTCTTCCAAGGTCGATGCAGGCGAGCCGGAGACAGGTTGAGCCGGGCGGGGAAGCTGGAAGGCTTCGGCAGGCAATGTTTCTCCATCGGAGATGATGACAGCCTTTTCAATGGCATGCTCCAGTTCACGGATGTTGCCTTTCCATGGATGCCGGAGGAGCTTTTGGCGGGCGGCCTCGTCCAGGACGGAGGCCGGTTTCTTGTATTGGGCGGAGAAGCGGCGGATGAATTGCTCAGCCAGGGGCAGGATGTCTTCCGGGCGTTCGCGGAGCGGGGGAATCTCCAGGTGGATGGTGTTGATGCGGTAGAGCAGGTCTTCACGGAATTCTCCCCGCGCCACCATGCGGGCCAGGTCGCGGTTGGTGGCGCACACCAGGCGGATGTCTACCGGGATGGGCGTGTTGCTCCCTACGCGCACGATGCTCCGGCGTTGGAGCACGGTCAGGAGTTTGGCTTGGAGGTGGTAGGGCAGGTTGCCTATCTCGTCGAGGAAGAGGGTGCCGTGGTCGGCCGCCTCGAACTTGCCCGCCCGGTCGGCGCGTGCATCGGTGAAGGCGCCTTTGACATGTCCGAAGAGTTCGCTCTCGAAGAGGGTCTCCGTGATGGCGCCCATGTCTACCGACACCAGCGGATGTCCGCCCCGCAGGGAGAGCCGGTGTAGCTCGCGGGCCAGCATCTCCTTGCCCGTGCCGTTCTCGCCCGTGATGAGGACGTTGGCATCCGTCCGCGCCACCTTTTCCACCAAGGCCCGGAGGTGTTGCATGGCCCCGCTTTCGCCCCAATACATGGCGGGTTTGTCACGACCGGGGCTATCCTTCGCGGAGGCGTTGCCCATGTTCCGCGAAGCCGCGGTCAATGTCTCGACAAGCCGGTGGTTGTCCCACGGCTTGACCACAAAGTCCGTCGCCCCCTCCTTGATGCCCCTCACGGCGAGGTCGATGTCCGCGTAGGCCGTGAAGAGCACGACGGGCAGGTCGGGGCGGAGGCGTTTGGCCTCGTGCAGCCAGTAGAGCCCTTCGTTGCCGTTGTTGATGCCCGACGTGAAATTCATGTCCAGCAACAGCACGCTCCACGCGTCTTCGCGGAGCATGGCGGGCAGCGAGGCAGGCGAAGTCAGCGTGGCAATCCGCTCGAAGTGAGGTTTCAGCAGGAGTTGCAGGGCGGCCAATACCCCTCGGTTGTCGTCCACGATAAGTATGTTTCCATTCTTCTTCATGGTGCAAAAGTACAATTTTTGCCTAAAAACAGGAAGATTTTTGTGGAAGAATAAGCGTTCGTGGCAGGTTGGGGTGATTGGATATGGATATTTGCATGGATGCGGATGTCTTTATAAAATATATATTATAAAATAGTTATGTATTTTGTTTTTATGGAGCATTAGATTATTAGTATAATATAGTATCCAAGCTGCTTATGAAATTCTACCAAGAATATAATGAATATTATAAAATTGTTGCTACCTTTGCGCTTGAATCTATCATGGATGTTTCCAAAACAGCTATTTCTATAATTAAACATATGTAAATATGAAACCAAAGACTTTGTTTGTAGTAGTATTGCTGGGCATGGCATTATTCAGTTGCAATGTGCTCGGTGCTGACTTCCGGGCTATCTATAACTTTGAATATACGAAAGACAGCATCCGCTCCATCAAAGGGGAAGACATCCTTAACTTGGAGTTATGTGACGGCCATTCCTTCTGTTTCAGCCAATATACGTGGGAAACGGACTCCCTGCACGCCACACCCGGCGGGGACGCAGTTTGGAGAAAACTGCTCACTGCCGCCCTGGAAAAAGAAGGGTCCACCACCACTGCTTTTCCGCATAAGCGCAGCACGTTTCTGATAACCAAGCATTATACGTCCGATACCATACATGTCAAAGACGTCATTGACGGGGAAATTTATGAGTATGACACCTTCAAGAGCGAGTTCAGTTGGCAGCTCTGCGATTCAACCAAACGCATCAAGGGCTTCGAGGCATACATGGCGACTTGCCATTATCATGGCAGGGAATGGACGGTCTGGTTCACGCCGGACATCCCTTTCAGCGACGGGCCTTGGATGTTTTGCGGCCTTCCCGGACTTGTCCTCGAAGCGTACGACAAGGATTATCTGTTTTCCTTCCGGTTGGTCGGGTTGGTGGCCAATCATAAACCCCAAAAGGATTGGCTGGGCAAGGGGAAAAAAACAGACCGGATTTCGTTTCTGAAGAAAGACTATCAATATCTGAAAAACCTCCCGCGGATTTCCAATGCGATCATTGGGACAAATGTCCCGGAGAGTGAGGATACCCGCTACCTGGATGGATTGGAACCGGATTTCAAACGATAAACCCTATAAAACGATGAGATACTTTAGTTTATGCCTGTCGTTAGTTGTGGCCTTGAGTAGTAGTGCGCAAATCATAAAAGACAAAGTTTAATCTCTCCCTTTTCCAGCCTTAAGCATTACCCTTATTTGTCCGTTTCCCAATAGGGCTAATATAGGAGTATAATAGGAGTATCATAGGAGTAATAGTGGAGGGATAATGGAGGGATAGTGGCGGGACAACGGTAGAAAAAATAAAAAAACGTGAACAGTTACTTAAAATCAAACGCTTTTTGATATGAGGTTGTTATTTGTATTATGGGTGGTGATGACAATCAGTGTAGGTTCCTTTGCGGCCAATCCCGTAACGGGCACTGTCGTCCAGGCATCCGACCAATCTCCGATGGCGGGTGCCAATGTCCTTTTAAAAAATGCCAAAGGGAAGTTGTTGGCCTACGGAGTGACTGATGCCAATGGACGATTCTCCATTATGCCGCCCTCGACAAGTGAAAATCTTACCATTCATGTCACCATAATGGGATACCGTACTTATTCTGCTTCTTTGGTGCTAGATGGCAATCCTCTCGTAATAAGGATGGAAGAAGGGCCTTTCCAATTACAGGAAGTAACTGTCAAAGCCGACCGCATACGGGAGAGCGGGGACACGATAACTTATAACGTGGGCAGTTTTGCCCAAAAACAGGACCGGAGCATAGGTGATGTGCTGAAACGTATGCCTGGCATTGACGTGGCCAACAATGGGAAAATTCAATATCAAGGCATAGACATCAATAAGTTCTACATCGAGGGCAACGACCTCTTGGGCGGGAAATACGGCATCGCGACAAACGGCATCGCTTACGATGACATCGGTGCCGTGGAGGTCATGGAGAACCATCAGCCCATGCAGGTGCTGCGCGGACTGAGTTTCTCTGACCAGGCAGCTATCAACCTGAAGATGAAGAACAGTGCGAAAGCAACCTTCCTGGTTCACGGGACATTGGGCGGCGGATGGTCTGAGCAGCCGCAAGGGGCGCTCTGGCAAGGGGACATCTTCACCATGATGGTCACGGGGAAGTACCAGATGATAACTACGCTGAAAGGAAACAACACCGGGCTGAACCTCTCCGATGAGCTTTTGGACTTCACTTCTGAGAAATCGGATGAGGAATTAGACGGGTATATAGCTTTGTCCACGCCGGCTACCCCCAACTTGCAACGGAACAGGAGCTACTTCAACCGTTCGTGGATGGTATCTTCCAGCCACCTCCTCAAAACAAAAAACGGAGGGGAGTTCAAAGCCCAGATTGACTATAACCATGACCGTGTCTCTGCGCAGGGAGCAAGTACGACGACCTATTTCCTGGAGTCCGGGGACCAAATCGTTCTCGAAGACAAGAACTCACTGTCACACCGCAATGCCCTGACCGGGAAGTTTTCATACGAAATCAATGAAAAGACCTATTTCCTTAACAACACCTTGTCGGCTGATTTTTCATGGAATGATTTGACGCTGAACACCACAGGGTCGTTGCCCAACACCCAGTCGGCCTGGATGCCGGAATATGCGGTGAGTAATCTGTTGAAAGTCATCAAGCGTTTCGGCAACAACAAGCTGGTCACCTTCACCAGCCGTAACGAATGGAATTCCCTGCCCGAGAAGCTGACCGTCACCCATGAAGGGCAGGATTACGGACAAAAGATAAAGCAACATGCCTTCTACACGGATGAGAGAGCCTCGTTGGGTTTTGTATTCAATAAGGTGCTCCTGTCTTTGGAAGCCGGTGTGTCCGGATATTTCAGAAATCTGGATACAAACCTGTTTGGGGTGGATAGGACGGATGTAACAGAGACTGAAGCATTAACTACCGATTATTTGCGCGTCTTCGCCTCTCCCAAATTCGAGTGGAGCTATAAGAAACTGGAACTCACGTTGAATCTTCCGGTCAACCTGTATTCCTATTTCTTCTCCGGAGCCATGGGCAACCGCACGGAGTTCTTCCTGTCTCCTTCGTTGGCGGCAAGGTTCCGCCTTACGCCCCGAATGTCGCTCACTTTGCGTGGAAGTGCCCGGCGTTCTCCCGCCTCTTTGCATGATATCCACGATTCTTCCATACTTACCGATTACCGCTCGTTCAGTGCCGGAGTGGATGATTACTACACCTCGTCCGGACAGTCCCTTTCCGCTTCCTATAGCTATCGAAATGCTCCAAGCGGGATATTCGTGATGGCCATGGGCAGCTACGGATGGAACAAATCCAAGTTCGGGACGGTGCAGAATGTGGTCGGTGATTATGTATTTTACTCCTATCAGTCCCAACCCTCAGACTCGCGCAATGCGATGGCTTTTTTCAACGCGAGCAAGACCCTTGACTTCATACGAGGAGCCATTGGAGTGAAAGGCATGTACAGTAGAGTGGAAAACAATCTGTTGTCCCAAGGGATTTCCACTGATTATCGCCATGATTCCTTTTCGTTGTCGCCTTTCATCAATGGAAACCTGTTTACCTGTTTGAACTGGAATTTCCGGTTTACATGGGATAAGTCTTGGCTGAAAATCTCAGATATGCCGGGTCGCAGTTCCAACAATTTCATCTATTCAGGAAGTGTGACCCTCACCCCATGCCCTTTGATAACCTGGACGACAGGAGGGGAATATTACCGTAATCAGATAGAAGGAGGACGCTACAAGGAAATGTTCATGCTTGACACCAAACTGACGTTCAACATCAGCAAACGTATCGAACTTTCTGCTTCAGTCACCAACTTGCTCAACAAGAAAGAATATGGCTATACCTCATACGGCACCGTATCACAGTATGAGCGTTCAAGCAAACTCCGTGGGCGTGAATTTATGGTTTCAATATACTTAAAGAAGTAATGAATCAAGTTATTTGAGAAGCGCATATAGCTGGTCATACGTTTGTTTCAGTCTGTCTGTGTCGTATCCGGCATGGGTAAAAACGCCATGAAACGCCCTGCCTAAATAACAATCTTCATAAAGGTAACTGATGGTGATCGGGTCGATGCTGTTTCTGATTTCTCCGGTAGAAATCGCATTCTCAATGACGGATTTCCAAATATGCAATTCTTCTTCATACCATTGGGCGGTTTGTTCCTTGAAATTCGGTATATAAGTCAGCGCTGAATTTTCAATGCGCATCAATGCCTCATTGATGTTGGCAATGCCCATACCGGACATCTGTTCTTGTTCACGTTTCAGCGTTTCGATGAAGTAGGTATAAAACGAGCAAAGGGATAACTTGTAAGCGTCGGGCACGGCTTTTAGGGATGACGCTCCATAGACGAAAGTGCGGACCACCTCGCTGAACAACCCTTCCTTGTTCTTGAAATAATACACCATGGAGCCTCGGCTTATTCCGATTTCTTTTTCCATGACGCTGAAAGACACACGGTCGTATGGCATGGTGGCAAACAATCTGAATGCCTCCATGAGAATCTTTTGACGGCTTGCTTCTCCTTTGCTCATACAGCATTTGTTTGAATCCTTGCGCGAAGGTACGAATATATATCGACATGAGGAAATTTTAGCGATTTAAGCAGGGTTGTGATGGCTTTCTTTCCCATACGCTTTGAAAGAAACTAAAAAGGGGCTGGAAAGAAACCAAAAAGAGACTAGAAAGGGACCTTTGAAGGATGTCTTGTTGGGATTTCGGGGAGAAAAGCCTATCTTTGTGACCGATTACCAATCTGTTTTTCGGAGAGAATCATTATGAGAGACATTGTCCGCATCATTGCGCTGGGCATCCTGACTTTTGTGCTGGCCGCCTGCTCCACCACCAAGTACGTGCCTGAAGGCTCGTATTTGCTGGATGATGTGCGCATCCGGACGGACAACAAGGACGTGCGTCCTTCGCAACTCTCGATGTATGTGCGCCAGCATCCCAACTCCAAGTGGTTCAGCTTGATGAAGACCCAGCTTTACGTCTATAACTGGTCGGGGCGGGACTCCACCAAGTGGATCAACCGCCTTCTCCGGCGGATGGGCGATGCCCCGGTGATTTACAGCTATGAGGAGACGGAGCGCACGACGGAGGAAATCACCAAGGCCGTGCGCAACATGGGCTATATGGGGGCTACGGTGGAGCCTGTGCGCGAGGTGTCCGGGCAGAAGATGAAGCTGACCTACCGTGTGCGTACCGGCGAGCCTTACCGTGTGCGTACGCTGAGGCTGGACGTGCAGGACGAACGCATTGCGGATTATATGCGGCAAGACTCGGCCGCCACCCTGCTGAGCGAGGGGATGACCTTCGATGTCAATGTGCTGGATGCCGAACGGCAGCGCATCACGTCCAATCTTCTGCGGCATGGCTACTACAAGTTCAACAAGGACTATATTTCCTATACGGCGGACACGGTGCGCAATACCCGTCTGGTGGACCTCACCCTCCATTTGGCTCCCTTCCAACAAGGGACTGTGTCTGAACCTCACAGGCAATACCGCGTGGACAAGGTGTCCTTCATCACCGATTATGACATGATGCAAGGATCGGAGGAGAACAGCATCCAGGTGACCGACTCGGTGCATTACGGGTCATTCCCCATCTATTTCAAGGACCGCCTTTATTTGCGTCCCAAGGTGTTGGTGAACAATCTGCACTTCAGTCCCGGAGACTTGTATGATGATTATGCCGTCAGCCGCACGTACACCAATTTCGGGCGCCTTCAGGCATTGAAATACACCAACATCCGATTTTTGGAGCAGGAGGAGGACAGCACTGCCCTGAGTGCTTTCGTGCTGCTGACCAAGAACAAGTCCCAGTCAGTGTCTTTCGAAGTGGACGGCACCAACTCGGCGGGTGACCTCGGGGCCGGTGGTTCCGTGTCCTACAATCACCGTAATCTTTTCCGCGGTTCGGAGGCCTTCATGCTGAAGTTCCGCGGGGCCTACGAGGCAGTGTCCGGCCTGCAGGGCACGGGCTATAACCAGAACTACATCGAGCTGGGGGCGGAGGCCACCATCAACTTCCCGCGCTTCCTCTTTCCTTTCCTTTCCAACAACTTCACGCGGCGCATATCGGCCACCACCGAGTTCGGTCTGCAGTACAATTATCAGATGCGTCCGGAATTCACGCGCATTGTGGCCTCGGCGGGCTGGAGTTACAAGTGGGGCGTGCAGCATGTGCGTGCCCAGCACCGCATAGACCTGCTGGACATCAACTATCTGTACATGCCCTGGATGGACGAGTCCTTCCGCCAGCTCTATCTGGAGCAGGAGCAGAACTATATCTTGAAGTACAACTACGAGGACCGCCTCATTGTGCGTACGGGCTACAGTTATACCTATAACAGCGCGGGCCGCGCCTTGCGCAACAACACCACGCTGGGCAATTCATTTACTGTGCGCTTCAATTTCGAGTCGGCGGGCAATGTGCTCTATGCCCTGGCACGCGCCACCAAGATGCGCAAGAACGAGGCGGGCGAGTACACTTTGTTGGGCATTCCCTTTGCCCAGTATCTGAAGTTTGACGCAGACTTTGCGAAGAACATCGTGATAGACAGCCGCAACTCGTTGGCCTTCCACGTGGGCGGGGGCATTGCCATACCTTACGGCAACGCTTCGGTGGTGCCTTTCGAAAAACGCTATTTTTCCGGCGGTGCCAACAGTGTGCGCGGATGGTCCGTGCGCGACCTGGGCCCCGGTGCTTTCCCCGGGGACAATAACTTTCTGAACCAGTCCGGTGACATCAAGCTGGATGCCAGCATTGAATACCGTACGCGCCTTTTCTGGAAATTCCGCGGGGCCGTCTTCATTGATGCGGGCAACATCTGGACCCTCCGTGACTATGAGGAACAGCCCGGAGGAAAGTTCGAGTTCGATAAATTTTACAAGCAGATAGCCGTGGCCTACGGTTTGGGCCTCCGGTTGGATTTGGATTTCTTTGTCCTTCGCTTGGACGGAGGCATGAAGGCCATCAACCCGGTGTATGAGAGCGGGCGTCTGCGCTATCCCATCATCCATCCCAACTTCAAGCGGGACTTTGCTTTCCATTTTGCCGTGGGTTATCCTTTCTGACGGAGGATGAGGATGAAAAAACGCCCGTCCGAAGAAAGGGGGCGGACGAGCGTTTGGAAAATCATGTTGCCATTCGCGACTTATTTTCTGGAGGCGAAGTAGGTGTCTGTTTGGATGGCTTGCCGTGCCGTAGCCACGCCTTGGGCATCGAGGGTGACGGTCAGGTCTTCACCATCGGGCAAGGCCAGTTGGGCGGTGCCGTCTCCGTTCAGTTTCAGCAGGTCGGCACTTTCATTGTCGGCCACCACACTCCACGTGCCACGTGCCTGGTCGTACACCAGTTGCATGGAGGCGTCCTCGCCTTCTTTCTGGATGAGGTAGCCGTTTTCCTGAGTCTCCACCAGGTAGTTGCCGTCTGTGCCTTTCACCGTTTTGATGTCACCTATGCTGGCCATGGGATTGCTTCCGCTCCAGAATTCGATGGAGTTGATGACCAGCGCATCGGCCAAGTAGCAAACGCCATAGACAGGAATGATATTGAAGGCGAGGAACACCAGTTCGTTGACAAACTTGTTGCCGATGCCTTCGTTCCATTGGCGGAGTCTGGTGTGCAGGCCAAAGGAGCCGATACATGAACTGAACAGGAATGCACCGCATATCATCACGGTCGCAGCCAGCTTAAGATTGGATTTCTTCATGATAGTCTGTTTTTAGGATGAATAATCCCTGCAAATATACTTCTTTTCAACAGAAAACGGTGGTGTTCGTTCCTCTTTTTATAGCCTACGTTTCGTTTTTAATCCTTGTTTTTCGTTCGGGCTTTGAGGGTTGTCACGAATTCCCGGATAACGGGCAGCATTTCTTCCGGTGTCCGGAGTCCGTCGCAGGCCGTTTCCAAGGGGCAACGTCCGTCTCCTCGCCGGTTGATGATGCAGGGCACCTCCTGTCCAAAGCTGACGGGGATTCCTGCCTGGCGGAGTATGTCCAGGGCCGGGGTGCTGATGACGTCCGCATAGACTTCGGTCATGCCTCCGAGCACCACTACGGCGGCGGCTCCCTTCCCGATGACCTTGTCTGCCAGCCGGGCACCGCGCATGAAGGCCGGATCGTTTTCATACAGTTCGAACAGGTCGATGACGCCTCGGCGCCAAAAGAGGCGGGCCTCGTCTCCCTTGCGGATGACGCACGAGCATCCTTCGGCATGGAGCAAGTCTATGAGGTTGTCTTTCATTATTTTACAGGTCTTGTTTCAGTTTTTCTGCGAAAGCGTCTATCCGGTGTAGTTCCTTGGGGATGTCGATGGATTGGGGGCAGTGCTCGTTGCATTGTCCACAGCCCGTGCAGTGGTCGGCTTGGCGGAGGCGGGGCACACTCCGGTCATATCCGATGAGGAAGGCCCGGCGTGCGCGGCGATAGTTTTCGTCCAATTTGTCTTGGGGGATGTTTCCCTCGTTGACACATTTATTATAATGTAGCAATACCGCGGGGATGTCGATGCCGTAGGGGCAGGGCATGCAATACTTGCAGTCATTGCACGGGATGGTGGGATACCCCGCGATGAGGTCGGCTGTGTCGAAGAGGAATTGGCGTTCCTCGTCCGTCAGCGGAACCAAAGGGGAGTAGGTGCGGATGTTGTCTTGGAGATGCTCCATGTAGGTCATGCCGCTCAATACGGTCAGTACCCCTTCGGGTGAGCCGGCAAAGCGGAAGGCCCAGGAAGCCACGCTGTTCTCCGGACGTCGCTGCTTGAGGCGTGCCACGATATGGTCGGGCAGGTTGGAAAGTCGTCCTCCCAGCAGAGGCTCCATGATGACGGCAGGAATGTGACGTTTCTTCAGTTCGGCATAGAGGTATTCGGCATTGACATTCCGCCCTGTGGCGTGGCGCCAGTCCTGGTAGTTCAGCTGGATCTGCACAAAGTCCCAGTGTACCTCTTCATGCATGGCCAGCACTTCGTCGAACACCGCCTGTGTGCCGTGGAAGGAGAATCCCAGGTGGCGGATGTGTCCCGCCTCGCGCTCCTTCATCAGGAAGTCCAGCATACCGTTGTCTATATAGCGTGCCCGGAAAGTCTCGATGCCTCCGTTGCCGATGGAGTGCAGCAGGTAGTAGTCTATATAGTCCACCTGGAGGTCTGTGAACGACTGGCGGTACATCTGGATGGAGTTCTCGCGTGTGTAGTTGGAGAAGTTGGACAGCTTGGTGGCAATCTTGAACGACTCGCGCGGATGACGTTTCAGGGCGATGCCCGTGGCCTTTTCGCTCCAGCCCTGCACGTAGACGGGGGATGTGTCGTAGTAATTCACCCCGTGAGCCATGGCGTAGTCCACCAAGCGGTTTACCTCGTCCTGGTCAATCAGGTCGCCCTTCCCGTCGGGCGAGGGGATGGTGGGCCAGCGCATGCATCCGTAGCCCAATATGGATACGCGGCCTTCTTCTTGTCCGGAGAAATTGCGGTAGGTCATCCGGTCCGTCGGGACGGGACCGATGGCCTGTGTGCCTGTTTGTCCTTTCTCCGTTTCCGAAGCGCATCCTTGCAGGAGGCCGGTGGAGGTGGCGGCGGTCAGCCCGATGATTTTCAGGAAATCACGCCGGCTCATGTCATTCTTATTCTCTTGCATAATTACTAACCACTAATCATTAACCACTAATCACTTATTTCGGTGCCTTCTGATATAGGTAGAAGGCGATGAAGGCGTATAATACGTTGGGAATCCACACGGCGATGGCCGGAGGCATGTTGCCGTTGATGGCAAAGGTGGAGGCGATGGTCTGGAACAGAATGTACGAGAAGCTCAGTCCCAATCCGATGCCCAAATGCAGCCCCATGCCTCCTTTCGTCTTGCGCGAGGAGAGCGATACGCCAATCAGAGTCAGGATGAATGAGGCGAAAGATGTGGCAATGCGCTTGTGATATTCAATCTCGAACTCCTTGATGTTGGCAAAGCCGCGTTGCCTTTGCCGGTCGATGTATTCGCTCAACTGGGGGCTGGTCAGCATTTCCTGTTGGTTCTTCATGATGAGGAAGTCGGTCGGTTCCATGAAGAGGGTGGTGTCTATGCGCGCTCCCTTGGTGATGGTCTCTTTCATGCCTTTCATCTCGCGAATCATATAGTCCTTGACAATCCAACGGTGCACGGCCGAGGTGTCATACGTGATGCTGCGTGCCGTCAGGTGGGACACCAGTTGCTTTCCCTCGAATTTGTCCAGCGAGAAGCGGTAGCCCGTGTTGCTGTAGTTTTCGTAGCGTTCGATGTAGGCGATGACACCGCTGTCCACTTCCAACTGGATATTCCGTGCCGTGTTCATCTTTCGTTGCTTGTAGTATTTGTCTTCGAAGTTGATGCGTGTCACACTGCCTTTGGGTATGACGTAGGCGCCCAATCCGAAGGTGACCACCGCGATGATGGCCGCTGACACCATGTAGGGGCGGAGCATCCGCTTGAAGCTCATTCCGGTGGAGAACATGGCGATGATTTCCGAGTTTTCCGCCAACTTGGACGTGAAGAATATCACCGCGATGAACACGAACAAGGGGCTGAACAGGTTGGCGAAGTAGGGGATGAAGTTCAGGTAATAATCAAAGATGATGGCGCTCCACGGGGCATCATGGGACATGAACTTGTCCTGCTTCTCGTTGAAGTCGAAGACCACCGCGATGGAGATGATGAGGGCGATGGCAAAGACATACGTCCCCAGGAACTTCTGGATGATGTACCAGTCCAGCCGTTTCAGGAATTTTCCCTGGGGCAGCCGGATATGCTTCCATATGTTCTGGTCGGGCCGTTTCATAATCTTGTGGATAGACGTTTGACCATGGCGGGCTTCCAAGTGGCGAAGTCGCCCGCAATGATGTGTTTGCGTGCCTCACTCGCCAGCCAGAGGTAGAAGGCCAGGTTGTGTACGGAAGCTATCTGCATGCCCAGCATCTCCTGGGCGTGGAAGAGATGGCGCAAGTAGGCCTTGGTGTAGAGAGTGTCCACATACGAGGCCCCGTCCGCCTCGATGGGCGAGAAGTCGGCTTCCCACTTCTTGTTGCGCATGTTCAAGATGCCGTCCTTGGTGAATATCATGCCGTTTCGTCCGTTGCGGGTGGGCATGACGCAGTCGAACATGTCCACGCCGCGTTCGATGCCCTCCAGGATGTTCACCGGGGTGCCCACGCCCATCAGGTAGCGGGGCTTGTCCTTGGGCAGGATGCCATTCACCAGTTCTATCATTTCATACATCTTCTCGACTGGTTCGCCCACGGCCAGGCCTCCGATAGCGTTTCCGTCTGCCTCTTTCGAGGCCACGAACTCGGCCGACTGGGTGCGGAGGTCCCGGTAGACGCAGCCCTGCACGATGGGGAAGAGGGACTGCTGGTAGCCGTACTTCGGCTCCGTCTCGTTGAAGCGTTGGAGGCAACGATCCAGCCAGCGGTGGGTCAGGCCCAGGGATTTCTTGGCATATTCATAGTCGGAGTCACCGGGAGGACACTCGTCGAAGGCCATCATGATGTCCGCGCCGATGGTTCGCTCGATGTCCATCACCTTTTCCGGTGTGAAGAAGTGTTTGCTGCCGTCGATGTGCGAACGGAATTCCGCTCCCTCTTCGTGCAGCTTCCGGATGCCGGCCAAGGAGAATACCTGAAATCCCCCGCTGTCGGTCAGCATGGGGCGGTCGAACCCGTTGAACTTGTGCAAGCCTCCGGCCCGCTCGATGATGTCCAGGCCCGGGCGCAGATACAAGTGATAGGTGTTGCCCAGGATGATTTGCGCCTTGATGTCCTCCTTCAGCTCGGAGAGGTGCACGCCCTTCACCGTGCCCACCGTGCCCACGGGCATGAAGATGGGGGTCTCTATCTGTCCGTGGTCCGTGGTGATGAGGCCGGCGCGTGCGTTGGTCTTCGGGTCGGTATGTTGTAGCTCGAACTTCATGCTTCCTTTTTGTTAGAGTCTTTCTGTTCTTCTTTCTTGTCTTTCTTGACGGTGAAGTCGATGGGGTCTGCCACCTTCTCCCGCATCAGGGCGAGGTCGAGCACTTCCTTTACGTCCTTCACGTAGTGGAAGGTCAGCCCTTTCAGGTATATGTCCTGGATTTCCTCGATGTTCTTGCGATTCTCCTCGCTCAGGATGATTTCCTTGATGCCGGCGCGCTTGGCGGCCAGGATTTTCTCCTTGATGCCACCCACGGGCAGGACACGTCCGCGCAGGGTGATTTCACCCGTCATGGCCAGGTTGGCCTTCACCTTGCGTTGGGTCAAGGCCGAGGCTAGCGAGGTGGCCATGGTGATGCCTGCCGAGGGGCCGTCTTTGGGGATGGCACCTTCGGGCACGTGGATGTGAATGTTCCAGTTGTCGAAGATTTCCTCGTCAATGTCCAGTTGGGAGGCATGTGCCTTGACGTACTCCAATGCAAGCATGGCCGACTCCTTCATCACGTCTCCCAGGTTGCCCGTCAGTGTCAGGCGTCCGCCTTTGCCCCGGCTGAGGCTGGTCTCCACGAACAAGATTTCTCCCCCCACGGCTGTCCATGCCAAGCCCGTGACCACGCCCGCATACTCGTTGCCTTGGTATTTGTCGCGGGTGTACTCCGGCGCTCCCAGGAAGTCATACAAGTCTTCGGGCTTGATTTCGGTTTTCTCGAAGACGCCGTCCGTGGCATATTGGCGGGCGGACTTGCGCAGGATTTTGCTGATTTTCTTCTCCAGCTCGCGCACGCCGCTCTCGCGAGTGTAGTTCTCGATGATGGCCTCGATGGTGGCCTTGGAGAACTTGATGTCGTTCTTCTTCATGCCGTTGGCCTCCAGCTCCTTGGGGATGAGGTGGCGGCGGGCAATCTCTATCTTCTCTTCCGTGATGTATCCGCTCACTTCAATCAGCTCCATGCGGTCCAAAAGCGGCCCGGGGATGGTGTTCAGGTTGTTGGCCGTGGCGATGAACAACACCTTGGAGAGGTCATAATCCACGTCCAGGAAATTGTCATGGAAGGCGGTGTTCTGTTCGGGGTCCAGCACTTCGAGCAAAGCGGACGAGGGGTCTCCCTGCCGGTCGGCACCCACCTTGTCAATCTCGTCCAGGATGAAGACTGGATTGGACGAACCGGCTTTGATGAGGCTCTTGATGATGCGCCCGGGCATGGCGCCGATGTATGTCTTGCGGTGTCCGCGGATTTCCGCTTCATCATGCACGCCTCCGAGAGACATTCGGATATACTTGCGCTTCAGGGCGGCGGCAATGGAGCGGCCCAGCGAGGTCTTGCCCACGCCGGGAGGGCCGTAGAGGCAGATGATGGGCGACTTCATGTCTCCCTTCAGCTTCAGCACGGCCAGGTGCTCCAAGATGCGTTCCTTCACCTTTTCCAGCCCGTAGTGGTCCTTGTTCAGTGTTCTTTCGGCACTCTTCAGGTTCAGGTTGTCGGGGGTGTAGATGCCCCAGGGCAGGCTGAGCATGGTTTGGAGGTAGTTCAGCTGCACGCTGTAGTCGGGCGATTGTGAATGGGTGCGCTCCAGCTTGTCCACTTCTTTCAAGAACGTTTTCTTCACCTCCTCGCTCCATTTGATGGTTTCGGCTTTGGCGCGCATTTCCGCTATTTCCTGCTCCTGCGATGCTCCGCCCAGTTCGTCCTGGATGGTCTTGATTTGTTGCTGGAGGAAGTATTCGCGTTGTTGCTGGTCGATGTCCTCGCGGGCGCGCATTTGGATGGATTCCTTGATTTCGGCCAGCTGCACCTCGCGGTTCAGGATTTCCAGCAAGCGGTAAGTGCGCTCGCGCAGCACGCTGAGTTGCAGGAGTTCTATTTTTTCATCCTTTTTCAAGGGAAGGTTGGTGCAGATGAAGTCCACCAGGAACATCGGGTTGTTGATGTTGCGGATGGCGAACGATGATTCCTGCGGAAACATGTCGGAGGACTTGAGGTAGCGCACCGTGAGGTCTTTCACCGCTTCCACCAGTGCCTGGAATTCGCGGTCGTTCTTGTCGGGCAGCACTTCGTCCATGGGGGTGACGTGTCCTTTCAGGTAGGGGATGTCCTCGGTGATGTCCTTCAGTTCCACGCGTTTCGAGCCTTGCAGGATGACGGTGGTGGTCTGGTCGGGCATCTCGAGCGTGCGGATGATGCGTGCCACGGTGCCGATGTTGTGCAGGTCCTCGAACAACGGATGCTCCGTCTCCGCTACCTTCTGGCAGACGACGGCGACGTATGCGTTTTTCTTTTCCGCCTCACGTACCAGCCTGAGGGAGGATTTCCGCCCCAGCGAGACGGGCAGGAACACGCCAGGAAACAGCACCATGTTGCGCAATGGCAACACGGGGAGCACGTCGTCCAATTTGATGTCCATCAGTTGTTCTTCGTTTCCCTCAAAATCGGCTATCACGGAAAAACCATTTCTGTCGCCTCTGTCTTCGCTATCGTTCAGGTAAAATCTTTTCTTCATGTTGTCACGTTTATTGGGGGCTTCCTCTTTGAAACCCTGTAAAGTGGGTGCAAAGTTAAACGATTTATTGATATATGTCCGCCTTGGATTCTTTAAAAACACAAAAACAAGGGCGTTTTTGCGGATTTGTGCCGGGCATTGCTTACTTTTGGCCCCGTGAAAACAAATTGCGTGTATGTCCAACAATTACTTTAAGTTCAAACAATTTACCATCCGTCACGACCGGTGCGCCATGCGTGTGGGCACGGACGGCGTATTGCTGGGCGCATGGGCCTCTGTGGAGGGTGTGCGGCGTGCACTGGACGTGGGGACGGGGAGCGGGCTGATAGCCCTCCAGTTAGCCCAACGGAATCCGGACGCGCGGATTGCGGGCATTGAGATAGACCCGGAAGCGGCGGCCCAGGCCCGGGAGAATGTGGCGTGTTCCCTCTGGGCGGAGCGCGTGGAGGTGGTGTGCGGAGATTTCAAGGCGTATGCCCCTGTGGAGAAATTTGATTTGATTGTCTCCAATCCGCCTTACTTCACGGATGCTCTCCGGAGTCCGGATGCACGGAGACGCACTGCGCGCCACACGGAAGACTTGGATTACGGCCTCTTGTTCCGTCATGCCCTCGACATGTTGGCACCCGGAGGACGCATGGCAGTCATCATCCCTATGGAGGTGGAGACGTTGGCCTTGGGAAGTGCCATTGCGTGCGGGTGGTTTCTCTGCCGCCGTACGAATGTCTATACCAAGCCGGGCAAGAAATGCCGGCGACTCTTGCTGGAGTTTTGCACGAAGCCCACACCGTATGTGGTCGACGATTTATATATTGAGAAGGCGGAGGGAGGTTATTCAGAGGAATACATGAGCCTGACGCGGGAGTTCTATCTGAATATGTAAACAAAGGACTGCATCTTCTTCATTCCACCACCGCAATCCCCATCTTTCCCATCAGAAAACAAGCATTCATGTTCTGCGCCACGCCTTCCCGCAGGCGGTAGCTGAAGGTCAGCGTGTCGCCCGTGATGTCAGCCTCGAAGCAATGGTTGCGGATTTGGCCGGGGAAGGCGTCGGCCAGGGTGCCGAGAGCCAGGTCGTGCGTGGCGATGATGCCGTTGGCGTGGAGGGCCATGAACTGGCGGATGAGGGCCAGCGAGCCTTTCTGCTTGTCGGTGGAGTTGGTGCCCTTCAGTATCTCGTCCAGGATGATGAAGAGGCGTTCGCCCTGTTGCAGCTTGTCGATGAGGAGTTTCAGGCGTTTCAACTCGGCAAAGAAGTAGGACTCGTTGTCGGCCAGGGAGTCGCTGGTGCGCAGGCTGGTGACGAGACGGACAGGCATCAGCTCCAGGGCCGTGGCGCAGACCGGGGCACCGATGCAGGCCAGCAGGAAGTTGACGCCTACCGTGCGCAGGTAGGTGCTCTTGCCTGCCATGTTGGCGCCGGTGATGATGATGAACTCCGGGCGGCGGGTCATCGTGAAGTCGTTGCGCACGCAGCGGTCGCGGGGCATCAGCGGATGGCCCAGGGCGGTGGCGCGGAAGGTGAAGGCATCGTTCGCCGGGGCGAGGATGGCAGGATACGTGTAGTCCGGATGGTTATAGGCAAAGGTGGCGAGGGACAGCAGCGCGTCCATACGGCCGATGGCATCGAGCCAGCCTGGCAACGAGGCGGCATATTGCTCCTTCCACCGCTCGATGCGCATGATTTGCCACAGTTCCCAGAAGAAGGTGCCGTTCAGCACGGTGTACATCAGGTAGTTGTTGCGCTGGTCCAGCTCGTTCATCAGCTGGTTCAGGCGGAGGATGGCGTGCGAGGCGCGGCCGCTCTCTTCCTTGATGTCCGCCAGCAGCCGGGCTTGCAAGGGCTGTTCGTCCATCAGGCGGAGCAGGCGGGCGTAGGTGCCCAGTATCTGTAGCTTCTTGCCGTAGACATTTTGCACCCGCGTGACCTTTCCCGTGAAGAAGAAGCTGAGCAGCGCGAAGGCTATCCACAGGGTGCCCCAGGCGGAGGCGGACACCAGCCCTGCCAGGACAAGCCCCAGGCAGAGCGCGTTGGCACCGCCCACCACGCAGGGCAGGGCGCGTAGCAGGGGGCGGCAACGGAACGTCGTGGGGCTGACGGCCCAGGCTTGAAGTTCACCCTCGTCAGCACTTTTCCCTTTGTGCAGCAGGCCAAGGATGCGGAATCGTTGGCGGAAGTCTGTCAAGGCAGATAACTCTTGCACGGCGGCCTGCCGGGCTTCTATCTCCTCCTTGTCTTCCAGGTGTTCCCCCAGCCAGGCGGCCAGGCGGGCCCTTCCGGGCTGCGTGCAGGTGCGGTTGAGGCAAGGGAAGAGGGAGCGCGGGCCGTAGACGTCGAGGTCGAAGGCATAGCGGTGTCTCGGGTCGATATACTCCGCACCATCATCGAAGGCGGAAGTGTCCAGGTCCAGTGCAGCCAGTTCCTGCCGGTTGACCTCAGCCTCCTTCTCCAGGTAGTCCTTGTGGCGGAACAGGCGGTTGTGGTACTTGACGAGGGCCAGGAAAGGCAACATCGTCGCCGCCAGGGCACCCGCCCACAGCGGCCAGCCGTCGTGACGCAGGGCGATGGCCGCCGCAATGCCTCCCACAAAGAGGACGACGCGCAGCAGGCTGATGCGCAGAATCTGTTGTTGTACTTGTCTGAGGTTCGCTTCGGCACGCTCCGCCCGTTGGCAGTAGTCGGTGGCGATGGTTTCGATGGTCTGCATAAATGATTAGTTTTTCTCCTGCGGATGTTTGCGGTATTCACAGATGAACTCGTCCAGCGCGACGGCTCCCTTGGGTGTGGAGATGCCGCGCAGGAAGGTGAACATGATGGACTCGTACACATCCAGGAAGGGGTACGTCTTGCACAGGTCGCTCTCCATCAGGATGTCCATCTGCGCCCGCAGCAGGTGGTTGACGATGGGGAAGTGGACATCCTCGCGGAAGAACCCCTGCCGCACGCCCTCGCGGAAGAAGTTTACGGCGTCCTCCGTGGTGCGGTTGTTGCCGTTCTTCAGGAACTCGTATGCGCGGGGATACTTCTGGATGTCCTCGAAGAAGCGGCGGCTGGTGGCGTGGTAGCGTTCGATGCTGCGCTGATAGCGCTTCAGCAGGATTTCCAGCACGTTGCATGACTCTGAAATCTCCTGCATGTAGGCTTTCTCCGCCTCCATCTCGTGACGGATGCACTCGATGAGCAGTGTCTCCTTGTCCGCAAAGACCTCATAGAGCGTGCGTTTGGAGATGCCGAACGAGGCGGCGATGTCGTCCATCGTGATGCTCTTGATGCCATGCTCGGCAAAGAGTTGGCCGGCGGCTTCGATGATTTTCTCCTTCAGCTCTCGGCGGGCGGCGGCTTGTCTGGCTGGTTCGTTCATAGTCCTGTTCCTTGTTAATGCGTATGCAAAGATAAGCAAGAAAACTCAATACGCAAGCAGAGTTTCCCTTTTTCTGTTCATTACATGGGGCGGGAATCGTTCGCCTTAGGGAAAAAGGCTCCCTCACAAGGGGTAAAATGTCTGTCTTGTCATGGATAAAACTTCCCGTAGGCCGTGGATGATTTATATATTCAGCCTGGAGATATATATCTTTAGGTTAGAGATATAAATCTCCAGCTTGGAGATACATGTCTCCAGGCTGAATATATGGCTTGTCCGCTTAGGGGTATGATTTTTCCCCACCGTGGGGTATGGTTTTACTCCACGGCAGGGAATGATTTTGGGTGGCCATGGGTGTCAGAATTCGAACTTCGTGCGGTTCAGGAAAGCCACGGTCTTGTGTATCTCCTTGTACATCACGATGTCGTCCTGCACGAAGGGCACCTCCTTGCGGTATT
>CALNEX010000007.1 GCA_939791845.1 uncultured Mediterranea sp. | reverse complement strand
GTCATGTGGGCCACGCTGCTCTCGTAGAGGATGCCCACCGTCTCGCGGTCTATCATCGTCAGGCAGCTATAGCCCCAGCCATCGTCCTCGTCCAGCATTACTTGGTACTCCGTGGGCCAAGTCAGTCCGCCGTCCAGGCTGGCCTTGATGGTGATGTGGTGGCGTCCCTTGGTGGTGTTGGGGTTGGAGAAGAGCAGGAGGTCCTTGCCCAGCACGTTGTCCTTGGCATCGACGTGTATCAGGCTGGCCATGCAGACGGGTTCCTGCAGGGCTTTGCGCGATGAGGGGTGCTCGGTCCACGTCTTGCCCAGGTCGCGGGTGGTGGATACGGCGCGGCTACCGCCCCGGTTGTCACGCATGTTCAACATCAGCACGCCCGGCTCCACTTCGGCCACTTGCGCTTCGGTGGTGTTGGTGCGTGCCAGGTTGTGCGCCTTCCACGTCTTGCCCCGGTCCTTGCTGTACATGATGCCTGCGTTGGGCACGCGGGTGGAGTCGATGAACTGGATGGGGAACACCAGCGTGCCGTCCTTCATGGTGATGCCGCGTCCCGGTCCTTGCAGCAGGAGATACCAGGACGGGTCTTTGATCTGTTCAGTGATGTTGATGGGTTCGGACCACGTCCGGCCGTCATCGGTGCTTTTGGCCAGTACCAATTGTCCGGTGGTGGCGGTGGTCATGCCCGGGTGCGAGCTCCACCACGCCCGTTGGTTGCCCATGCCGTGCGACCACAGGGCCACAATCCAGGCGGTGTTGGTCTTGGTGTCTACCAGAATGGAGGGGTCGCCCACGCCGTTTTGGGCCGAAGGCAGGTGTCCGGTGTTCTTGAAGGCCAGGGGCACGCGCATCTTTTCCCACGTGCGGCCACCGTCGGTGCTGCGGCTCAGGCCAATGTCGATGTGTTCCTGCAGGTCCACGGAACTGTTGTAGCGGATGTCGTAGACGGCCAGCAAGGTGCCCTTGTTGGTGGTCACCAGCCCCGGTATGCGGAAGGCTGCGGAGCCGTCATCGCCTGCATGGCGGACGCCCACGGCCATGCGGTGCTCAATGTTCTGCGGAGACACCACCTTTGTAGTGGCTTCCGCCCCGTCAAGTTTGGCGGAGAGGAACTGGGCCTTCACCTTGTTCAGCAGGGTGGCTTCGGGCTTCATCTGGAGACTGACCCAGAAGTAGTTGTAGCCGGGGAACAGGGGATAGTCGCATTTCAGCGTGGTCTTGCCGGAGGGATTGGCCACCTTGGCGCACTCGATGGAGTAAGAGGGATTGGCCGCCAGCGTCTTGCCCGGGGTGAATCCGGAGACGTAGGTCACTGGCGCGAAACGCTTCTTCGGGCGGTCCTGCAAGGCTTCGGTGCCGCCGTAGTAGAGCTTGACGCACTCGATGGCGGATGCCTCTTGCGGGTCGATGTTCAGGGTAATTTCGTTCAGTGTCCGGCTATCCTTTGCGTTGAGCCGCAGGTAGAACAGCACGTTGTCCTGACGTTCTATCAGGATGGGGACTTGGGTCTCGCGTACATAGACCGTGTCGGCCGCCTTGGCGGACCAGACGGCTCCTGCCAATGCCAGCAGGAGGAGCAAACAGATTTTCTTCATGGCGAAATAGTCTTTTATAAATGTTGATTGGCCAAAGATAGGGATTTCGGTTGAATTGGGGAAATATTGGCGAAAGAAAATGGCAGATTTCCTTGAACCGGAGTTCTGCAAAGCAGTTCTCATCCTTTCTGTTGAAGGCTTCCGAAGTCCTCAACTGACGGCTGGTCGAGCTTTCAACTGACGGCTGGGGGTAGTGTTCAGTTGATGGGACGAACAGTGATCAGTTGATTACTTAAATCATTAAAAATCAACTGTGTACAATAGCACAGCTGATTATTCATGCGCATAGGATATTTAATGAAGGTTAAACCGCCCGGCTGCCCCTTGTCTGTTCCAAAGATTGTGCTACCTTTGCATCGACAATCTTGTCGAACACTATTGACGAAACGCGTAAAGCAATGAAGAACAACGAACAGAACACCGAGAAAGCCATCCTCGAAGCCGCCGAGGCCGAGTTCCTGGAGAAGGGCTATGCCAACACCAAGATGCTCTCCATTGCCCGCAGGGCAGGGGTGGCGCACTCCATGCTGCACTATTATTACCGGAGCAAGGAGAACCTTTTCCTGATCATCTTTATGAAGAAGGTGCAGGTGATGCTTCCCGCCTACGAAGATTTGTTCAATGAAGACCTGTCGTTCGAGGAAGTGTTGCGCCGTCTGCGCGATGCCCGCGACCGCTACTTTTGGTCGCAGAATCCCAAGATGCCTTACTTTGTCCTGACGGAAATTCTGGCCAACAAGAAGAACCGGGAAATGTTCCTGGAAGTGCTGCAGAAGGCCGTGCCCCGCCAGTTGGCCCGCATGAAAGAGCTGCTGGAGGCCGAGATTGCCAAGGGTGCCGTACGCCCCATTTCCTTTATGGACTTCATGATGTTGCTGGTCACCATCGATGCCTCGTCCCTTTCCGCCATCTCCATTTGCCGCGACGTGCACGAGTTGGACAAGGGCATTGTGGAGCGTCTTCAGGAGACTTACCGGGAGCATAACATGCAATTGATGATGGAGGCTTTGCGGCCTTGACTTGTTTTTTTACCCCTGCATCGACAGAACTGTCGAACAACGATGACAATCACGCTTTAATCCGATAAACAATGAGAACCAAGACCTTCCTTATCATCCTGTTCCTCGGCGCATGGCTTCCCGCCGGGGCGCAACTCACCTTGGAGGAGTGCTACCGCCAGGCGCGGGCCAACTACCCCCTCATCCGGCAATACGGCCTGATAGAGAAGACGCGGGAGTATAACCTGGAGAACGCCGCGCGTGGCTACCTGCCCCAATTGGCCTTCTCGGCGCAGGCCACGTATCAGAGCGACGTGACCCGTATCCCCATCGACCTGGACGCCCTTGGCTTCACGGGCGTGGAGATACCCACGTTGAGCCGAGACCAGTATAAGGCGGAACTCTCGCTCAGCCAGACGATTTGGGACGGTGGAGCCATCCGTTCGCGGCGCAGCTCCATCCGCACGCAGGCCGAGGTGGAGCGACGCGACCTGGACGTCAGCCTCTACGCCTTGCGCGACCGGGTGAACCAGCTCTACTTCGGCATCCTCCTGAGCGATGCCCGCCTGCGCCAGAGCCGGGTGTTGCAGGACGAGCTACGGCGTCACCTCGACCAAGTGGCTTCCTATATCAATAATGGCATAGCCAACCAGGCGGATTACGATGCCCTCCGCGTCGAGCTGCTCAAAGCCCGGCAGGACGAGGTGCAGCTTCGCCACGCCCGCCGCGCCTATGTGGCGATGCTCTCCCGGTTCATCGGGCAGGAGCTTCGCGAAGGCGTGACGCTGGAAAAGCCTCGCGGAGACCGCCCCAATGTTTCGCGGAACCAACGCCCGGAGTTAGCCCTCTTTGAGGCGCAAATCCGTAATCTCCGTGCGCAGGACACCGGCATTACCGCCGGGCTGATGCCCCGCCTTTCGCTTTTCGCCACGGGCGGGTATGGCAAGCCCGGGCTGGACATGTTCGAGAACAAATTCCAGCTTTACGGCCTGGCCGGCGTGCGCCTTTCGTGGAATATCAGCAACTTCTGGACGAAGAAGAACGACCGGCGCAAGATACAGACAGGCATCCAATCCGTGGAGGCGCAACGCGAGACCTTCCTGTTCAACACTGCCCTTGAGGTAGAGCAACACAATGCCACCATCGACCGCTACGTGGAGCAACTGAAGTATGACGACGAAATCATCGCCTTGCGCCGCTCCGTGCGCCAAGCCTCCGAAGCGAAGATGGCCAACGGCACCCTCAGCGGCACCGACCTGACGCGCGACATCCACGCCGAGCAGGCGGCCATCCTCGCCAAGGCCCAGCATGAACTGGAGTTGCTGCTGGCGGTTTATGGACGGAAGTATGCGACGAATGAGGAATGAACAGAATTTAATTTAGGCGCGGATTACGCGGATTTCACGGATATATTATTTGTGAAACACTTGGCATTCATAACTTTATGATAAGACTTAATCCGTGAAATCCGCGTAATCCGCGCCAAATATCACCCATAAACATCCACTAATATAACTATGATGAAAACTATCTTTTATGCCCTGAGTGCCGCTCTCCTACTGGCTTCGTGCCGGGGAGGGAACTCCGGCTTTGACGCCACGGGCGTCTTCGAGACCACCGAAATCACCGTCTCCGCCCAAGGTGCGGGCGAAATCAAGCTGTTCGACCTCCGCGAAGGCCAGACCCTCCAGGCGGGTCAGGCCGTGGGCTACATTGACACCGTCCAGCTAAGCCTGAAGCGCGAGGAACTGCTGGGCAGCCTCCAGGCCACGGATAGCCGCCGCTATGACGTGAACCGCCAGATAGCCTCCTTGCGGGAGCAGATTGCCACCCAGAGGCGGGAGCAGAAGCGGTATGAAAACCTGGTACAAGCCAACGCCGCCAACCATAAGCAACTGGACGACATCAATGCCCGCCTGGCCGTATTGGAGAAACAACTGGCCGCACAGACCGAGACCCTGGAGAAGGGAAACCGGAGCGTGGGCGGGCAGGTGCGGATGCTGGAAGCGCAGATAGCCCAAGTGGAAGACCTGATACGCAAGTGCGTCATCACCAGCCCCGCCACGGGCACCGTCCTGGCCAAGTATGCCGAGCCGGGCGAGCTGGCCGCGCAGGGTCGCGCCCTCTTCAAGGTGGGCAACCTGGAGGAGATGTATCTCCGCGCCTACATCACCGCCCCGCAGCTCACCACGCTGAAGATAGGCCAGTCCGTCCGCGTCTTTGCCGACATGGGCAAGGAGGACCGACGCGAGTATCCCGGCACCGTCACCTGGATATCCGACCAGGCCGAGTTCACCCCCAAGACCATCCAGACGCGTGACGAGCGGGCCAACCTGGTCTATGCCGTCAAGGTGGCGGTGAAGAACGACGGCTATATCAAGCGCGGCATGTACGGGGAACTCAAACTGAATGGAGAATGAAAGCAGTAGCGGCAAACTCTCTCCGTAAAGCCTACGGCAACGTGCAGGCCCTGGACGGCTTGACCTTCACCGTGGAGCCGGGCGAACTGTACGGCATTATCGGGCCGGACGGGGCGGGGAAGACCACCCTCTTCCGCATCCTCGCCACCCTGATGCTGCCGGACGGGGGCACGGCTACCATCGGCGGGCGGGACGTGGTGCGGGACTATCGCGCCATCCGCCAACGCATCGGCTACATGCCCGGCAAGTTCTCCCTCTACCAGGACCTCACCGTGGAGGAGAACCTGCAGTTCTTTGCCACCGTGTTTGGCACCACCATCCGCGAGAACTATCCCCTGATAGCGGACATCTACCGGCAGATAGAACCTTTCAAGCACCGCTTGGCGGGGAAGCTCTCCGGCGGCATGAAGCAGAAGCTGGCCCTGAGTTGCGCCCTCATCCACAAGCCCGAAGTGCTCTTCCTGGACGAACCCACTACGGGCGTGGATCCCGTCTCGCGCAAGGAGTTCTGGGGGATGCTGCTCCGCCTCAGGGAGCAGGGCATCACCATCCTCGTCTCCACGCCCTACATGGATGAGGCAAACCTCTGCGACCGCATCGCCCTCATCCAGGGTGGCCGCTTCCTGGAGGTGGATACTCCGCAGGGCATCGTGGCGCGTTATCCAGACTCGCTCTTTGCCGTGCAGGCAGCCCGGATGCACGCCTTGCTCGCCGACCTCCGGGCATGCCCCTTGGTCAAGGCGTCGTTCTCCTTCGGCGCGTCCTGCCACGCCACGGTGCGCGGAGGGGTGTGTCCCGAAGACGTGGCCGCTTACCTGGAAGGCAGGGGGCACCGGGACGTCAGCGTCTGCCCCATAGCTGCCACGATAGAAGATTGTTTCATGGCCTTAATGAACAAGCACGATGAACAAGGACGTATATAATAAGGTAATAGCCGTGGAAGGGCTGACCAAACGCTTCGGCACCTTCACCGCCGTGGACCACATCTCCTTTTCGGTGCGTCCGGGCGAGATATTCGGCTTCCTCGGCGCCAACGGGGCGGGAAAGACCACCGCCATGCGGATGCTGTGCGGACTGAGCAAGCCCACGTCCGGCACGGGCAGGGTGGCGGGCTTCGACATCGCCTCCCAGCCCGAGCAGGTGAAGCGGCACATCGGGTACATGAGCCAAAAGTTCTCCCTCTACGAGGACTTGAAGGTGTGGGAGAACCTGCGCCTCTTCGGCGGCATCTACGGCCTGAAGGAGCGGGACATCGCCCGCAAGACCGACGCGATGCTCCGCGAACTGGGCTTCGAGGCCGAGCGCAACACGTTGGTCCGCGCCCTGCCCTTGGGCTGGAAGCAGAAGCTGGCTTTCTCCGTCTCCATCTTCCACGAGCCGAGGGTCGTCTTCCTCGATGAGCCTACGGGGGGCGTGGACCCCGTGACCCGCCGACGCTTCTGGGAGCTTATCTACCGCGCCGCCGACCGGGGCATCACCGTCTTCGTCACCACGCACTACATGGACGAGGCCGAATATTGCGACCGAGTCTCCATCATGGTGGACGGACGCATCGAAGCCCTGGACTCGCCGAAGAACCTCCGTGCGCAATACCGGGCGGAGAGCATGGACGACGTGTTCCAACAACTGGCAAGGAGGGCCACGCGACCATGAAACCGTTCCTTTCCTTTGTCCTCAAAGAGTTCCGCCAAATCTTCCGCGACCGGCGGACGCTGCTCATCCTCCTGGGGATGCCCCTGATGCTCGTGCTCCTGCTGGGCTATGCCATCAAGACGGAGCTGAACGACGCGCGGGTGGCGATCTACGACCCCTCGAAAGACGACGTGACGCTGCGCATTGCCGAGCGTTTCCGGGCCAGCGCATACTTCACCGTGGTGGAAGACCTGGACAGTCCGGACGACATACACCGTGTCTTCCAGGAGGGCGACGCCGGCCTGGTGCTGGTCTTCAGCGAACACTTTGCCGACGACCTGCTGCGCGGCGGGGCGGCCGTCCAGCTCATTGCCGACGGCACCGACCCCAATCAGGCTTCCATGATGACGGCCTACGCACAAGGAGTGTTGGCTTCCTGCCAGGCGGAACTGGCGGCACAGCACCGCGTCCCCATGCAGATAGCCGTGGAGACCCGGATGCTATATAACCCGCAGATGGAGAGCGCCTACAACTTCGTGCCCGGCGTGATGGGCATCGTGCTGATGCTCATCTGCGCCATGATGACCAGCGTGGCCATTGTCCGCGAGAAGGAGACGGGCACGATGGAAGTGCTGCTGGCTTCGCCCATGCGTCCCCTGCAAATCATCCTTTCCAAAGCCACGCCCTACTTCGTGCTCTCCGCCGCCAACATTGCCACCATTCTCCTGCTGGCCGTGCTGGTGATGGGCGTCCCCATCCGGGGCAGCTTGTGCTGGCTGGCGGTGGTGTCCGCGCTGTTTGTGCTGGTAGCCTTGGCATTGGGCTTGCTGATATCCACGCTGGTCAGTTCGCAGATGGCGGCGTTGCTCGTCTCCGGCATCGGGCTGATGATGCCCACGCTCATCTTCTCCGGGCTGATATTCCCCATCGCGAGCATGCCTGCCGCCCTGCGCTGGATTCCGGACTTCATCCCCGCCCGTTGGTACATCTCCGCCGTGCGGAAGATTATGATAGAAGGCGCGGGCGTGGATGCTTTCATCCAAGAGCTGGGCATCATTGCCCTGATGGCGGTGGTGCTGACGGCGGTGGCGTTGAAGAAGTTTAAAGTGAGGTTGGAATGACTTTGGGTAATTTCTTGATCAAGGAGCGGAATTGTTCGTTGATTTATGCATTGGTCACAAGAAAAACTTTAATTTTGTACTTTCAAAACAGCGATACTTATAAATGAAGTTTAAATTAGAAACTCCACAGCACCAGATTAGGGCCATACAAAGCGTGGTGAACATTTTTGAAGGTATGGAATGCAATACTTTCGATAATGCTCATTGTGAGGATATTTATGCCAATACCTGTTCTTTGCGGCTTGAAGAAATGGCAGCCAATATACATTTTATAGCAGAACAGAATGGCATATCTCCTGAAGATGCGAATTTTGAACCTGTGCGGGATGTATGTATTGAAATGGAAACAGGAACGGGTAAGACTCTGACCTATCTGCAAACAGCGTATGAACTTTTCAATCATTACGGATTGACTAAGTTCATCGTGCTTGTACCATCAATTCCCATTCGTCAGGGCGTTATAGACACTTTTCTGAACTTCAAAGAACAACTGGCAGATAAATACGGGATCACTCCGAATGCCTTTGTTTATGACAGTTCCAAATTGAGCAGGTTACGGGATTTCATTACGGATAGCAATCCGCAAATTATGATTCTGACTATGGCATCCTTCAATTCGGAAGATAACATCCTTAATCGGGAAAAGCAGGAAGGGCTTTTTAATAATCAGTCACATATCAAGTCGTTAAGTCAAACGCACCCTATTGTTTTTATGGATGAGCCACAGGAAGGTATGGATACTCCGAATTCTATCGCATGGCTAAACAAACTTTGTCCATTGTTCAAGATACGTTATTCTGCTACACACAAGGTAAAGCGTAATTTGCTTTATCGCCTTACCCCGGCAGACAGCTACCGTCTGGGGCTTGTCAAGAAGATTGAAGTATTGACCGTGGCAGAGAAAAACGATGAAGCGACGTTGAAGATAGAGCTTTCGGCTGTGCAAGAAACCCAATCGGAGCCGAAAGTTAAATTAAAGTATTGGAGGCTGAACAAGACAAAAGGACGTTTCGAATTCAAAGAATCCGGTTTGCTGAAGAAAGGTGATAACTTGGCTGCAAAATCAGGTAATGAATCTTATCAAGATTTTACGATAAACCGTATTTATAAGCGAATGTCCACACGTCGTTGGGTGGTGGAGTTCTCCAATGGCACTTCAGTCGAAGAAACGCAAACTTCTGCAAACAAAGAGCAAATATGGAATCTGCAATTGGAGTGGCTCATACGTAGGCATTTCGAAAACCAGCAACGATTGTATGCTAAAGGAATCAAGAACCTTTCGCTGGTATTCATTGACCGTGTGGCTAACTATATGAGTACAGAGCGGCCCATAATCAAACTCTTGTTTGAGGGACAATACAGAAAGCTTTATCCAGAATATCATGAAGGCAGACAAGCATCGGATGAACAAGTTAAAGCCGTGCAGGGCTTTTATTTTGCCAAGACCACGCAAGGGGAATTTACAGACAATGAAACCAGCAATACCAACAACAAGGAAATTTACGATCAGATATTGCACAACAAGCAATTGCTTCTTTCTTTTGAAAGTCCTATAGAATTTGTCTTTTCCCATTCGGCTTTGGGTGTGGGATGGGACAATCCGAACGTGTTTGGCATCGCCACATTGAATGAAAGCTATTCCGAGAACAAGAAGCGGCAGGAAATAGGTCGCGGATTGCGCATCTGTGTGAACCAGTCGGGCGAACGGATTTATGACAAGGATGACACGCCTGAAGATGAACTTGTCAATTGCCTGACCATTGTGCCCAATGAGACTTATGAGACATTTGCGAACAGCTATCAGAAGGAGATAAAAGACGATTTTGCTTCTTCTGTCGCAGGTGCTAAACTTACACATACACATAAAGGTGTGCGTAAAGACAGGGTGACTTTCAAATTAACCACCAAAGAAAGCGTGCAAAAGGCTTTCCGCGAGTTTTGGAAACGCATAGCCCGCAAGACTACATATCACGTGCATTTCGATGAAGATGCTTTGGTAAGACGTTGCGTTGAGGCGGTTAATGGCATATATGTCAACGATTATATTGCAGAGGTGTCCAGTTACCGGGTGCAGACGGCCGACTTTACGGAACGTGAATACGAAGGTTCTGAACAAGTACGTTTGAAAGGACATTTCACGCCAACAGACTTTGTGGAGGACATTAGCGAGAAAACAGGGCTTTGCTATAATTCGGTGATGAGGATTTTTCGCGAGATTGAAAATAAAAATGACTACCTGAAAAATCCCCCGGTCTTTATTGAGCAGGCTGCGGCAAAGATACGTCATGCGCAACTTCAGGAACTTGTCCGTTGCGTCAGCTATTCCCCCATCGAAGAATGTTATGATTTTCGTTTTGAGGATTTTGTGCATGATGCTTGCGACAATTACGTTTCAACTCCCAATCATGGATTGTGGGACAAGATGCTTTATGACAGCCAGCTTGAACACGACTTTGCCGAAGCCGCAGACAAGGCGGACACCAATGTGGTGTGCTTCTTGAAATTCCCCACTTGGTATAAGATTCCTACGCCTGTGGGTAGTTATGAGCCGGATTTCGGCGTTGTGCTCAAACGTAAATCCTTGCGAGAAAATTCGGACAAAGATTATTATTTTGTAGTGGAAATAAAGGGAACGAACGACATCAATGATACAAAGGCCCTCACGCCGCACGAAGTGGCACGTATGGAATGTGCCATCAAGCATTTTGCCTCCTTGGGAATAGACGTGGAATACAAAGCACCTATCAAGGATTTTGAGACCTTTCAAAAACAAGCTGAACAATATATTAGAAACAACTGACTATGGAGACTTATAACGAACATATACCAGCTACGCCCGATATGAATCAAGAACGTTTGGAAACATTACGTCGCTTGTTTCCCGACTGGTTCACACAAGAAGGCCGTTTGGACATAAACGAAGTGAAGAAAGCAGTCAATCCCGACGAAGTGGAAGAAACGGAACGCTATGAATTCCGCTGGTTTGGCAAGTCTGCTGCCAAAAGAAATGCGTTTACCCCGACACGTGCCACGCTTCATTATGATGCAGAACGTAGTGTAAACGCGGACAAAACTGAAAATATAATTATTGAAGGCGAAAACCTAGAAGTGCTTAAAATCTTGCAACAAGGTTACCGCGAGAAAATCAAGTGCATTTATATAGATCCACCTTATAACACGGGAGAAGATTTTCTATATAATGATGACTTCAAAGAGAATAAAGAAGCGTATTGGGAAAGAACAGCTGCAAAGGAAGATGGAATAATTCTTGATACGAACACTGTAAACGATGGCCGTTTTCATAGCAATTGGTTGGATATGATGTACAGTCGTCTGTTGGTTGCACGTACTTTACTGAAGCCGGATGGAGTGATATTTATATCTATTGATGACCATGAAGTGCATCATTTGCGCAAGATTTGTGACGAAGTTTTTGGAGAAGAAAACTTCGTTGCACAATTCATTTGGGAAAAAAGAGTGAATAGAGAAAACCGAAATGAGGTTTCTGTCCGGCATGACTATATTTTATGTTTTTCAAAGGATAAATTATCTGAAGAACGTAGGCTAGCGCAGTTACCTATGAATGAAAAAGCATTAGGTAATTATAGTAACCCGGACAATGATCCCCGTGGACTATGGAAATCTGACCCAGCTCATGCCCAAGCTGGTCATGGAACAAAAGCTCAATTTTACACGCTCATTGCTCCTAATGGTAAAGAACATAAATTACCAAGTGGACGTTGCTGGCTTTATACAAAAGATGTTATGGATAAAGCAATTAAAGAGAACAGAATTTGGTTCGGGAAAGATGGCAATGGCGTTCCGAGAATAAAAACATATTTAAATGCTAAAGAGCGTGGATTAACTCCTGAAAGTATCATTTTTGCTAAAGATGGATCAACAAATGAAAAAGCTAAAAATGATTTGAAAGATTTATTTGATGGCTTGGCTGTATTTGATACACCTAAACCTGTTGAATTAATATCGTATTTATTGGAACTTAATAAAGATGATGGAATTATCCTCGACTTTTTTGCTGGTAGCGGAGTAACAGCGCATGCTGTTATGCAATTGAATGTATTTGCAAATCATAACAATAGTTTTATTTGTGTTCAAATTCCTGAAAAAGTAGATGAAGAAAGTGATGCATTTGAGGCTAAACTTAAGACAATTAGTGAGATAACAATAGCTCGTAGTAAATTAGCATCAGAGAAAATTAAGAAATCCTTTGAAGGGAAAATCGTTACTCCTGAAGATCAAGAGCGGCTTGACCAATTAGGCTTCAAAGTATTCACATTGTCGAAGTCAAGTTTCCCTCGTGTCGATTTTGCTCCCGATCTGCAGAAGTCCGATGAGGAGAATATGCAATTGCTTCAAAAGTACATAAAGGAAAAGGAAATCCAACTGGATTTGTCTTTCAACGATGCGGAGTTGCTTACGGAAATTTTGCTTAAGCAAGGATTTATGCTGACATACAAATTGGAGCTTCAACCGCAGTTTACCGATAATAATGTGTATTGGGCTACTGATGGTGAACGTGAGGCATACATTACGGTTGACACTTCGCTTGCAGACAAAACCGTGGATTATTTTCTCACTCACACCGACAAGAAGTTTATTTGCATCGAACGTGCCCTTGACACGACAAAGAAGTTCAACCTGAAAAAGGCGTTGGATATGAAGTTTTTTGCGTTCTAATAAATATTAAATATAAAATACGAGATGCATATAAGTCAACCGGAATTGGATAAACGTGGAATGACCTATGAAGAACTTTTCCAATATATGATAGTTTTTCTTGATCATGAAGTAACTCATCTCAGAGGAATACATACCTCTATAGCTATTAATGATATAAAGGCATATCCATTGCAAATAGCTACGCGCATTATAAAAATGGCTATGACATTGCATTCTGTTATAGAACGGAACAACGATTATCCTGTATCAAATATTATTGTTCGTTGTATGGCAGATTCACTCTCGGCTTTATATTTGATTTATGGTGGAAAAGATGAAGAAATCAAGTCCTTGCGACATTATCTTTATATCATAGATGGGATAAAAGGACGCCTTAAAGAATACCCTGAGAAATATGAATATGATAATCGAATAAGTAAAGAGGAATATGACAAATTGCATCAGCAGTTAATAGAATGCAGGGGCAATTATCAACGAACTTATGATTTTTCTAAATCTATGATAGAAAGGTTGGAACTCTATGATGGAAGGAAAGCGGTTGTTGACGGATTAATTAGAGATGGGAATTGGAAATTTAAAACATTGGGAAGTGCAAAAAACTATTATAATTGGAAAGAGATGTATAACTTCTTGGGGTTAGAAAAATCTTCATCCTTTTTCTCTCTTTTATCTGAATTTGTACATGGCTTAAGCACAAGCAATCTGATAGTTGAAATAGGCGAAACAACGTTCGAACCAATATATAGCTTTGCTACTTCTTTATTGGATCGATTGCATAAGTTTCTTGAACGGGAATACGTTCAAGATATGGAAATAGTTCGTCCTCAAATGTTAAGTGTCCTATTAGATGAAAATGTGCCACCAATTTTATAGTCTTTTATTTAGGAAACATTGGATAAAGCCGGAACCGATAGAACAGCTCGAGTTGATGCAATTAAAATAGTTGTTGCACATAACGGGCAAAAAGATGTCACCCAAGGAATCATTGAACCTCAAATGGTTATTTAAACAAGAGGAATGATGTTGAAATACCTGTTGGAAAAAGAATTCAAGCAAATCCTTCGCAACAAGTTTTTGTCGAAGCTGATTGTCGTGCTGCCGCTGATGACGATAGTCGTGTTTCCCTACGTCACGAACCAGGAGGTGGCCGACGTGAAACTGGCCGTCGTGGACCACGACCACACTACGTCCTCCGCCCGCCTGGTGCAGAAGGCTGCCCAGTCCGGCTATTTCCGCTTGGCTGTTGCAGCCCCGGCTTACGGCAAAGCCCTGCACGAGGTGGAGAAGGGTGATGCGGACCTGATACTGGAGATACCGCCCGACTTTGAACGCGACTTGCAGCACGGGGGGACGGCCCGGGTGATGATTTCCGCCAACTCGGTGGACGGCATCCGCGGCGGGCTGGGCACGCAATACCTCTCGGCGGTGGTGGCGGACTTTGGCCGTGAGTTGCGCGAGGACATGGGCGGGGCGGTCATGCTGTCGGCCTCCGGGCTACCCGCGTTCAGCACGCAGGTGCGCTACCGCTTCAACCCCACGCTGGACTACAAAGTCTTCATGGTGCCCGGGTTGATTGTGATTCTGCTGACGCTGCTGGGCTGTGCTTTCACTGCGCTCAACACGGTGGGCGAGAAGGAGGTGGGCACCATCGAGCAGCTCAACGTCTCGCCCGTGCCCCGTTCGCTGCTCATCCTCTCCAAGCTGATGCCCAACTGGGTTATCGGTTTCATTGCCCTGGGCTTCGGCATGGCTTTCGGGTGGGCGGTGCACGGCATTGCGCCCGTGGGCAGCCTGGGGACTATCCTGCTCTTCACGGCGGTGTATGTGCTGGTTGCCAGCGGCATCGGCATGGTCGTTTCCAACTACTCGCACACCATGCAGCAGGCCATGTTTGTCATGTTCTTCTTCCTCATCCTGATGATGCTCACCTCCGGCCTGTTCACGCCGGTAGAGAGTATGCCCGCGTGGATGCAGCGGCTCACGGCGGTCAACCCCGTGCAATATTTTGCCGAGGTGATGCGCCTGGTCTACCTCAAGGGCAGCAGCCTGGCGGACTTGTGGCCCCAGTTCGGCTGGCTTTGTGGCTTCGCCGGGGTGCTGAATGTGTGGGCGGTGTGCAGCTATCGAAAGAGCAATGCGTGACATAAAAAATCAGGGACTGGCGTCGGCCTTTCTGTGCCCGTCACCAATCCCTGACCTTTAATCCCTGTGTCTCAGTATTACTTCAGTCCCAGTTTCTTCTTGATGTCCTTGGGCAGGGCGTCCTTGTGAACCAGGATGTTCATCGTCTTGTAGGCCACGAAGGCTTTCGAGGCATACCAGATGCCGTTGTATTTGCCGCTCAGGCCCCAGGAGTTCTTCACCATGAAGTATTCCTTGCCGTTCTGGTCCTTGGCGATGCCGTAGATGACCATGCCGTGGTCGTCTGTGGTTTCCCAGTTGTCGAAGGCAATCTGGCGCATTTCCTGCGTGATTTCCATTTCCGGCAGAGGCTTGTTGGTCAGTTCGCGACGCTTGTCGGCGGCGGTCAGGCCGGTCCAGCGGGCCATGTCGCTACCTGTCAGCTCGGCACCACGGGCGGCATCGGGCATTACGGCCACACCATCGCGGGTGAAGCCCTGTTCGCTGACGTCGCTGCCCCAGGCGAAGGTATAACCTGTCTTGATGGCGTTGTCCATCACAGCCATCAGCTCCTCAATGGGCAGGTTGTAGGACAGGGCGTTGCGCCAGTTGTCCTGGATTTCGATGGCGAACTGCGTGTAGAACGGGTGGTGCGTGTAGGACGTGAGCGACACGTAGTCGTCCGGATTGATGCCCAGCGACTCGGCGAAGCTCTTCGGGGTGTACTCCTTGCCTTCGTAGGTGAACGTCTCGGGACACTTGCCCAGGTAGGTGTCATAGATGGCGCTGATGCCTTGCTTCCATACCGGGGTCAGTTTGCTGAAGCGACCTTTGCCGATGGCTTGTACGTAAGCACCGGCTACAGCGTCCAGTTCGGTGTGTACAGGCAGCGAGTCGCCGTACATGATGCCGGGCATGGCTTCCTGCGGCACGAGGCCGTAGTTCTTCAGGCAGAACATGATGTCATAGAAGCTGCCGCCGGGCGAGAAGGAGGCGTCGCCGTGGTAGCGCACGTAGTTGACGGCGCGGTCCACCATCGTGTGGTGTACGACGAACATCTCGGAGAAGTCATACGTCCCCTTGCCCATGCGGAGCAGTTCGGCCTCCAGGAAGCTGAGGCTGGAGAAGCTCCAGCACGTGCTCGAACGGTGCTGGTCCTTGATGCTGGTAATGGGGTTTTCTTTCACTGTGGTGAAGACGAAGCCCTCGTTCTTCGGGGCGTCTTGCGCAACCGCGGTGAGGGACATCAGACCCAGCGCGGCGATAAGTACAGATTTTCTCATCTCTTTTAGTAAGATTATTGTGTTAATAATGTATTTTCGGGCAAAGGTAGTATAAAAATGTGGAGTAAGCACGTTTTGTCCGTGCAATTCTTATTTCAGTCCGTTTTTCTTCAGCAGTTCCTCTATTTCTGCCTTGGAGATGCTGTCGCGTTCGGCCTTATCATAAATATAAAGCAAATCAATCTCAGTCTCCTCCACAGAGAGGATGACGCTGAGAGATATGACCCTTGCCCCGCCGCTCTTTCCCCGTCCTTTCGAGGCAATGCGCATACGGATTTTGCGCAAACCTCCTCCCAGGTCGGTGCCGAGGGTGGGGTTGGCATGAAGTTCTTCGAGCAGGCGGGCATAATCATCCACGAAGGAGGCATAATGTTTCCCCAGGCGTTTGGCTTCACGCATGAACGTCGGCAATGGCTTGATGTTTATTTTCATTTCTCAGTTCTTCTAAGAATTCTTCCGCAGATATGACGTTCAATTTGCCTTCTCTCATTAATTTCAGGTCCTTTAGTCCCGCGTCTATTCCCGCCAGGATTTCTTCCTTGCTGATATATTCCGTTTCTTCTTCGCGGAGGTTCTCCTGCAATTTGTCGGCCAGCCACTTCCGGTTATTGAACGAGAGGGACTGTATGGTTGCCCACAGGCTGTCTAAAGAAATAGTTGCTCTCATTGCTCTTGTCTATTAAATTTGCACAAAGATACACATTGTCTCGGAATTAACCCCGCCAAGCCCGCCGAAAAAGTTCCCGAACCCGCCTAAAAGTTTTCCGAAACGGCCTGAATAAGTTTCTGAAGTCAGGAGAAAACTCTATTTCCAGCCTAAAAATGTATATTTCCAGCCTGGAAATGTACATTTCTAACCTAAGAATGCACATTTCCAGTTTGGAAATGAAGTTTATATCAGCCTTCGGGAACTTTTCCGGCGGCTTTCGGCGTTTTTTCTGCCTGTTTTCCCCGTTTTTTTCGCGAGGCAGGGCGTGGAAAGTGGCGGGGAGGGGTCGCTTTTCCGGGGAGAATCCGTATCTTTGGCTTGTAATTTTGATACAAAGCCTGTCACTTTTGTTACATGTATCAAATTTACAAGCCTTTGAAACATGCGTTACAGCCTTGTGACGCCCTTCTCCCTACCTTTGCCGGTGAAAAACGTCCTCGGCGAGGATGTGGCGAGAATGATCAATCTTATACGTAAACTTTTAAAAACACAGCTATGATGAAAGACATCAGACTAAGGATTTGCACCCTCGCGGTGCTACTTTTTGCGGGGCTGACGGCCATGGCCCAGCAGATGCAAGTGACAGGAACGGTCGTCGACAAGGCGACTGGCGAGACCATCATCGGTGCCTCCGTGGTGGAGGCGGGCACCCAGAACGGAGTGATTACGGACTTCGATGGCAAGTTTGCCCTCTCCGTGGCTCCCGGCGCAACCATTTCCATTACGTATATAGGCTACAAGCCTGTGACGGTAAAGGCGGCCCCGACGCTGGAGATTGCGATGGAGGAGGACAGCGAGATGCTGGACGAGGTGGTGGTGACGGGCTACACCACGCAACGCAAGGCGGACCTGACCGGCTCGGTCAGCGTGGTATCGGTGGACGAATTGCAGACCATATCCGACCCCGACCCGATGCGCGCCCTGCAAGGCAAGGTGCCGGGCATGACGATTACGGCCAACGGTTCGCCGAGCGGCGTGGGCACGGTCCGCATCCGTGGTATCGGTTCGTTCAATTCTTCACAAGACCCGTTGTACATTGTGGACGGCGTGCCCACGACACGCGCCTTGAACTCGTTGAACGCAAATGACATTGAGAGCATGCAGGTGCTGAAGGATGCCGCATCCGCCTCCATCTACGGTTCGCGTGCGTCGAACGGCGTCATCATCATCACGACCAAGCAGGGCAAGAAGGGGGACAAGATCAAGGTGGATTTTAACGCTAACCTTACCGCGCAGTTCTACACGTCGCAGTCAATGATGAAGCTGCTGAATGCGAGCGGGTACGCCACCGCCTTGGCCCAGGCCGCCCTGAACGACGGGTTGGACCCGGTGGCCTACGCCAGCAACTACGGCCTGAACCTGAACGCGGCCAACGGCACGCCCATCACGGTTTGGAATCCCGCCACGAGCAGCTACGTGGATTATACGGTGAACGGCCTCTATGACGGCTATATCAACCAGAACCGCACGATGCGCTACTCCGACACGGACTGGCTGGACGCCATCACCCGCACGGGCTTTGCACAGAACTACGACGTCTCGGTGTCGAAGGCCAGCGAGAAGTCGTCCACGATGTTCTCCTTGGGATATAAGAAGAATAACGGTATCATTAAGTACACGGACTTCCAGAACATATCGGCCCGTATGAACTCGTCTTATAACATCAACAAGTACGTCACGGTGGGCGAGAACTTTACCGTCACCTATACCAGTCAGGTAGACGTGGCCCCGATGGAAAACGCCCTGAAGATGTCGCCTATTGTCCCCGTCTACGAGGAAGATGGCAAGACCTTTTCCGGCCCTGTCGGCAGCATGAGCGACCGGCAGAATCCCCTGCGCGAGGCTTATCATAACAAGGACAATAGCTTGGACTATTGGCGCCTCTTCGGCAATGCTTACGTGGACGTCAAGCCGTTCGAAGGCTTTACTTTCCGTTCGAGCTTCGGCATTGATTACTACAGCTCTTTCATCAACTCGAAGGGGTACACTTACCACTCGGATATCGTGAACAACGACATTGCGAAAACGACGCTCTCGCACAACAATGAGGTCAACTGGACGTGGTCCAATACCGCGAACTATGCTTTCAAGGTAGCCGACAAGCACAACTTCACCGTCTTGCTGGGCGCCGAGCTGAACAAGCAGACTGTGGTGGACTTTTCCGCCTATTCCGAGGAATACGCCATCGAGACGCCGGACTACATGTGGCCCAACGCTGCCACGGGCACGATGCGCAACTCCGGCGCGAAGGTAGGCTACCGCTTGGCCTCCTTCTTCGGGAAGGTTGACTATAACTATGACGACCTGGTGCTGGCTTCGTTTACCATCCGTCGCGACGGCTCTTCCCGCTTCGGCAAGGACAACCGCTGGGGTACGTTCCCCGCAGCGACGTTGGGCTTCCGCATCTCCAAACTGTTGGAGAAGGACTGGATGGACGACTGGAAAATCCGCGTGTCTTGGGGACGTACCGGTAACCAAGCCATTGACAACAACGCGCAGTTCGGCTTGTATGTGGCCGACTACGGTTTGGACCGCGTCACATCGACGGCCTACGACCTCCTTCTGCAAGGCAGCGGTCTCTTCCCCTCGGGGTATCGCGCCACGCAGTTGGCCAATCCGGACTTGAAATGGGAATCAGCCGAGCAGTTCAACGTAGGTACGGACTTCACCCTGTTCCACGGCTCGCTGTATGGCAGCATTGATGGCTACGTGAAGGATGTGGACGATATGCTCATCAGCCCGGCCTATCTGGGCGCTTTGGGCGAAGGCGGCGCTTCCTGGTTGAATGGTCCATCGCTGCGCAACTGGGGTATGGAGTTCAGCTTGGGCTACCGCAAAGAACTGGCTTGCGGATTGGGCATCGACATCAATGCCAACGCCGACTTCTTCCGCAACCGTGTGACTTACCTGCCTTCCACGACGACCGGCTCGTATGCCCATACCACGACGGAGAACCTGGTGCAGTCTCGCCAACCTTATGGATCCCTTGTAGGCTATGTGGCCGATGGCATCTTCCAGAACCAGGCAGAGGTGGATGCTTCGGGACAAGCCAATGCCCGTGTGGGCGGCTTGAAGTATGCTGATCTGGACGGCAATGGCTCCATCACCGATGCCGACCAGACGTGGATATACAACCCCGTGCCCAAGTTCTCTTACGGCTTGAATATCGCGTTGACCTATAAGAACTTCGACCTGAGCATGTTTTGGCAGGGCGTCTGCGACAAGGATGTCTACAACAACCAAAAGTTCCAGACCGACTTTTGGGCAGTGAACGACCCCGGTTCCAACAAGGGTGAGCGCGTATTGGAAGCTTGGACGACGGCCAACACCTCTTCTACCATCCCGGCGCTGAGCACGATGAACACTGCCGACGAGGGACGCGCTTCCAGCTATTTTGTGGAGAACGGTTCTTACTTGAAACTCCGTAACCTGCAGGTGGGGTACTCCTTGCCGAGCAACATCCTCTCTAAGCTGAAGATGACCAATGCCCGTATCTATGTGTCCGGCCAGAACCTGCTGACCATCAAGAGCAAGAGCCTGACCTGCACAGACCCGGAAAACCCGGATTGGAACTACCCGCTGGCTACCTCCGTATCGTTTGGCGTACAGATTGGCTTCTAACCTTACACATTATATAATAACTTCAATAACAGACCACAATGAAAAAGATATATACCTTCTTGACCGCTTGTGCATTTGGATTGTCTTTCACAAGCTGCGATGACTTCCTGGACTACCAGCCTACGGCGGTGATTGACGAGGATACCGCATTCTCCTATCCGGAAGAAATGGTGACGGCTGCCTACGCCATGTTGGGCGACTGCTGGTACACCTATCCCTTCAACCTCTGGCCGTATGGCGACCTGACCTCCGATGACTGCCTGAAAGGCGGGTGGGGCACGGGCGATACCAACTACCACCACTTGGAGATTTGGTCTTCACTGTCTTCGCGTAATCCCGACCACATGGACGAACTTTGGTACCGTCTTTATTGCGCCATCTCCCGCTGCAACCGTGCGTTGGTGTCCTTGCAGCAGGACGGAACACAAGTCTTGGGAGCCGATGTGGCTGCCCAGCGTGAGGCTGAGGTGCGTTTCCTCCGTGCGCACTTCTATTACAAACTGCTGACTGTCTGGTATCAGGTGCCCTGGATTGACGAGGTTGCTTTCTCGAACAATACCGTTGAGCAGATTTCCAACACGCAGTTCTCCCACAAGGAGCTGATGGAGAAAGTCATCGCCGACTTCCAGACGGCCTACGATGTCCTGCCCGCCACGCAGGCAGACGGTGGCCGCGTGAACAAGATTGCCGCTGCCGCCTACTTGGCCAAGTGCTACTTGGATATGGCTTGGGGCGACGGCTATGAAGCCACCACCGGCCCGGAGCACGTCAACCAGGACTATATGCAACGCGTAGTGGACTATACGGATGATGTGGTGAACTCGCAATACGGCTACTTGGAAGACTTTGGCGACATCTTCTTGCCGGAGAACAAGAACAGCAAGGAATCCATCTTTGCCGTGCAGACCTCGCAATACACCGAGGACAACACGAGCTATGGCCGCGCCAACTGGTCCATCATGCTGAACGGTGCATGGGGCATCTGGAGTTGCGGATGGGATTGCCACAAACCCTCGCAGAACCTGGTCAATGCCTTCAAGACGGAGAACGGCTTGCCGATGTTCGACCACTTCAACGACAAGATTGATTATCCCGTCAATGGCCAGCCGACCGCGCAGAAGTGGGATCCGCGCTTGTTCCACACCGTGGGTATGCCGACCTTCCCCTTCAAGTACGAGGAAGAATACACGTTGACCACGGCCAATTCCCGCACCCCCAACGTATATGGCTATTATACCTCGCTGAAGGAGCAGCCGCAACGTTCACAGGGCGAGATTTACAACGGCAGCTGGCAGGCTTTTGCCACGGCCGATTACGTATTCCGTTATACGGACGTGATGCTGATGCGCGCCGAGGCCCTTGTGGAGCTGAACCGCCTGGAGGAGGCCCGCACGATTGTCAACGACATCCGTCAGCGCGCAGCCAATTCCATTGACAAGCATATCGCCTATGCCGCCGACCAGTGCGAGATAGCCCTCTATCCCGCCACCTACTTCGGCACCAAGGAACAAGCCCGTGAATGCGTGCAGTGGGAAACCCGCCTGGAGATGGCCATGGAGAACGAACGCTACTTCGACCTGCGCCGTTGGGGCATTGCCAGCCAGACGCTGAATGCCTTCTTCGCCAGCGAACAGCAAGACGTATTCGAGGGACAGACGTATGCGGAATACTATAAGGACGCCCATTATACAGTCGGCAAGAACGAGTACTTCCCCATACCGTACAACCAAATGTTCTACATCCCCGGCCTGTACACGCAGAACAAGGGATATGAATAATCCTCCGTTTTCAGTATTTCAATAGGATAAGTGCAGATTGATAAATCCGATCCCGCCCGCCTGTGACGGGTGGACGGGACTCCTTTAGAGACAGATGAAGATTAATTTGTAAAACCCATCAAACTTTACATTGTATGACAACCTATAAGAACAACCTTTTCCGCTCGGCCCGTGCATTCAGCCTGGCCCTGCTGCTCGGCGCCGCCCCGATGGCCTGGGCCGACAATAATCCCCAATTCTCCGTGCGCCACCTGGCCAGCGAGCAAAACCTCATTGCCGTGCAAGACGCGGCGAAGTACCTCCTCCTGCCCGTGCAGGACAATGCCCCGGAGGCCAAGGTCTACCTCATCGGGCGCGACAACCACTATCTGGGCGAGGGCGTCAACGTCCGCCTGGCCCGCGAGCGGGTGGATTACTATGTGCCGCTGGACCTCTCCGCCGCCGTGGACGGGGACATCACCGTCGAGGTGCAGGGCCTGCCCGCCGATGCCCTCTGCTGGAAGAAGATGAAGCTGTCCGACACCTTCGACACCAAGAACCGCGAGAAGTTCCGCCCCCTCTACCACCATACGCCGGTCTACGGCTGGATGAACGACCCCAACGGCATGTTCTACAAGGACGGTACTTGGCATCTTTACTTCCAGTTCAACCCCTACGGGTCCACGTGGGGCAACCTGAGCTGGGGACACAGCACCAGCACAGACCTCGTTCATTGGACGTATCAGGGCGCGCCGGTGATGCCCGATGCCAACGGCATGATATTCAGCGGATCTGCCGTAGTGGACACTGACAACACCGCCGGCTTCGGCGCGGGCGCGGTGGTCGCTTTCTACACCTCCGCCAAACCTTCTCCCTGGGGCGACAGCCAGTCGCAGAGCCTGGCCTACAGCACGGACGGCGGACGCACCTTCACCAAGTATGCCGACAATCCCATCCTGACTTCCCAGAAGCGTGACTTCCGCGACCCGAAGGTCTTTTGGTATGCGCCGGGCAAGCATTGGGTGATGATACTCGCCGCCGGGCAGGAGATGGAGATTTACTCCTCCCGCAACCTCAAGGAGTGGAAGTACGAAAGCTCCTTTGGGCGCAACCAGGGCGCGCACGGTGGCGTGTGGGAGTGTCCCGACCTCTTCGAACTGCCCGTGGAAGGCACGAAGGAGAAGCGTTGGGTGCTCATCTGCAACATCAATCCCGGAGGCCCCTTCGGCGGCAACGCGGCGCAATACTTCGTCGGCACGTTCAATGGCAAGAAGTTCACGAACGAGTCGCCCACCCGCACCAAGTGGATGGACTGGGGCAAGGACCACTACGCTACCGTCACCTTCAGCAACGCCCCGGACGGACGCGTCGTCGCCCTCGGCTGGATGAGCAACTGGCAATACCAGGGCGTGCTGCCCACGCTGCAATACCGGGGCGCCAACACCATTGCTCGCGACCTCTCGCTCTATCGCCAGGACGGCGAACTGCTCCTGCGCTGTGCCCCTTCGCCCGAGATGGAGGCTGCCCGTGCGGACACCCGCAACTTCCCCTCCTTCCGCGTCAGCGACAGCTATGAGATACCTTCGCTGCTGGAGGACAACACTGGTGCCTACGAGATTGAACTCGAACTGAAGAACAGCGGTTCGGAACGCATCATCCTGACCCTCTCCAACGCCAAGGGCGAGAAGGTACACCTGCACTACGACGTCGCCCGCAAGCAGTTCGTGATGGAGCGCAGCGAGAGCGGGCTGACGGACTTCAGTGCCGACTTCCCGGCGATGACCGTGGCTCCTGCTGCCGATACGGACTACATCCGCCTGCGACTCTTCGTGGACCGCTCCAGCATCGAGGCGTTCGGCGACGGCGGCAAGTTCGTGATGACCAACCGCGTCTTCCCCTCCGAACCCTACAATACGCTGACGTTCGAGACGTGGCGCGGCTCGTTCCAGGTGAAGGCGATGAAGGTGCACCGCATCCGGTAGACTTTATTTTAGGCGCGGATTACGCGCCTAAAAATCAATCCATTAAACATTCATTATACTCCTATCCTTTTTATGAATACTAACCATAGCAATATCTCCAAACTTCTGCCCGTCATGCTCTGTTTCTTCGCCATGGGCTTTGTGGACCTGGTGGGCATCGCGTCCAATTACGTCAAGGAAGACCTGGGCCTCTCGGACGCGCAGGCCAACATCTTCCCCTCGTTGGTCTTCTTCTGGTTCCTCATCTTCAGCGTGCCCACGGGCGTGTTGATGAACCGCATCGGACGGCGCAAGACCGTTCTGTTGAGCTTGGTGGTGACGGCCGTGTCCCTCTTGCTGCCTATCTTCGGCGACAGCTACGGGCTGATGCTCTGCTCGTTCTCCCTGCTGGGCATCGGCAATGCGCTGATGCAGACCTCGCTCAATCCGTTGTTGAGCAATGTCATCACGGGCAACAAACTGGCCTCGTCGCTGACATTCGGGCAGTTCGTCAAGGCTATTGCCTCGTTCCTGGCCCCGTACATCGCCATGTGGGGCGCCACGCACGCCATCCCCGACTTGGGACTGGAGTGGCGCGTACTCTTCCCCGTCTATATGGTCATTGCCATCCTGGCCATCCTGTGGCTGGGCGCCACGCAGATTGAGGAAGAGCAGCCCGACCGCGCTTCCGGCTTCGCGGACTGCTTCCGCCTGTTGGGCAATCCGTTCATCCTGCTGTGCTTCCTGGGCATCATGTGCCACGTGGGCATCGACGTGGGCACCAACACCACCGCGCCCAAGCTCCTGATGGAGCGTTTGGAGCTGACGCTCGACGAGGCTTCGTGGGCCACGAGCTTGTACTTCATCTTCCGTACCTTGGGCTGCCTGAGCGGCGCGTTCATCCTGAGCCGCTTCAGTTCGCGATCGTTCCTGTGGGTCAGTGTGGGGATGATGCTGCTGGCCATGGTGGGACTGTTGACATCGGACGTGCACTACATTATATATATATGTATCGCGCTCATCGGCTACGGCAACAGCAATGTCTTCTCCATCTGCTTCTCCAACGCCCTGTTGGCCATGCCGCAGAAGAAGAACGAGATTTCCGGCCTGATGATCATGGGTCTCTTCGGCGGCACGGTCTTCCCGCTGCTGATGGGCTTTGCCAGTGACGGGCTGGGGCAGAGCGGCGCCGTGGCGGTGATGACCGTCGGCGTGTTGTACCTGGTCTTCTATGCCTCGCGGTTGAAGAAGGCTTGAAGCTCACATTAATTTAGGCGCGGATTACGCGGATTTCACGGATATACTCTTGGTGAATCCGTTTATATTCATTATTATATCATAAAACTAAATCCGTGGAATCCGCGTAATCCGCGCCTAAAACTCAATTTATTACACATTCATTTACTAATCATTTAACACCCCATATCATGAATCATATCGTAGTAGGAATGGGCGAAGCACTGTGGGACGTGCTGCCCGAAGGAAAGAAACTGGGCGGGGCACCCGCCAACTTTGCGTACCATGTATCCCAGTTCGGGTTGGACAGCCGCGTTGTCAGCGCCGTGGGCGAGGACAAGCTGGGCATGGAAATCTTGGAGAGCTTCCGCGACAAAGGACTGAACGGCATGGTGGAGACCGTGCCCTATCCTACAGGGACGGTGCAGGTGACGCTGGACGATGCCGGCGTGCCCTGCTATGACATCAAGGAAGGCGTGGCGTGGGATAACATCCCCTACACCGTGTCATTGGACGGACTGGCCCGCCAGACGCGCGCCGTGTGCTTCGGGTCGCTGGCTCAGCGCAGCGTGGTGTCGCGTGAGACCATCAACCGCTTCCTGGACACCATGCCCGACGGGGAGGGGCAGTTGAAGATATTCGACATCAACCTCCGCCAGAACTTCTACAGCAAGGAGGTCCTCTGCCAGTCTATGCGCAAGTGCAACGTGCTGAAGATTAACGACGAGGAGCTGGTGACCATCAGCCGCATGTTCGGCTATCCCGGCATAGACCTCCAGGACAAGTGCTGGATACTGTTGGGCAAGTATGACCTGAAGATGCTCATCCTGACTTGCGGCGTCAACGGCAGCTACGTCTTCACGCCCGGCAAGGTCTACTTCCAGGAGACGCCGCGCGTGCAGGTGGCCGACACGGTGGGCGCGGGCGACTCGTTCACTGCCGCCTTCGTCTCCGGCATCCTGAAGGGTATGCCCGTGGAGGAGGCACACAAGCTGGCCGTCTATACCTCCGCCTTTGTTTGCACGCAGAATGGGGCGATGCCCGTGTTGCCGCGTGAGCTGACGGGGATGTAAGGTCGTTCCAAGGGTATCTGATACTGTCAGGCAAGGGTATCAGATACTGTTGACAAAGGGTATCAGATACTGTTGATGAGGGGTATCTGATACCTTTTCTTGCATGGTGAATTGTGGGTGTATGGCATAATAATGGGCTTTTGTTGTCGCGTGCTTTCTATTATTTTCTTACATTTGCAGGCGATAACCCTGTAAATGCAAGTGCCATGAAGTATTTGATTCTTTCTATAGCCTTTGTAAGCAGTCTCTTCCTCCTGTCGTGCCGCCCCGAGCGGCCGCGCTACGTCATTGGCGTGTCCCAGTGCAGCGATGACGAGTGGCGTCACCAGCAGAACGCCGAGATGAGGCGCGAGGCGGAGTTCTACCGCGACCTGCAAGTCGTCATCCGCACGGCCAAGGACGACAGCAAACAACAGGTGCGGGACATCCGCCGCTTTCTGGACGAAGGAGTGGACCTGTTGGTGGTCTCGCCCAACGAAGCGGAGCCCATCACCCCCGTCGTGGAGGAGGCCTATGATCGTGGCATCCCCGTCATCGTGGTGGACCGCAAGATACTTTCCGACAAATATACCGCCTACATCGGTGCCGACAATGGCGGCATCGGCTATGCCATCGGCAACTACATCGCCAACAGCCTGAACGGGCAGGGGACGGTGGTGGAGATAACGGGCCTGGCCGGCTCCACGCCCGCCATGGAGCGGCACGAGGGATTCACCCGCGCCATCCGTGCCTTTCCCGGCATCCGTCTGTTGGCTGTAGCGGACGGTGCCTGGTTGCGCGGCCAGGCCGAGGCGAAGATGGACAGCTTGCTCAAGGTCTATCCCCAATTTGACGTTCTTTATGCGCATAACGACCGCATGGCCGACGGGGCCTACGAGGCAGCCGTGCGCCAAGGACGCGAGCAGTCCATCCGCTTCTTCGGTACTGATGCCTTGTCTGGCGAGAGCTATGGGCTGGAGAGTGTGCTGGAGGGTCGGCTGAGTGCCACCTTCATCTATCCCACGGGCGGCGACGAGGTGGTGCAGACGGCCATGCACATCCTGACGGGACAGCCTTTCGAGCGCGAGACGAACTTGCACACTTCGGTAGTGGACAGCACGACGGCGCCCATCATGCACTTGCAGACGGCACATATCGCCGCCCTGGACCGCAAGATTGAGACGCTGACGGGGCGCGTGGCCCGGTATCTGGAGCGGTATGCCACACAGCGGGTCATCCTCTTCGGCAGCCTGGCCGGGCTGATGGTAGTCGTCGCCTTGCTCGTCGCCGTCTACCGCCTCCTCCGCTTGAAGAGCCGCAAGAACCGCGAACTCCTCCGCCAGAAGGCGATGCTCGAAGAGCAGAAGCAGACCCTCCAGGCGCAAAAGGACCAACTGGAACAGTTGTCCCACGAACTGGAGGAGGCTACGCACGCCAAGCTGGTGTTCTTTACCAACATCTCCCACGACTTCCGCACGCCCCTCACTTTGATAGCCGACCCGGTGGACCAGTTGCTGGCCGATGCTTCTGTCAAGGGCACCACACGTCAGATGCTGGAACTGGTGAAGAAGAACGTGGGCATCCTCTTGCGCCTGGTCAATCAGATACTGGATTTCCGCAAGGTGGAGAACGGGCGGATGGAACTTCACCTCGCTCCTTTTGACCTGCGGGCCGGGCTGCTGGCGTGGAATGATTCCTTCCGGGTGACGATGGTCCGGCGGCGCATCCGTTTCTCTTTCCTGGTGGAGGGCGATGCCGATTTTCACTTGATGGCCGATGCGGAGAAGATGGAGCGCATCTATTTCAACCTCTTGTCCAATGCCTTGAAATATACCCCGGAGAAGGGGGAGATAACCGTTCGTCTCTCGGCCGGAGAAGGAGAGTATGCCCTCTCGGTGTTCAACTTGGGCAGTTACATCTCGCCTGCGGAGGTACGGGCCATCTTTGAGCGGTTCTACCAAGTGGAAGGCAGCCGGGCGGGCACGGGCATCGGACTGGCCTTGGTACATGCCTTTGTGGAGATGCAGGGTGGACACATCACGGTGGATAGCAATGAACACGGCACCACCTTTACCGCCACTTTCCCCTGCAAGCCTTTATCCGGGGACGTGGATAGGACCACTCCGCCAATTGCCTTGCCGCAAGCGGAGGCTACAGAAAGCATGCCCTTGCCCGACCACGTGGAGCAGCCGGCCAATCCCGATGCGCCGGTGGTGCTGGTGATAGACGACAATGCCGACATCCGCAGTTATGTATCGGCCTTGTTGAGCAAGGATTATCGGGTGTTAACCGCTCCGGATGGGGAGACGGGCTTGCGCCAGGCACAGAAGTTCGTGCCTGACCTCGTTGTCTGTGATGTGATGATGCCTGTCATGGACGGCATCGAGTGTTGCCGCCGCCTGAAGGGGGAGCTTTCCACCAGCCACATCCCCGTCATCCTGCTGACAGCCTGTTCCTTGGACGAGCAACGCATCCAGGGCTATGACGGCGGGGCGGATTCCTATATCTCCAAGCCCTTCAACTCCCAGCTCCTCCTGTCGCGCATCCGCAACCTGCTGGACAATCGTTGCCGCCTGCGGCAGTTCTTTGCCGACGGGCAGTTGCCCAAGCAAGGGGACGTCAACGACCTGGACCGCGACTTCGTGTCCCGCTTCAAGGCATTGGTGGAGGAGCGGATGAAGGACTCCGCCCTTAACGTCGAGGACCTGGGGCACGAGATGGGCATGAGCCGCGTCCAGCTTTACCGCAAGTTGAAGTCGCTGACCAACAATTCGCCCAACGAACTGCTGCGCCGCATCCGCCTGCGCCGTGCCTCTTCTTTGTTGACAACCACGGAAATGACCGTGGCCGAGGTGGCCTACGAAGTGGGCTTCTCCTCGCCTTCCTATTTCACGAAGTGCTATAAGGAAGAGTTCGGGGAGAGCCCGACGGAGAAGCGCAAGAAGTGAAGCATTGGCCTCACTCGGCCTCCTGCTCCTTCCTGAGATTATACACCTTCACCCAGTCCACCCACATCTCTACGGGCAGTTCTTCGGGCCGGGCGCGTCCCACCCATGAGCCTTCGATCTGCATGTCCACCAGCAGGTAGAAGGGGGTGCCGAAGGGATACTGCCCTTTCTCGTTCGTCTCGATGCGCGGATAAGTGAAGGTCTTCCGCCCGTTGATGGAGAAGACGAGGCTGTCCGGCAGAATCTCCACGGCGTAGACGTTGTACCCGTCGCGGTCTATGGGTCCGATGCCGCCGTGGGGCGGGTTTTGGTCGTGCTTCAAGACATAGGTGTAATAAGTGTGTACGGTCTGATAGGCAATGGTGTCGTGGTTCAGGTGCTCCATGATGTCTATTTCACCTCCGTTGGGCCATTGCGCGTCTTCCGGCAGCATCCAGATGGCCGGCCAGGCACCTTGTGCCCTGTCCAGGCGGGCGCAGATTTCCACCTTGCCATAGTCGATGTGGAACTTGCCTTTGGTGTACAGGCCTCCGGTGAGGTAGCGGGCCGTGTCCTGGGGCACCGTGCCGTTGTTGTGTATGCCGCGCAACACCAAGTTTCCGTCTTTTACGGCATAGAGGTTGTCCGCATCGGACATGTGGCGGTTCCAGTCCGAGCCTCCTCTCGGGATTTTGCTCCAATAGCAGGTGTCGAAAGTCGTTTCATTGAAGTTGTCTTCCCAGATTAAGTCATACGTCGCCTGTTGGGCCTGGGCGGCCAAGGCAAGGCAACATCCGCACAGGGCGGCCATCCATTTCTTTGTACTCATGCTTGTTTTGGTTTTACGAGGTTTATTTGAGGGGACAAATATACGATGATAAAGTGAATTATGCACGGTCTTTGCTTGGAAACTTCTTCCATGGTTGGGTGCATAAGTCCTGCACAGATGATGTGCAAACCTGTAGTTTGTTATAATAATAGGTGTAAGAGTGGGACGGATGAATGCTGCTTTTCTCCATTGGATCGGATGAAAATGTATTGTCCTTGTTAACCGCTTGTAATACACTGTGTTTGATGGCAACGGACAGAAAACGTGAAAAAATAATGGGGAAAACCTTTGGAGATTTCAAAATAAGCCGTACCTTTGCATCGCTTTTGAAACGGAAACGCTCTCGGACGTTTAGCTCAGCTGGTTCAGAGCGTCTGCCTTACAAGCAGAGGGTCGGC
>CALNEX010000006.1 GCA_939791845.1 uncultured Mediterranea sp. | reverse complement strand
CAAATAATAAATCCGTGAAATCCGCGTAATCCGCGCCTAAACTAAATTCCTATTTTAGTACGTTGCTCCCATCTCAAACTCCAGCACGCCGCCGGACATGATCTGCTCATGCGTGACATACGTCTTGTCATAGGGTGCGCCGTTGTATTTCATCGATTGGATGTAGCAATTCTCCCGGCTCACCCCGTTGGCCCGCACCGTGAAGGTCTTCCCGTTGGCCAAGTGCAGCTTCACTTCCGGATACAGGGGCGTGCCTATCTCATAGCGTCCGCTCACCGGGTCCACGGGATAAAAACCCATCGCGCTGAACACATACCACGCCGACATCTGACCGCAATCCTCGTTGCCGCACAATCCCGCCGGGGTATTCAGGTAAAGTTCGCGCATCACCTGCGCGGCATAGCGTTGCGTTTTCTCCGGCTGCCCCACGGCGTTGAACAAGTAAATGACATGATGGCTCGGCTCGTTGCCGTGGGCATACTGCCCTATCATGCCCGTGCTGAATATGGGCAACTCGTCGTCCTCTCCCGGATGGTAAGTGAACATGCTGTCCAGCTTCTGCGCGAAGCGTTCCTTGCCTCCGGCCAGCTCCATCAGGCCGTCCACATCGTGCTGCACCGACCAGAAATATTGCCAGCCATTGCTCTCGCAGATGTGCGGCATATAATCGTCCGGGCTGAACGGCTCCACAAAATTGCCCTTGTCATCCCGGGGCTGCATGAAGCCCGTCTGCGGATTATACACATTCCGGTAATTCTGCGAACGTTGGTAAAACTCGTCCGCCACGTCCTTCCGTCCCATCTTCTCGGCCATGCGGGCAATGCAATGGTCATCGTAGGCATATTCCAACGTCTTGGAGAGCGACCAATTGTCCGCATTGTACGGGTCTTTCAGGTTATAAGGCACATAGCCCAGCTTCTTGTACGCCCCGATGCCGCGATAATCGTCCAGGTTGGCCGTGGCCACGCAGGCCTCCAACGCCTTCTCCGCATCGAAATTCCCGATGCCTTTCAGATACGCGTCCGCAATGACCGCCACGGCGTGATAGCCAATCATCATGTCCGTCTCGCTGCCCCACATGTTCCATACCGGCAGGCGTCCGTTCTGCTCATAAAAGGCGATGAAGGACTTCACCATGTCGTTCACCCGCTCCGGTGCCACATAGGTGAAGAGGGGATGCGCGGCGCGGTAGGTGTCCCATAAGGAAAATGTACTGTAGTTGGTCCATCCCTCAGCCTGGTGCACCTGCTTGTCAGGACCATAATACGCCCCGTCCACGTCGCTGTAGATGGTGGGTGCCAGCATCGCATGGTAGAGGGCGGTATAGAATTTCACTTTTTCATCCCGGTCCCCGCACTCGATTTCTATCTTGCCCAACTGCTCATCCCAGTCTTTCCGGGCCGAAGCCAGGCACTTGTCGAAGTCATCGTCCGGCATTTCCGCCTGCAGGTTGCGCATCGCTCCCTCCATGCTGACGCCGGACAAGGCCGTGCTGACCACCAGTTGCTCGCCTTCCTCCGTCTTGAAGTCCAAACGGGCAATGACGGACGTGCCGGTCCGCTTGCCTCCGCTCAGGATGGCCGCCGTGTCCAGCTGCATCGCATCAAACGGACGCGAAAAGCGGGTGCAGAAGAAGACGCGCTGTCCCCTCGCCCATCCGTCGGAGAAGCGATAGCCGCGCAGGGTGACAGAATCCACCTGCTCGATGTGCGCATCCTGCGTGGCATCCCAGTTCATGGCCTTCCGCAGGTTCAGGAATACTGCCGCATCCGCCTTGGGGAAGGTATAACGCTGCACGCCGCAACGGGGCGTGGCCGTCAGCTCCACGTTGATGTCATAGTCCGACAAGCGCACCTGGTAATAGCCCGCCGAAGCCGATTCGTCGTCATGCGAAAACTTGGAATGGATGCCCAGTGATCCCTTGGCCTCCCGGTAAGGCAAGGTGACGGGCATGAAGGAAATGTCATACAAGTCGCCGGCCCCCGTCCCGGAAAGATGGGTATGGCTGAAACCCGCGATGGTGCTGTCCGGCCAGAAGTAACCGGCAATGCGGTCCCACCCCGGCAAGCCGTTGTCCGGGCTCAACTGCACCATGCCGAAGGGCACCTGCGCCCCCGGATACGTGTTTCCCGTGAAATCCGTACCGATAAAAGGATTCACACAATCCGCCAGACATTCCGCCCGGCCTTCCGTCTCCGTCGGCGTGCAGGCTGTGAACAAGCACAGCAACGATGACAACATTCCCCACAGGGCATAAAACTTATTCAAACGCATAATGATAAAGGGTTAACTATGGTAACAACCATCCATTGGGGGCAAACACTTGCCTTGCCCGACCATGCTTGTCTTGCACAAGCATCATGGAATACGGCACAAAGATAATAAAAAAGTGCGGATTACACCTATTCACATAATCCGCACTCAAAGAAAAAAACTCAACCGATCAGAATGCCTCTTACGGAACGGCCACCTTATCCGAAAGTGCCTTCCTCACCTTCTCCGGAACCGCCCGTACCTCCACCGCCGGGCTCCTGGGTCACTCCGTCATCTTGCAGGCAGATGCTTTTCGTCACCGTCCTGCTATCCACACTTTGAAAGCTCAAATAGATAGCCAACGCCTCGTCCTCCCAAGCAGCCGGCAAGGTCAACTCCGCCGACCCATCGGCCCGGGTAGCCGCCTGCAAGTCATACACGGCCTCCTGCCGGTCCTTGTTGTAGGCCAAGAGCATGGCCACATCTTCCGACTTGGCGCTTCCGCTGCCACTGTTGTCCGTCCAAGTGAACGAAGCCTTGCCGCCCGCCACTTCCACGGCAGCATCCGCGACACTTGTCAATCCTCCTTGGCTCACCAATGCTTTCGAGAAGTTCACCACGGCCTCATCGCCACAACCTGTCACCGCATTCTTCAGCACGAACGACATCGCCGCACTGTAGGGTGATTGCCCCGCCTCGCAATTCCGATACCCGATGCGCAGATACGGCGCGATGGTTTTCATGAAGGCGACCACCGCCGAGAAACGTCCCCGCTGGCACACCTGCCGTTCCGTCTTTGCATCCTTGTAACTGTCCGCCAACGAACGCATGTAGCTGATGGAGTTCCACGAACCGCCTACCACGGTTCCCACTTTTCCCGAGAAACCTCCCAGGATTCCTTTTTTAATTGTTCCCATAGTACAAATCATTGTTTTTGAAAATTAAACATTAATCCACATGTTCCTCTTACATAAATACACTCTGCAGCGTGCACTTATTAAAGATTCACGATTTGAAGTCTATTTGCTTTTGTTTCGTGTGCAAATGTAGGAAGGTTTTTTGAACTGGAAAAATAAAATCGGGCGTTTTGATAATCTTTTTTCAGATGCACACGTAACTACCTTATTTTCAATGCAACTCCTCCACGAGCCAACCCTCCACCGTCCTGGTCCCGGACGAGAAGTTCACCCCTATCAGGAACACCTTGCGCGGGTCGTCTTGGAAAGCACGGGCATACTGCTTGTCCTTGATTTGCTGAAGGGCCTCCTCGGCCGATTTGTCCAGCTTCAATTCGAGGACATACACATAGTCCCGGGTCTCGATGGCCACATCCATACGCCCTTGGCTCGTGGCCTGCTCCACCTGCACGTTGTAGCCCAGCATCATGAATATCAGGTAAAGGGTGTTCTGGAAGTGCACCTCCTTGTCACCGCCCGCCATCAGGTAGGATTTCCGGGACAGCATGGCTTGCAGGGTTTGCAGCCACTCATCGGGACGGCCCTGCCGGAGGGCAGCGGTCAGCCGGTTGAGGTAACTTTGCACCTCCGATTTATTGACACAAGTGTATGAAGGCATCAGGAAGTCGAAAAAGCCACGCTCCACCTCCTGGTTGGGGAAATCAAGCCGGTAACCCAACTCCGCATCGTAATCCGCAATGGTGAGGTAACCGCTCTGAAAAAGTACGGGGATGAGATCCGTATATTCTTCATCCACACCAGCCAGTGTGGATCCATCCACATAAATGCCTTTCAGCCTCCGAAGGTCATAGTCATTGGCTTGCAACAGCTTCACCAAGAAGGTCGGCGTACCCGTCTTGAACCAGTAATCGGACATCTTCTTCTTCTTGAACGCGTTCAGCAGGCTGAAGGGGTTGTAAACGCCCACGCCATGCTCACTGAAGTGATAGCCGTCATACTGCTGTTTCAACGCACAGCAGACCACCTCCTCTGCCATGCCATTGGCCACTGCAAAAGCCTTGATGCTTTCCCGAAAGTATGCACGCAACTCATCCTCCGTTATGCCGCAAATGGCAGCATATTCCCTGTCCATGGAGATATCCTCCAGGTTGTTCAGGTCGCTGAAAATGCTGACATGGCTGAAACGGCTCACCCCCGTGAGGAAAGCGAAGCGGATGTACGCATCCTGAGACTTCAGCACGCCGTAGAAGCCCTTGAGGGTATTGCGATAGGTATCATGCAAATCCTTGCGGTCAATGGTACTCAGCAAAGGCTTGTCATACTCATCCACCAAAATCACTACTTGCTTGCCCGTCTGTTCGCAGGCACGCCGGATGATGCCCTTGAAACGCAAGGATGGCGTGACCTCGTTGGAATTGCTGCCATAAACCGTTTCCCACTGGGAAAGAGCCTCGTTCAGCACTTGTTCCAGATTATGAGAGGTATCATAGACATCCACATTCAAGTCCAGGTGCAGCACGGGATATTGTTTCCACTCTGTTTCCAAGTGCTCCAAGGCCAAGCCTTCGAAGAGCTCCTTCTTGCCCAGGAAATAAGCCTCCAGCGTGGAGAGCAGCAACGACTTGCCAAAACGCCGGGGACGGCTCAGGAAATAGTAGCTGCCTTGCGTGGCCAACTGGTACACCTGCGCTGTCTTGTCCACGTACACATAACCGCCTTTGCGGATCTTCTCAAACTGCTGTATGCCTATCGGGTACTTCATGACTATTCACCTTTGCTTTACCCTGCGAAGATAGCGATTTCTTTCCTAACCGACAAGCAAAAAAACAAATGTTTGCTTTCATGAAACAACCCAATGAGGAACATCAATAAATGGCTGGTGAAGGGAAGCATAAGGCACTTTGCCCATCGCCCTCCCAAGTCCTCCTTCGCCCCAAAGTCGCCCCAAAGCCGCCCCTCCTCCCTACCTTCTCCCTGTGCATGGACAAGGACTTGGTAGGGAGCAGGTGCGGCCCAAGGGCGACTGGAAAGCGGCCGGAAGCCAAGCGAAACAGCACTTCGCAAAAAGATTATCAGAACCGCGAAAACGACCGGCCTGTTTGAAAAAGATTCCCTACCTTTGCTCCCGGATAACCCACAAAACTTAAAAAACACACAATCATTATGGCAAGAATCAAACCCGAACGACAAGAAAACATCCATGGAAGGATAGGCAACCTGGTGGCCTGTACCTGGAGGGGCATCCCCTACCTGCGCACCCTGCCTGCAAAAGTCAAGAATCCTCGCACTCCCCCGCAACAGGCCCAGCGCACGCGCTTCTCCATGGCCTTGTCTCTCCTGCGCCCGCTCACGCCCGTGCTGCGCGTCGGCTTCCGGGAAGAGGCGATACGGCAAAGCGCTTTCAACGCGGCCATGTCCTACACCATGCGCTATGCGCTGAAAGAGACGGCGGAGGGCATCAAGGTGAATTACCGAAACATATTGATCTCGCAAGGTTGCCTGACGGGAGCCGCGAAAGCGCAGGCCGCACCGGGCGATGGAAAGGTGGTTTTCACGTGGAACAACCGCTGCGACTTCGAGAACGCCTCGCCACGGGATTATGCCTTGCTGGCCGTGGTACACAAACCGACGCAAGATGCTGTCCACGAGACCATCGGTGCCCTTCGCAGCGAGGGACAGGCGATACTGGACTATCCCAAGGATTGGCGGACGGAAGACCTGGCCATTTACCTGGGCTTCTGGAATCCGAAGACAGGAATAGCCAGCATCAGCGAATGCCTGTGGGGCGGAGAATGAAAGATTTCCGCCACAAATAGTCCCGCATTGGCCGGAAATCACTAACTTTGTACAATCATAACTCACCAAAAGGCAACAGCATGGACAGACTTTACCCGATTGGCATACAGACATTCGAAGAAATCCGTGAAGGCGGTTATTGCTACGTGGACAAAACCGCGCAGGTGTACCGGTTGGCCCGGGGCGGCAAATATTATTTCCTCAGCCGTCCGCGCCGCTTCGGGAAGAGCCTGCTGATTTCCACCTTGGAAGCCTATTTTCAAGGGAAGAAAGAACTGTTTACAGGACTGGCCTTGGAGGAATTGGAAAAGGAATGGACGGAATACCCCATCTTGCACCTGGACCTGAATGCACGAAACTATTTGGACACGGCTTCCCTACCCGCCATACTGAACCAACATTTGGAAAAATGGGAAGCCCTCTACGGGGATGAGAAGAAAGATCGTGCCCCCGAAGAGCGTTTTGCCTATCTGATAGAGAAAATCAATCAGATTACAGGAAAGAATGTTGTAGTCCTGGTAGATGAATATGACAAGCCCCTGCTACAAGCCATCGGCAATGCAGCCCGGCAGGATGATTACCGCCAACAACTGAAAGCCTTCTACGGTGTACTGAAAAGCAAGGACGCCTACATCCGCTTTGCCCTGCTGACCGGGGTGACAAAGTTCAGCAAGGTCAGCGTCTTCAGCGACCTCAACAACCTGCAGGACATCTCCATGTCCCCCCGCTTTGCCACCCTCTGCGGCATCACGGAAGAAGAACTCCATGCCAATTTCGCACCGGAAATCCGGGCTTTGGGAGCACAAAAGGGGCAAAGCATTGAGGACACAAAGAAAATCCTGAAAGAATGGTATGACGGTTACCACTTCACCCCCGACAGTCCGGACATCTACAACCCCTTCAGCCTGCTGAACGTATTCTCCAACCTCCGGATGGGCAGCTACTGGTTTGACACCGGCACCCCCACCTTCCTGGTGGAACTGCTGAAACGCAACCACTACGACCTGTACCGCATGGCCCATGAGGAAGTGACGGAAGACATGCTGGGAGGCATCGACGGCATGGAAGACAATCCAATCCCCGTGCTTTATCAAAGCGGATACCTCACCCTCAAAGGCTACGATGAGATGTTCAACACCTATACGCTGGGATTCCCCAACCGGGAAGTGGAAGAGGGCTTCACACGCTTCCTGCTGCCCCGATATGCCACCATGCGCACCGGAGACACCGCCTTCCAAATCAACAACTTCGTGCGGGAAGTCCGGCAAGGCGACACCGACGCCTTCCTGCGCCGCCTGCAAAGCTTCTTTGCCGACACGCCCTACGAGCTGGCGCGCGACTTGGAACTGCACTACCAGAACGTGCTGTTCATCGTCTTCAAGCTGCTGGGCTTCTACGTGCAGGCGGAATATCACACCTCGCAGGGACGCATCGACCTCGTATTGAAAACCCAAGATTATATCTACGTGATGGAATTCAAACTGGACGGCACGGCGGAAGAGGCCTTACAGCAGATTGAGGACAAGCAATATGCCCTGCCCTTCGCCACGGACCCGCGCAAGGTGTACAAAGTGGGCGTGAACTTCAACAACGAAATAAGAAACATCGAGAAATGGCTGATAAAAGAATCAACTAACAGCTTATGAAAGAAAATAGTTTATACGACAAAAAATCCATACGAGAAATAACCGGAAAGAATCCCGATTGGAATGAAGTAGCCAAAGACTGCGTGGCTTTCAGCAACGCACAAGGCGGCATCATAGATTATGGCATAGAAGATAAAGCTGAAGCACCTTCCGCCGACCAGACTATCGATGAATCATTGCCCGTTCATTTAGTGAACAAAATAAATGAGAAAACCATAAATGTCAGTACTTTTGCCGAAATACGCTCTCATAAAAACGGAGGGCAATATCTTCGCCTCCATATATTCCGAGGGCATACTGTAGCCTCAACCACTTCCGGAAAATTTTTCCTACGCATAGGAGACAACAGCAAACCCCTCACCGGGAATGACATCACCAGAGTAACCGCCGAAAAAGGCTATTACCGCTGGGAAGAGCAACCTACCAAATGGAGTTGGAAAGAAGCCGATCCTGCAAAGTTGGAGAGTTTGATAACGAAACTCTATTCATCCGAAAGGGTTCGCCCTTTTATTAAACAAAAAGACACCAAAGAGATACTGGACCATTATTTCCTGACAGAAGAAGAATCCGATAAAATGACCAACCTTGGCGTTTTATTCATCGGAACACAATCCCAACGCGGCAGGATCAGGAACACGCCAGTGGTCCAATGCATCAAATATGACGAGAATGGAGAAAAGGTGCAAAAATATCTTTGGGATGATTTCACCATGACACCGGAAGAAATCATTGAAGATGTATGGAAAAGAGTGCCGGACTGGAAAGAAACCCATGAGATAAGTGATGGACTTTTCCGACAAGAAATACCAGCCTATGACAAAGAAATAATCCGCGAATTGACATGCAACGCCCTTGTACATCGCCCTTATACAATTCCTGGAGACATTTTCATAAATATCTACCCGGACAGGATTGAAATAACCAATCCTGGCACATTACCGCTGGGAGTCACACCAGAAAACATCCTCCATAAAACCATAAAAAGAAACGAACATTTTGCCAATCTCTGCTATGCACTCAAACTGATGGAACGGGAAGGTTCGGGCTATGACACCTTGTATGAGATACAATTATCCAACGGGAAACCCATGCCACGCGTGAAAGAAGGAGAAGATTCTGTGACTGCCATCATCGAACGACGCATCATCAACAAAGAAGCCATCAAAGTCATCCGCAGTGCCCTGCAAATGGCGGACTTAAAGCAAAAACAAATCATTTGCTTAGGACTAATCGCCCAACATGAAAGCATTTCTGCTGCAAGCCTCATACATATATTAAACCTGAAAGACCGGGAAGCCTTATCCTCATGGCTGGATCCCTTGACAAAATACCATATTGTGCAACCGATTGGATCGCACAGAGCCAAAGAATACAGAGTCAGTGCATCCTTGCTGAGAGGAAGTGACTACAAGGGACAAACATCACTGAAAAGGATTGAAAATTACCGTATAAAAGAATTAATCATAGAAGATTTGAAAATCTACACTCAAGCCTCCTTAAAAGACATCCATCAAAGAATCGGCAAAGAAATTCCCTATAAAAGAATTTTGGCGCAAATGAAGAATTTGATAAAGGATGGCGACATAAAAGAGGTGGGAGCCAACCGGTGGGTACAATACCAACTCATCAAACGATAGCCAGTTTATCATTTCCTAAAATCTGAATAGAAAAGCCATTGGAAACGAGAAATGGAAACGAGAAATAAGAAACAGAAGTAATACTTTATTGATAATCAACCATGTACAGATTCAATCCAAGACTAATAGGAATTGATATTGGAAATGACAGGATAAACAATGACAAGACCTGTTTGTCACAAAGAGCATCATATTTAAGACATCAACCAATCACCCAATAACCCCCAAGAACTAATCTTATGGAAATCATCCTCACCACCCTCATCGGCCTCCTGGCAGGCCTCGTCATCGGCTTCCTGGCCGCACAAGGCAAGAAGCACGCCCTGCAAACCCAGGTGAAAGTGCTGCAGGCACAAGTGGAAAATGAAAAAGCACAGGCGCAAAGCTTGTCCGCGGCATGGCAACGCCAAGTCGAGGAAGTGAAGGCCGCTTCGCGAGAGCAAGCCCAGGCCCTGCTGGACGCCCAGGAAAGGCGCTTCGACGAGGCCATGAAGGCCATGAAGGCGCAGGTGCAGGCCGCCACAGACGAACTGCTGAAGCAACGGCAAAAGGAATTTGCCGAGCAGAGCAGCAGCAACCTGGGACAGATAGTCACCCCCCTGCGGGAAACCATCGACAAGATGAAGAAGGCGATGGAGGACAACACGCTGAAGCAGACCTCCATGAGCAGCGAGATGCGGACGAACATCGAGCACATGATGCGCCAAAGCCAGGCCGCCCAAAAGAGCGCGGAGGAACTGACACGCGTCTTCAAGCACGGCAGCAAGGTGCAAGGCGACTGGGGCGAAACGGTGCTGGACGAACTGCTGGAGGCGCAGGGACTGACGCGCGGCATACACTATGACACGCAGGCCGTCATCCGCGATGCCCAAGGACAGGCGGTGAAGTCGGAAGGGGGGAGCCTGCTGCGCCCGGACGTCATCCTGCACCTGGACCAGCGGCGCGAGGTCATCATTGACTCGAAAGTGTCGCTCACGGCCTTCATGGACTATGTCAACGCGGAGACCGAGGAAGAGCGGCAGCAATACCTCAAGGCGCACATCGCCAGCCTGCAAAGCCATGTGAAGGAATTGTCCGTCAAGGACTACTCCGCCTACATCCAGCCGCCCAAGGTGCGGATGGACTACGTCATCATGTTCGTGCCCCACACAGGAGCCCTCTGGACGGCCCTCAACGCACAGCCCGACTTGTGGCGCAAGGCAATGGACAAAAACGTCTTCATCGCCGACGAGCAGACCCTCTTCGCCGCCCTGCGCATCATCAACCTGACGTGGACGCAAATCGCCCAGGCACAGAACCACGAGAAGGTGTATGCCCTGGCCAACGAGATGCTGGACCGCGTGGGCCAGTTCATGAAGAAATACCAGGCCCTCGGCAAGGCCCTGGACAGCGCGGCCAAGGCCTACGAGGACGGGGAAAAGAAACTGCAACCCACCGGGCAAAGCATCCTGCAGACCTGCGCCAAATTGAAGAAACTGGGCGCAAAGGCAAGCGAGCGGAATCCCTTGCCGCAACTGACGGACGTGGAAGACATCGCAGGCATCGAGAGCCCCCTGCCGACGGACGGGGAATGAGGCACGGCCTATGCCCGGCCGTCATACTTGGAGGGAGGCACCCCGAACTGGGCCATGAAATGCTTCCGCAACGTGCGCACATCGCTGTAGCCCACCATCTCGGCTATTTCCTGCAAGCTGTAGCGGTTTTCCAGGATGAGCGTGGCCGCCTTGCTCATGCGCACGCTGCGAATCATGTCGATGGCGTTCAGCTGGCTGCGCTGCTTGATTTTGCGGTACAGCGTGGGCTGGCTCATGTGCAGGGCATCGGCCAGGGACTTCACGTTGAAATGCTCGTCCGCCAGGTTGGCCTCTATGACCTGCATCACCTGTTTGATGAAATAGTCTTCCGCCTCCCCGTCCTTTTCCTCCTCGTGCTTCAGCCTCAAGGTGCCGGCATACAGCCTCTTCAGCCTCTCCCGCTGGCGGAGCAGGCCGGTCACCCTTGTCTTCAGCATTTCCGGGTTGAACGGCTTCATCATGTAGTCGTCCGCACCGGTGCGCAAAGCCCGGATGGCGTCCGCGTCTTCCGATTTGGCCGTGAGCATCAGAATGGGCACCGAGGCCGTCCGCGGGTCTCCCTTCAAGGCGCGGCAGCACTCCAGGCCGTCCATCACCGGCATCATGATGTCGCAGATGATGATGTCCGGCAGTTGCTCGTTGGCGCGGCGCAGGCCCTCCTCCCCGTTTTCCGCCTCGTCCGTCAGGTACTGGGCGGAAAACAGCTGGCAGATGTAACGCCGGATGTCCGCGTTGTCGTCAATGACCAGCAGGCGTCTTTTTTCCTCCTCCGTCCCGGCGGGAGTCTCCGGTGCTTGTCCGGATGCCGGAGCGGGAACGGGCGAAGCCTCCTCCGCCTCGTCGTCGAAGTGGGCATTCCCCTCGGGGACATACAGGCTGAAGACGGTGCCTCCCCCGGGCGCGTCGTCCACCTTGATGTAGCCATGGTGCAAGTCCACAATGTTCTTCACGATGCGCATCCCGATGCCCACCTGCGTGGAATAGGCCGGCGCCTGCGACCCGGTCCGGTAGGGTTCGAACAGGAAGTCCTTCACCTCCTTCGGGATGCCGCGGCCGTTGTCGCTCACCACGAAGCAGCAGACCGGATAACCGTCCATCACCGCCTTGTGGACAGTGAGGCGCACCGTGCCCTGCGGGCGGGTGTACTTGAAGGCGTTGGACAGCAGATTGCGAAGGGCGCTCACCAGTTTCTCCGCATCCACCCAAAGCGTGCAGGGCTCCGGCAAGCCTTCCACCTGAAACTGGTAGTTGCCCGCCTCCACCACCGCCTGGAAGGGACGGCTCGCCTCCTCCACCAGGCGGGAGACCTCCGTCTCCTCCACATGAAGCTTCAGCATGTTGACCTCCATCTTCCGCAGATATAGCAACTGGTCCATCAAGGCGTGCAGCAAGCGGCTGTTCTCATAGGCCATGCGGACTTTGTGGCCCACCGGCGAGGGCAATCCCGCCGTATGCAGCAATTCGTGCAGCGGGGCCATGATGAGCGTGAGCGGGGTGCGCAACTCGTGCGTCATGTCCGTGAAGAAGCGTTCCCTTTCCATCCGCAGTTTCTTCTCGTTGTCCCTTTCCACCTGGGCCGCGAAGACCTCATGCTCCAACTGCATCTCGTGCTCCAGCCGCTTGTGCCTCAGCTGGAGGCGCCTGAGCACGGCATAGAGCAAGAGGGTGGCGGCCACAATGACCAGGATGCGGAACAGCAGGGTGTCCGTCCAGTGCGGTTCGACAGTCACGTGCAAGGTCGTCACCTCCGCCGTGCTGTCCGCCGCGTTGTCAGAGGACAGGTTCTTTACTTCGAAGGCATATTCCCCCTTCTCCAGGTTGGCGTATGATATCTTCTCCTCGCCGCGGGTATATATCCATTCGCGCTGGTAGGGATACAGGCGGTAGGCGTACATCTGCTGCTCGTCCGAATAAGAAAGGTTGCTGAAGGTGAGCGAGAAATTCCGGTTGGCGTGGCTCAGGCGGATGGCGGACGTATAAGAGACACTGTTGGGCAAGATGACCTGCCCGTTGATCTCCTGGCGGATGGCCACCGGGCGGTTGTTGACCTCCAGGTCGGTGATCAGCGTCTTCCGCTGGCTCGGGAATTGCTTGGATTTCCGCGCATCGAAGTAAGTGAGGTTCTTGTTGTTGCCCCAAAACAGGAAGCCGCGCCAGAAGAAAGCGGAACGATTGCTGCCCGACACATAATAATTATAGAACAGTTGCTGCTGCTTGTCGAAGCGGGAAACGCCTGAATTGGAGCCCAGCCAAAGGTCCCCGTCCCCGTCTTCGGTGATGCAGCCGATGAAGTTGTTGCACAAGCCGTCTTGCGTGGTATAGACCCGCCGGATGCGGTCTTCACCGGGGGAAAGCACGGCAAACGCCGTCATATAGCCGATGTACAAGCGTCCGTCCCGGGAAGCGAAGAGGGAGCGCACCGACTGTTCCGCCATGCCTGCCCGCTGCTCATAGCCGGTCTCCAGCCGGTTGCCTTCGCCGGCATACCTGCATACCCCCAGGGTGGTGGTGCCCAGCCATATCCCGTGGTCGCCGGTTTCGGCCAACGCCCGGATGTGGAACGGGGGAAGCGGCTTGCCGTCCTCCCCGGTCAAGGGAACCGGCCTGCACGTGCGGGTGGTGTCATCAAAAGCCAGCAGCCCTTCCGAGGTGCCTATCCAGATGCGCCCCTTGCTGTCGGCCAGCAGGCTCCAGACGGCCGCCCGATTCCGGAAGCCTTCCCCGTCGCCCAGTTCCAGTTCCTCGAAACGGCGGTGGCGCGGGTTGTAGCAGGTCAGGGTGCCGTCGGCGTTCCCGAACCAGAGGTTGCCCTGCCGATCCTTCATGCTGCACAACACGGTCCGTTCCTTCTTTCCCGCAGGATGACCGACGGGCAGGAAATCCAAATCCTCATCGGGCTTGAAGGGGGCACGGCTGCGCATGATGCCCTCGTGGAAGGTGGCCAGCCACACATGGCCTTGGTCATCGTCCAGGATGGAGCAAATCTCGTTGTGGCGGTCCTGGTAGAAGTGGCGGTAGAGCCGGTTGCGCAAGTCGGACCAGATGCTTCCCCCGCCGTCCGTCCCTATCCAAAGGATGCCCTTGGGGTCATAATAGACGGCCACCATGCGGGTTTCTATGTCGCGGAAAACAGAAGAAGTGGTGTTGTTGAAGATTCTCGTTGTCACCCGGTCCGGGCGGTCCTTGTCCAGGGTTATCAGCGTATATCCGTTCCAGGTGACGGCAAGGTAGGTATATGGCTCCAGACGGACCACCCCGAATGCGTCCGTATGAGACAACTGGTTGGGGACGTGCTTGCCGCGGTAGGTCAGCCGCAGGTTGCGCCCGGTCTTCGTGTCATGTCGGATAACCCCCTGGGCCAGCGTGGACACCCAGACATATCCGCAATCATCATAGTAGAGGTGGGTGATGGCCAGGGAACGCCCCACCCCAAGATCCACCAGGGTATAATGGTCCGGCCGGTCGGCCTCCGCCACCACCAGCCTGCCGTATGCGTCCGCCACGCAGAGGTGACGCCCGTCAGCGCTCAGTGAAAGCCGGGAGAGCCTGTCGCCCAATCCTTCCCAACCGGCATGACGCCCGATGGTGCGTAGCCGGAGGGTATCCCCGCTTGCGGACGGCACCTGCTCCATCTGCAACAGTTCGGAAGGAGTCAGCACCCACAACGTATGGCCAAGGCCCGGCTGGGTGCCGATGGCATGGATGGCGTGTCCCTCGGCTGTCCGCACCGGCAGGAAACGTTCGCTCCGCAGGTCGAAGGCATAGAGGGTGTCCCGGCTTTGGAAGCATAGCAGCCCCGGGAACGGTTCTGCCAAATCCGACAACCCGTTGGTCTCCCCGATGAAGGGAAAAGACCGTACCCGCTTGCCGTCGAAGCGGTTCAGGCCGCCTTGCGTGCCCAGCCAGACAAATCCCTGGCTGTCCTTGCAGATGGAATAAACGGTGTTGTCCGACAGACCGTCTTTCATGGTCAGCACGTGCATGTCCCGCTCGAAGAATGCACGGCAAGGCATCTGTGCGCACAGGCACAGGAAAATGATTGACAATATATAGATTTTCGGTTTCATGCCAGCAAAGGAACAAAAAATAATGTATTCCAAGAAATGGAAAATAAGAAAAAACGCGGGGAAGCTCACACAAACGCACAAAAATCTGCGAAGAGGCCCGGAAAGAGGCCTTTTGTGCAGGGAAATAGTGCTTGAAAAGCAACTTGAATTGAACATGATGCATCTATGAAATGAACGTGCAAAGAAGAAACAAGGCTTCCGTGCTACCTTTGCAGCCAAACGAACTATCAACCTAATCAGTAACCTAATTAAAAAGAAAAAACATGAAAAGAAGCCTTTTTGTCTTTTTAATGTTGTTGGGCAGCCTATGCATGTATGCCCAGCATTCAAGTATCACCGGTAAAGTCACAGACCGGCAGAATGAGCCCATCATCGGCGCCAGCGTCGTGGTGAAAGGAAGTACCCAAGGAGTCATTACCGACATCGACGGAAACTTCACCCTCAAGAATGCCCCGGCCGACGGGGCCCTTCAGATTTCCTATATAGGATACAAAACTTCTGAGGTGGACATCAATCCTTCTACCAGTTTCTATGCCATTACACTGGAAGAAGACAACCAGCTACTGGACGAAGTGGTGGTGGTGGGTTTTGGTACCCAACGCAGAGCAAACCTGACGGAAGCGGTAGCCACCGTAGACACGAAAGCCTTGGAATCGCGCCCGGTAACCAGTCTGGGACAATCCTTGCAGGGCACCGTGCCCGGCCTGAACCTCTCCGTGGGCAACATGGGCGGCCAGCTGGGTCAGTCCATGGACGTCAACATCCGTGGCACAGGCACCATCTCGACAGGTTCCACGGCCGCCACGCTGGTATTGATTGACGGCATCGAAGGAAACATGAACAACCTGAACCCGGACGACGTGGAATCCATCTCCGTGCTGAAAGATGCGGCGGCCAGCTCCATCTACGGTTCGCGCGCGGCCTTCGGCGTGATCCTCATCACGACCAAAAAAGGAAAGGCGGGAAAAGCCAGTGTCAGCTATGCCGGCAACGCCCGTTACTATGGTCCCATGTCCCTGCCCAACCTGATGAATTCCTGGGAATTCGCCAACTACTTCAACGAGGGCAGCGCCAATAGTGGCGGCACACCCATTTTTGATGAAGACACCATGCAGCGTATCCAACAATACATGCGGGGTGAAATCACCACCAGCACCGTCCCCAACACCAACGGCAACTGGCAGTTCCACCAATTGGCCAACGACAACGTGGATTGGTATGACAAGCAATACAAATGGTCGTGGGCGCACGAACACAACCTGAACATCAACGGCGGTTCGGAAAAGATGCAGTATTATGTGTCGGCCAACTACCTGGGGCAGGACGGAAACCTGCGTTTCGGCGACGACTCCTACGAACGTATCAACACCAACGCCAAACTGAACGCGCAACCCTTCAAGTGGCTGGACGTAGAGGTGAACGTGAAGTATGTGCACACCAACTTGGATAATCCGCTATACACGGACTTGGGAGGCCTGCTCTACCACGACATCGTGCGCATGTGGCCCACCATGCCGTTCAAGGATCCCAATGGCCACTATATGCGCAACGGCAAACTGGCCCAACTGACCAACGGCAGCCGCTCCGTGACAGAAAACGACAATATGTACCTGCAAGGCCAGCTGGTGTTCCATCCGCTGAAAGGCTGGAATATCTACGCCAACGTGGGCCTGCGCACCATCAACGAATACCGCAAGCAGAACTTGAACAAGGTTTATGAGTACAACGTGAACAACGAACCACTGCTCCTGGCATACGGTGGCAACTATACCGAAGGACAGACCGGAGCCATGCAGCGTTGGTTACGTGCCAACCACTTGACAACCAGCCTGTATACAGACTACGAGTTTAACATCGACCAGGACCATGTCTTCAAGATCATGGCCGGTATGAACACCGAGAAATACAACAACCGCGTGCTGGATGTGCAACGCATGGACCTTATCACGGAAAGCGTGCCTGAAATCGGCGCAGCCACCGGCGAAGATGTCATCAACGAGGCTTCAGCCTATTCTTGGGCCACAGCCGGTTTCTTCGGACGTATCAACTATGACTACAAGGACCGCTATTTCATTGCCGCCAACATCCGTTATGACGGTTCGTCCCGCTTCCTCCGCAAAGACCGCTGGGGCACCTTCGGCTCCTTCTCCTTGGGTTGGAACGTGGCCCGCGAAGAGTTCTTCCCCTTGGACGAAGAGCTGATGAGCCAACTGAAGCCCCGCCTGTCCTGGGGTACACTAGGTAACCAGAACACCACTTCCTACTACCCCATGTACCTGCTGCAAAACGTAGCCACCAACAGCGGCAGCTGGCTGATGAACGGTGCCTTCCCCGCCGTAGCCAGTGTGCCGGGCACCATCGCAAGCTCGCTGACGTGGGAGACCATCAAGTCGCTGAACGTGGGCTTCGACCTGTCCATGTTCAACAACCGCCTGACGGCCAACTTTGACTATTTTATCCGCAAGACGCTTGACATGGTGGGTCCTGCAGCCGAAATCGCACACATCTACGGCACCGGCATGCCCTCCACCAACAACACCGACCTCCGCACCAAAGGTTGGGAACTTGCCTTGAACTGGCGCGACCAGGTAGGCAAAGTGAACTACCACGTAGGTTTCAACATTTCGGACGCACGCACCTACATCGACCGTTATCCTAATGACTCCAAATCGTTGTCCACATATTATGAAGGGCAGGAACTGAACGACATTTGGGGATATGAGACCCACGGTATCGCCAAGAGCCAGGCAGAAATGGACGAATGGCTGGCAGCAGGAAACCGCCCCTCCTGGGGTTCCGGCTGGACGGAAGGCGACATCATGTATGTGGACAAAAACGGAGACGGCGTCATCAACACAGGAGCCAATACTCTGAGTGACCCGGGCGACCGGGTGAAGCTGGGCAACAGCACCCCGCGCTTCCGCTTCGGCCTAAACCTGGGACTGGAATGGAACAACATCGACTTCAGCATGTTCTGGCAGGGCGTGGCCAAACGGGATCTGTGGCTGGACGGACCGGTATTCTGGGGACTGAACGGCGGCCTGTGGCAATCCACCGGGCTGGAAGAGCACTTGGACTATTACCGCCCGGAAAACACGACCTCCGTGTTCGGACCCAACACCGATGCCTACTTCCCGCGGCCATACATGGACAGCGACAAGAACCAACAGGTGCAAAGCCGCTACATGCAGAGCGGTGCCTATATGCGCCTGAAGAATATCCAGGTGGGATACACGCTACCCAAGCAAGTGCTCAACAAGATAGGCATGGAATACCTCCGCTTCTATGTCAGCGCGGAAAACATCTGGACCATTTGCAGCCTGCCTAATGGTTTTGACCCTGAAACAGCCTATTCGGGCTATACGCAAAACAATTCGGGTAAAACCTATCCGCTGCAAGCAACTGTATCCTTCGGCGTGAACGTGACATTCTAATAACAGACTAAAAACAAAAGTACATACAATGAAAAAGACCATATTCTATTCCATATGCATCGCAGGCGGGCTGAGCCTGGCCTCGTGTAACGACTTCCTGGACCTAGAGCCCATCACCGACGTGGCTACCACGGAATACCTGTATGCAGAAAATGACCTGGCTGCCTACGCCGCCAACCTGTATGCCTTCGACCTCGGCTACGACAACTTCAACGGCAAGGGGAACGTATGTCTGCCTTCGCACGGCACGGGTTACAACTTGGGCCTGTTCGATGATGACAACGGCACCGACAACCAGACAGCCAACACCCCCAGCAAGCTGTTCGTGACCGGACAGACCTATGTGGGCGACTACAACCTGTGGAACGACTACCTGACCGCCATCCGTGCGGCCAATTACTTCCTGGAAAGGGTGCCCCAACGCAACGAGAACGGGGAAATCAGCGGCACACCCGCCAACATTGACCACTACATCGGCGAGGTCTATTTCTTCCGGGCCTGGTTCTATACGCAGGCTTTGGAGAACCTGGGAGACTTCCCCATCCTGACCACCACGCTGAGCGAGGATTACAACGAGGTGCGCGAAGCCTCCCGGCGCCGCCCGCGCAATGAGGTGGCCCGCTTCATCCTCGAAGACCTCGACAAGGCCTACGAACTCATGCTGCCCACACCGCCCATGAGCAACCGCCTGACACGGGATTGCGCGGCATTGCTGAAAAGCCGGGTGGCGCTGTTTGAAGGGACATGGGAAAAGTACCATGCCGGCACCGCCTTCGTGCCCAACGGTCCCGGATGGCCCGGCGCGGACATGGACTACCTCAGCGGATACAGCTATGATGCAAACACGGAAATACAATATTTCCTGCAACAGGCCGTCGAGGCCGCAGACCTGGTGGCACAAGGACACGGGCTGTATGGTGACTATGCCGCCATGTTCAACTCCATAGACCTGAGCGGCATGGACGAAGTCCTGTTGTGGCGCGCTTATGGCGTGAGTTCCAATGCCACGGTCTTCCACCACGTGGTGGACTACCTGCAACGCAACGGCAGCGGCAACACGGGCTACACACGTTCGATGGTGGATGCCTTCCTGATGGAAAACGGGCTGCCCATCTATGCCAGCGGTTCCGGCTACCAAGGCGACGACACCTATGAACATCTGTTCAGCGGACGTGACCCCCGCATGGACATGTGCATCCTGAAGACAGGCGACCTGCTCTCCGACGGTCCCAACCTGGTGGACTATATCAAGGAGGAAGACGGTTTTGGCTACTTCTACCGGGCCCCCATCTTTGAGGGACAAGTGGAAAACGGCAACCCGACCGGCTACAGCCTGCGCAAGGGCTTGAACACATCAGGGGAGATGAAGACCACCAGTCCCTCCTATACGGGATGTCCGGTGTTCCGCGCAGCCGAGGCTTACCTGAACTACATCGAGGCTTATTATGAACTGAACGGGAACCTGGGAGGCAACTGCGATGCCTATTGGAAAGCCCTGCGGCAACGTGCCGGCATGTCCACCGACTACCAGCTGACCATCAGCAACACCGTCATGGCCAACGAACGCGCCGACTGGGGAAGCTACTCCGCCGGGCAGCAGGTGGACGCCACCTTGTACAACATCCGCCGCGAACGGCGCATTGAACTGATATCGGAAGGATTCCGCCTGGCCGACCTGAGACGCTGGCGCGCGCTGGACCAAGTGAAGAACGTGCACATCCAGGGCTTCAACTTCTGGGACAGCATGTACCAACTCTACACAGACCCGAATCCGGAAGGAGCAAGTGCTAAACTGACCGAGATTACCCTACAACCTTACGGTTCCTCCAACGAGCCAAACATATCCGCCCAGGATGACCCCTATGCAGAAGGCAAGTATTACCTGCCTTACCGCAAAAGCGAAAGCAACATCGGATTCAACGGACTGAACTGGACAGAAGCCAAGTACCTGTACCCCATCAGCAACTACGAATTCCGCCTGACCACGGAACAAGCTGGTTCCAATGACTTCGAGACTTCTTCCATCTACCAGAATCCCGGATGGAGCATGATGGACGGCACGTTACCTGAAGGCGAATAACAACAAACAGTCTTTAAGTCACTGACATGATGAACCTTTGGGCGTGTCTGAATGAAAAATACAACCATTTTCATTTCGGCACGCCCTTTTTACCACAAAATAGCTATCTTTACAACCCAAATCCTTCGGAAGAGTTTCTTCCTTAAAACGACACATATGAAAAAGACCTTATTCGCATCTTTCATTTTAGGAGCCGCCTCTGCCGGACTTTATGCCCAGGAAACGCCTTCACCCAACATCGTGCTGATATTGTGCGATGACATGGGATTCTCTGACATCGGATGCTATGGCGGAGAGGTGGAAACGCCTTGCTTAGACAGCCTGGCGCGCGAGGGGGTACGCTTCAGCCAATTCAAGAACACCGGGAGGAGCTGCCCCACCCGTGCTTCCCTGCTGACCGGACGTTACCAGCATGAAGTAGGAATGGGCTGGATGACCGCCGTAGACGAGCACCGACCCGGATACCGGGGTCAATTGTCCAAAGAATATCCCACCATCGCCGAAGTCTTGAAAGACAATGGATATGCCACCTATATGAGCGGGAAATGGCACACCACCGTGGACGGGGCTTTCCAGGCTCCCAACGGAAGTTATCCGGTACAACGGGGATTCGACCGTTACTATGGCTGTCTGAGTGGAGGAGGGAGCTACTACAAGCCCAAACCTGTGTACAACGACCTGACACCTGTCACGGAGTTTCCGGAGGACTACTATTATACAACAGCCTTAACGGACTCTGCCATCAGCTTCATACGCCAATGCCCCGACACAAAGCCCATGTTCCTCTATATGGCCTATTACGCCCCGCACCTTCCCTTACAAGCTCCCGCGGACAGGGTGGAAAAATGCCTGGAACGTTATAAGGCCGGCTATGACGTATTGCGCCGCCAGCGTTTTGAGCGACAAAAAGAAATGGGGCTCATCCCTGCCGACATGGAACTGCCTGTCCACACCAAAGAATTCGGAGGCAAACGGCCGGCTTGGGAAGAACTGACGGAGGAACAACGCCAACAATGGACAAAAGACATGGCCACCTATGCAGCCATGATTGAAATCATGGACGAGGGCATCGCCCAAATCGTCGATGCTTTCCGGCAAAAAGGAACGCTGGACAATACGGTATTCCTGTTCCTCAGCGACAATGGAGCCACCTTGGAAGGGGGACACTTGGGACAACTAATGGCCGACCTGTCCAATACGCCCTACCGCAGCTACAAACAATGGTGTTTCCAAGGAGGCACCAGCACACCCTTCATCCTGACCTATGGTGACCCACAAAAAAACCGGAAAAAAGGAAAAATCCTCCCGGCCATGGCCCATGTCATCGACCTCCTGCCCACTTGCATGGATTTGGCATCAGCCACTTGGCCTGCCCGCTTCAAGCATGCCGACTTGCCGGGAAAGAGCCTCCTGCCGGTATTGAACGGCAAACCTGCGAATGAACGCACGCTATTTTTCGAGCACCAAAGCTCCTGTGCCATCATCAAAGGTTCCTGGAAACTGGCACGTGCTAATCAACACGAACCTTGGGAACTGTTCGACCTGCAAACCGACCCATTCGAAACGAAAAACCTCGCCGGCCAACAACCGGAGAAGGTGAAAGCCTTGGAAAACGAATGGAACGCCTGGGCCAAGGAAACGCACGTATTCCCCTTGGAAGACAAGCCATGGGGGCAACGCATCGATTTCTACAAGAAACAGAACAACGACCAGGACGGGGTGGATAGCCCTGTGCCGGCCTCCCGCCAGCTGGCCTGGCACGAAGCCGAGATGGGCGTGGTGTTCCACTACGACCTGCACGTGTTCGACGGGCAAGTGTACGGGCAAGGGAACAACCGCATCAACCCGATAGAAGACTACAATATCTTCAACCCCACCCAACTGGACACCGACCAATGGATAGAAGCCGCCAAGGCGGCAGGCGCCAAGTTTGCCGTATTGACCGCCACCCATGAGACGGGCTTCGGCTTGTGGCAGAGCGACGTGAATCCCTATTGCCTGAAGGCCGTGAAATGGCGTGACGGCAAAGGAGACATCGTGCGCGACTTTGTCAACTCCTGCCGCAAATACGGCATCCGGCCGGGCATCTATGTGGGCATCCGCTGGAACTCGCTGCTGGGCATCCACAACTTCAAGGCCGAGGGCGACGGGGACTTTGCCCGCAACCGCCAGGCTTGGTACAAGCGTCTCTGCGAAAAGATGGTGACGGAGCTCTGCACCCGCTACGGAGACCTGTTCCTGATATGGTTTGACGGCGGGGCCGATGACCCGAAAGGACTGGGACCCGATGTGGAACCCATCGTCAACAAGTATCAGCCCAACTGCTTGTTCTACCACAACGTGAACCGGGCGGACTTCCGCTGGGGAGGCTCAGAAAGCGGCACCGTGGGCTATCCCTGCTGGTCCACCTTCCCCACGCCCTACAGCCACAGCAACGCCACCGACGGCGTGCAGGCGCACAACGTACTGCTGGCACACGGCACCCCGGACGGTGCCTACTGGGTGCCTGCCATGGCCGATACTCCCTTACGGGGATACAATGGCCGGCACGAATGGTTCTGGGAGCCGGGCGATGACGACAAAGCCCTCTACCCATTGGATCACCTGATGGACATCTATGAGAAGTCGGTGGGACGAAACGCCACTCTCATCGTCGGGCTGACCCCCAATCCGGACGGAGTGCTGCCCGCCGGAGACGTACAACGGCTGAAGGAATGGGGCCGGGAAATCGACCGACGTTTTGGACATCCCCTGGCACAGACTTCGGGCCATTCATCCGAACTCCAACTGTCTTTGGAGAAAGCGCAAGATGTCTGTTACTATATTCTTCAGGAGGACATCCGCCAAGGCGAAAGGATACGCTCCTACCGGATAGAAGCCAAGGTAGGAGGAAAATGGGAAACCGTAGCACAAGGCACTTCCGTGGGACACAAGCGCATCGGGACGTTCGACACGCTCAAGGCATCAGACTTCCGTGTAGTGGTAGAGCAATCCACGGACACGCCCTGCATCCGCAACTTCAGCATCTACGGTGCCGGAGAGGATTGAATAGGAAAGAGTTATAGTATAAACCATCGACGATTGATCACATAAACAAAAAGCAAAAACATATGAACAAATACCTATTGTCTGCCATCTCATTGGCATCCGCGATCCCGGCAACAGCCCATCCGGGAGACCACACGGCGAATACGCAAGAAGACAAGCCGCAACGCCCCAACATCATCCTCTTCCTGGTGGATGATATGGGATGGCAGGACACCTCGCTGCCTTTCTGGACAGAAAAGACCCCTTACAATGAAATGTTCGAAACGCCCAATATGGAACGGCTGGCCTCCCGGGGCATGATGTTCACCCAAGCGTATGCCTGCAACATCAGCTCAGCTACCCGATGCAGCCTCATCACCGGAGCCAACAATGCCCGCCATCGCGTGACCAACTGGACCTTGGAGCGCGACAAGACGACCGATCGCCCCAGTTCCACCCTGGACTTACCGGACTGGAACTACAACGGTGTGAGCCAGGTGGAAGGCACACCCAATACCTATGTGGGCACCTCTTTCGTGGATCTGCTGCGCCAAAGCGGCTACCACACCATCCACTGCGGTAAGGCCCATTGGGGAGCCATAGACACCCCGGGAGAGAATCCCGCCCACTGGGGCTTCGAAGTGAACATCGCCGGACATGCCGCCGGAGGACTGGCCACCTACCTCAGCGAACAGAATTACGGGCACACACGCGACGGAAAGGCCTATTCGCTGATGTCCATCCCGGGATTGGAGAACTACTGGGGCACCGGTACCTTTGCCACGGAGGCCTTGACCCGCGAGGCTATCAAGGCATTGGACAAAGCCAAGAAATACAACCAGCCTTTCTACCTGTACATGGCCCATTATGCGGTGCATATACCCATCGACAAAGATATGCGCTTCTTCCCCAAGTATGTGCGCAAAGGACTGAGCGACAAGGAGGCAGCCTACGCCTCGCTGGTGGAAGGCATGGACAAGAGCCTGGGCGACCTGATGGACTGGCTGGAAAAGAACGGCGAAGCGGACAACACCATCTTCATCTTCATGAGCGACAATGGCGGACTGGCTGCCGAACCCGCCTGGCGCGACGGGGAGCCGCATACCCAAAACACGCCCTTGAAAAGCGGCAAAGGCTCGCTGAACGAAGGCGGCATCCGCGAACCGATGATTGTCAGCTGGCCCGGCGTGGTGAAGCCCGGCACCCGTTGCGACAAGTATGTGATGATTGAAGACTTCTACCCCAGCCTGCTCGAGATGGCCGGCGTGGACCCCAAGGAAAGCCAAAGCCCCGTGGACGGCGTCAGCTTCCTGCCGTTGCTGAAAGGCACGGGAGACCCCTCCAAGGGCCGGGCACTGGTGTGGAACTTCCCCAACATCTGGGGGAATGACGGGCCGGGCATCAACCTGAACTGCGCCATCCGCAAGGACGACTGGAAGCTGATTTACTACTACGAAACGGGCAAGAAGGAGTTGTACAACATCCCGCAGGACATTGGCGAAAAGCATGACCTGGCAGCCGAACATCCCGACATCGTGCGGAAGCTCTCGAAGGAACTGGGAGAATACCTGCGCAAGGTCGATGCGCAACGGCCTTCGTTCAAGGCAAGCGGGAAGTCTTGCCCGTGGCCGGACGAGGTGTAAGTTGATTTCTTGACGCGGATGACGCAGATGGCACCATCACCCACCTGCACCATCCGTGTCAAAGTTTGTCAAAGCCCTGTGCTCTGCCAAACATCAACGTTCCATATACTTCTTCTTGTCCTCCGGCGAAAGCCTTTCGATGGCATAGCGCAGCATCGTGCGGGGCATCTTCTGGTAAATGCCATCCAAAACGGCCTTCAGGAATTCCTCGTCCTGTTTGCCCACTTCACGCAGCATCCAGCCTGCCGCTTTCTGGTTCAGGTCGTGCAGGCGCGTGGCATAGGGCTTGGCACCGGGCTCGAAGCTGAGCGTGTGCTCGGCAAGCAGACAAACCAACAAAGCAATCATAAGCGCAAAGTCGCCCCGCCGGATAAGGGGGAGGCTGGAGACAATGAGGATGCGCTGCTCCCAAATGGAAGGACTCTTGTAATACTCAAAAAAACGGTTGCAGAATCTCCGGTAAAGGTGCGGATGCTCCAAAGCTTCCTCTATGAATTCCCCCATGATGTATGGCGCACTGAGGTCCACCAAGTCCCAGTTGTTGATATACTTGGTATGGTCCATGTAGAAATAGACAATCTCCTTGCGCTCCTTCGGGGCAGCCTTCTTGAAACGCTCCACCAGCATCAGCAGGGCGCAGAGGCGGCACTCGTGCCACGGGCTCTTCAGGAGGCACTTCACCACGGGCAGGGGCTCGTCCTTGTGGGCCTTGGCCACCCGGCGCACATCGGGCACCACGATGCCCAAGAATTTGTCCCCTTCGCCATATTCCCCTTTCCCTGTCTTGAAGAACCGGGGCAGGTATTCGCGCTTTTCGGGGTTGACATGGGTTTCCAGTTCGCTTTGGATGGCTGCGGCACGGAAAGCGATGTCCGTGGCCGGGGGATTGAGGTTTACAGTGTTTGCTAAAGACATAAAATAAATTGTTTGAGGTTCTATCCAAATAGGACACAAGGGCACAGAGCCATGGCATTCCTTTCTGTGGAGAGCTATCCAATGGTACAAAGTTAAGCATTAATCTCGGAATACACGCAATAATTCGTATCTTTGCGCCTTGCGAACGACAAATTCAATATATACTTATGTTAGAGATCAAAGACCTGCACGCCAGCATCAATGGCAAAGAGATATTACGGGGCATCAACCTCACCATCCGCGACGGCGAGGTGCACGCCCTGATGGGACAGAACGGCGCGGGCAAGAGCACGCTGAGCAACGTCCTCGTCGGCCATCCCGCCTACCGCGTGACGCGCGGCACGGTCCTGTTCAACGGCCGCGACCTGCTGGCCATGTCGCCCGAAGACCGGGCGCACGAAGGCCTGTTCCTGTCCTTCCAGACACCGGTGGAGATACCCGGCGTGTCGATGGTGAACTTCATGCGCACCGCCGTCAACGAGCAGCGCAAGTACCGCCACCTGCCTGCCCTCTCCGCCTCGGAGTTCCTCAAGCTGATGCGCGAGAAGCGCGCCATCGTCGAGCTGGACAGCAAGCTGGCCAACCGCTCCGTCAACGAGGGCTTCAGCGGCGGCGAGAAGAAGCGCAACGAAATCTTCCAGATGGCTATGCTGGAGCCGACCTTCGCCATCCTGGACGAGACGGACTCCGGCCTGGACGTGGACGCCCTGCGCATCGTGGCCGAAGGCTTCAACAAGCTGCGCACGCCGCAGACCTCGGCCCTGGTCATCACGCACTACCAGCGCCTGCTGGACTACCTGAAGCCGGACACGGTGCACGTGCTCCTGGGCGGCCGCATCGTCAAGACCGGCGGGCCGGAACTGGCACAGGAGATTGAGCAGCGCGGATTTGATTGGATTAAGAAGGAGGTGAACGAATGATTAATTAGGCACGGATTACGCGGATTTCACGGATTAACTTTATATGTTATACGAAGAACTTACCCACGAAATAATCAAAGCTTTTTATGAAGTACATAAAACGCTGGGATTTGGTTTCTTAGAACAAGTGTATCAAAACGCACTTTATAAGGAATTGTGTCGCAGAGGACTGAAAGTGGAATGTCAGAAACAGATTCGAGTCTTCTACAAAGAAGATGTGGTTGGCTTTTATGTAGCCGATATGGTAGTGGAAGATACCGTGATTTTAGAGCTAAAAGCGGTTCAGTCCTTACGACTTGAACACGAATTCCAGTTGATAAACTATCTGAAAGCCACTGGTATGCAAGTAGGATTGTTGTTGAACTTCGGCCATAGCGCAGAGTTCAAGCGCAAAATATTTACCAAATGAATTAATCCGTGAAATCCGCGTAATCCGCGCCTAAAAATTAATAGATTATGAGACCCGAACAACAATACATCGACCTATACGCCCAGGCGGAGGCCCTGCTGCGCAACCACAGCACCGAGCCGCTGAACCGCCTGCGTGCCAGCGCCTTCGCCGACTTCGAACGCTTGGGCTTCCCCACCCGCCGGCAGGAAGACTGCAAGTACACCGACGTGGCCAAAGCCTTTGAGCCGGACTACGGGATGAACCTCAAGCGGCTGCCCATCCCCGTCAATCCCTACGAAGTGTTCAAGTGCGACGTGCCCAATATGAGCACCTCCCTGTTCTTCGTGGTGAACGACGCCCTCTCCTACACGGAAAAGACACTGCCCGACGGCGTCATCCTGGGCAACTTCCACGACTATCCCGAACTGGTGGAGCGATACCTCGGCACCCTGGCCGACACGTCGCAAGACGGGCTGACCGCCTTCAACACCGCCTTCGCCCAGGACGGCGTGCTGCTCTACGTGCCCAAGGGCGTCATCGTGGAGAAGCCCATCCAGCTCATCAACATCCTGCGCGGCGACGTGCCCCTGCTGGTGAACCGCCGCGTGCTCATCGTCCTGGAAGAAGGTGCGCAGGCCCGCCTGCTGGTGTGCGACCACACGATGGACGAGGTGAACTTCCTGGCCACGCAGGTCATTGAGGTCTTCGCGGGCCGCGACAGCGTGTTCGACCTCTACGAACTGGAGGAGACGCACACCGGCACCACCCGCCTCAGCAACCTCTATGTCCGCCAGGAGGCAGGCAGCAACGTCCTGCTGAACGGAATGACGCTGACCAACGGCACCACCCGCAACACCACCCGCGTCCTACTGGCCGGCGAGAATGCCTCGCTGGACCTCTGCGGAATGGCCATCGCCGACCAGAACCAGCACGTGGACAACCGCACCGTGGTGGACCACGCCGTCCCCTCGTGCGCCTCGCGCCAGCTCTTCAAATACGTGCTGGACGACCACGCCACGGGCGCCTTTGCCGGCCTCGTCCTCGTCCGTCCCGGCGCACAGCACACCGATGCCCGCCAGACCAACCGCAACCTCTGCGCCACCCGCGACGCCCGTATGTACACCCAGCCCCAACTGGAGATTTACGCCGACGACGTGAAGTGCAGCCACGGCGCCACCGTGGGCCAGTTGGACGACCAGGCCCTATTCTATATGCGCCAGCGCGGCATCCCCCTCCATGAGGCCCGCCTGCTGCTGATGTTCGCCTTCGTCAACGAGGTGGTGGACACCATCCGCCTCGACGCGCTGAAAGACCGCCTGCACCTGCTGGTGGAGAAGCGTTTCCGGGGGGAACTGGGGAAGTGCCGGACGTGCGGCGGGTGCCGGTAAATGTTACGCAATGCGACTGACTAAAGAATGTACATTATGGATCAATTAGAATTGATACAAAGGAAAATATACGAGATACGCGGGCAGAAAGTGGAACTTTCAAGATGCCAAATTGGCACCTTGAACATAAGCCGTGGAAGTAACATCAAATACCTGCCCTTTGCTTTTACAGAATTAGGTGTGGCGATGCTCAGTAGTGTGCTGAGATCCAAAGTCGCCATTGAGATAAACCGAGGTATTATGCGCGCCTTTGTTACCATGCGACAAATGATAGGATTGCCTAAAGCAAACAAAATGGCGGAATTGGAGAATCGCATCAACTCATTGGAATCATATCTCGAAGAAGTCTTTACCGACCAAAACGACATCAACGAAGATACCCGCATGCAATTGGAACTCATCAATCAAACCCTTGCCGAACTACAGGCGCAAAAGAGACTGGCTGAAAAACCGCGCAATCCTATCGGCTTCATCAAACCTAAAGAATAAAGCTCAAAATAAAAGAAGGTGTGTCCATAATGAGCGATGCACCTTCTTTTTTGTATACCCTCCCTTCACCACATCACCGGCTTCTACAAAAGACCTCTTTATAAAAATTCTGAACAGAAGGCAAACGAAGCCCAACCACTCCTTTAAGGACCGCGGACGACGGTACGCCCAAGCACGGGCGGAGGTACCGCGAAGCACGCTTAGGCGTACCTGCGCCCGTGTCCGGAGGCATACCCCAATCCGCCCCTTGACTTCCAGCAACTTACGACTGCACTTCCCGGATATGCTTCAGCACACCGTCCAATTTGCGGCGTACATTTTTCTCAACAGCAATCTTCCAGGAAAGAACCAATGCCATCATAGCTTCTACTGCCTTAGACACCAAGACGTACTGATTCCTTGCAGAAAAAAGCTATTTTTTTAAGGAAAACCGTATCTTTGCGCAGACAATCAGAAAGAAAGACCCCTATGTACGACATCCAACAAATACGCGCCGACTTCCCCATCCTGGGCCGCACCGTCTACGGCAAGCCCTTGGTCTACCTGGACAACGGCGCCACAACGCAGAAACCCCGCTGTGTGGTCGAGGCCATCACCAACGAGTATTACAACACCAACGCCAACGTGCACCGCGGCGTGCACTTCCTCTCCCAGCAGGCCACGGAGCTGCACGAGGCCAGCCGCGAGACCGTGCGCAAGTTCATCAACGCCCGCTCCACCAACGAAATCGTCTTCACCCGCGGCACCACGGAGAGCATCAACCTCCTGGCCGCCACCTTCTGCCTGTCGCAGATGCAGGCGGGCGACGAGGTCATCGTCTCCACGATGGAGCACCACAGCAACATCGTCCCCTGGCAACTGCAGGCCATGCAGCGCGGCATTGTCCTCCGGGTGATACCCATGGACGACGAAGGGAACCTGCTGTTGGAGGAATACGAACGGCTTTTCTCCCCCAAGACAAAGCTGGTCAGCATCGCCCACGTCAGCAACGTGCTGGGCACGGTCAACCCCGTCCGGGAGATGATACGCACCGCCCACGCCCACGGCGTCCCCGTGCTGGTGGACGGCGCGCAGAGCATCCCCCACATGCCCGTCGACGTACGCGAACTGGATGCCGACTTCTACGTCTTCTCCGGGCACAAGGTCTACGGCCCCACCGGCGTGGGCGTGCTGTATGGCAAGGAAGACTGGCTGGACAAGTTGCCCCCCTACCAGGGCGGTGGCGAGATGATCCAGCACGTCTCGTTCGAGAAGACCACCTTCAACGAACTGCCCTTCAAGTTCGAGGCAGGCACGCCGGACTATATCGGCACCACCGGCCTGGCCAAGGCATTGGACTACGTGTCCGTCCTCGGCATGGACGCCATCGCCGCCTACGAGCACGAGCTGACGGAGTATGCCCTCCGCCGCCTCCGCGAAATCCCCGGCATGCGCATCTTCGGCCAAGCCAAGGAGCGGGGCGGCGTCATCTCCTTCTTGGTAGGGAATATCCACCACTTCGACATGGGCACCCTGCTGGACCGCCTCGGCAT
>CALNEX010000005.1 GCA_939791845.1 uncultured Mediterranea sp. | reverse complement strand
AGCTGATCCGCGAAATCTCCCACCGCGTCACCGCCATCAAGAAGCTGGTGCGCGACATGATCGAGGCAAGGAAAGTGGCCAACCACCTGCCCTGCTACAAGGACCGTGCCTTCGCCTACGAGGAGAGCGTCCGCCCCTTCCTCAACGAAATCCGCGACCACATCGACCACCTCGAGATGGAGATTGACGACGAAATCTGGCCCCTGCCCAAGTATCGCGAACTGCTGTTCACGAAATAAAGCCTACTATTCGAACACGGAGGCACACAAACACAGATTTGTCATTCCTTAGAGTTGACTTTTCTGTGGCTGTGTGCCTCTTTTTATTCCTCCTTCGACTCTTATTCTTTGTTAATTTCTCCCCAGCCTTGCACTCCCATTGAAATATTTGTGTCATCTTTGTGCGCAAATCCGGACATAACGGACAAAACAAACGACGTTCATAGAAAACAAGTCAATGGAATCCTTATTGTATATTGAAGAGCACCAAAGTTGCTTGAATTACCGACTGCCACAAGCGGCCAACGTATGCCTGCAACATTTCCCGAAAGGTACACGGCAGATCATCGACACCAGCCAGACGGTCCTCATCTTCGTGCTTAGGGGTGACGTCCTTGTCACTACCGACAACTTTCATCAAGTCCTGCACCCCGCGGGACACTTCTCCCTGCAGGTGCACAACAGTTGCTCCCACATCCAAGTGCTCACGGACTGCACCTGCATCAGTTGCCGCTCGCCGCACGACATCAGCTTGTGCGACCGCTTCACGCTGGAGCAACTACCCCAATACATCCCCAGAAACTACCAATACAAATTTCATATCCTGCCCATACGCCCCCGCTTGGAGGAGTACCTCATCAACCTGAGTCACCTCCTCGAAGACGGATTGGGCTGCGTGCACTTCCACGAACTGAAGCTGCGCGAACTGTTCATCCTCCTGCGTGCGTATTATGGCAAGGAAGAACTGGCCACTTTCTTCTACCCCCTCATCGGCAAGAACCGTGATTTCAAGGACTTCGTCTACGAAAACTATCTCAAAGTGGATAACCTCGGCGAATTTGCCAAACTGGCCAGCATCAGCATCGACACTTTCAAACGCCGTTTCAAGGAAACGTTTGGCGAACCTGCCTACAAATGGATGACCCAGCGCAAAGCCGAGCGCATCTACCGTGACCTCGCCCTCACCACTAAAACCATAGGCAAAATCACCGAAGAATATCGCTTCTCTTCCATTCCTTACCTCACTACTTTCTGCAGGCAGCATTTGGGCAAAACGCCCCAACAAATACGAAACGAGGCGAACAGACAAGAAAACAGTTAGTATCGGCCGTCTCTTGTTTCCTTGTCTGTGTCTGCCATGCTGTTTACCCCAGTTCGTCCGATGTGTATCCCTGCGGCAACTCGCGGCAGTTGTACACCGATGCCATGATTTCGCCGTAGGCACCCGCCGAGCGGATGGCCATGAAGTCGCCCCGCCGCACCCCGTTGAGGTCGACAGCCTTGCCGAAAACATCGGATGACTCACAAACGGGACCCACCACATCGTAGGTCTGCACGGGGAGGTCCGAGGAAATGTTCTCTATCTTGTGATAGGCCTGGTAGAGGGCGGGACGGATGAGGTCGGTCATGCCCGCGTCCAGGATGGCGAACTGCTTGTTGGTGCCTTGCTTGACGTAGAGCACCCGCGCGATGAGAGAGCCGCACTGTCCCACCACCGAACGACCCAGTTCGAAGTGCAGCGTCTGGTAAGGACGAAGCTTGAGGTGGGCGTGGTAGGTGGCGAAGTAGGCCTTGAAGTCGGGCACGGGCTGACGGTTGGGATGCGCGTAGTCGATGCCCAGTCCGCCGCCCACGTTGATGTAGGGAATGCGTATCTGGCGGGCCTCCAGCTTTTCCTGCAACTCATTGACACGATTGCAGAGTGCCGTGAAATCGCCCATGTCCAGAATCTGCGACCCGATGTGGAAGTGCAGGCCGATGAACTCCACGTTCGACATGCCCAAGGCGATGTCTATCACCCGGTCCATGTCTTCCATGCTGATGCCGAACTTGTTTTCGGCCAGGCCTGTGGTGATGTTGGCGTGCGTGTGAGCACCAACGTTGGGATTGATGCGGAAAGCCACACGCGCCTTCCGACCCTTGGCGGCGGCCAGCATGTTGATAACCTCCAACTCCGGGATGGACTCCACGTTGAAGCAGAAGATGTCGTGGTCCAAGGCCAAATTGATTTCCCAATCCGACTTACCCACGCCGGCAAAGACTATTTTCGAGGCGGGGAATCCGGCCTTGACGGCAGCGCGTATCTCCCCCCCGCTGACGCAGTCGACCCCGAGCCCGCTCTCGCGGATGACGGCCAGTACATTGGGATTGGCATTGGCCTTGATGGCATAGTGCACGGCGTAGGCTTCATAGTGTCCTGCCTCCGTGCGGATGGTGTCCAAGGTGTCGCGCAGCACCTTCGTATCATAATAATAGAAAGGTGTGCGCAACGCCTGAAACTTGGCTAAAGGGAATGTTCCTTTCATGTGGTTGTATCTGTATTTGTGGATTGCATTATCCTTCGTTGAAGAGCGCCTTGCTCAGCGACTGGAGGGCTGCCTTCTTGTCACACTCGCGGATGAGGAAAGAGATGTTGTAATTGCTTCCGCCGAAGGAAATCATACGGACAGGGATATCGCGCATGGCATCCAAAGCCTTGGCCTCGAAGCCCACATTTTCCCACTCCAGGTCGCCCACAACACAGATGATGCACATGTCGCTGTCCACGGTGACGGTACCGTACTTCTTCAGGTCGTCCAAGATTTCATTCAGGTGCTTCACATTATCAATGGAGACAGAGACGCCCACCTCGGAAGTACAAATCATATCAATGGAGGTCTGGTAGCTCTCGAATATCTCGAAGACCTTGCGCAGGAAACCGTAGGCCAAGAGCATGCGGCTGGACTTGATCTTGATGGCGGTGATGTTGTCCTTGGCGGCCACGGCCTTAATTTTGCCTTTCTCCGTGTCGTTGGAGATGAGGGTACCTTCGGCCTTGGGATCCATCGTGTTGAGCAGGCGTACGGGAATGTTGGCGTACTTGGCGGGCTGAATGCACGTGGGGTGCAGGATCTTGGCACCAAAGTAGGCCAATTCGGCGGCTTCCTCGAAGTGCAGGTGGCGCACGGGCGAGGTCTTGTCCACGATGCGCGGGTCATTGTTGTGCATGCCATCGATATCCGTCCAAATCTGAATCTCCGAAGCATTGATGGCGGCACCGATAAGGGAAGCGGTATAGTCGCTGCCTCCACGCTGCAGGTTGTCAATCTCGCCGTAGGCATTGCGGCAGATGAAGCCCTGCGTGATGTAGATGTCAGCATCAGGATGTAACTCCAGCTGGGCGTGCAGCTTCTCCTTGATGTAAACGGGGTCGGGTTCGGCGTTCTTGTCCGTTCGCATAAACTCCAAGGCGGGCAGGAGGACGGTGTTCACACCACATTCCAGCAGGTAGAGGTTCATCATGCCCGTGGAAATCAGTTCCCCCTGTGCCAGGATGACTTTCTCCTCGAAAAGGGTGAACAAGTCCTTCGTGTAGGAGCGGATATAGTCGAAGTGCGAGCGAATCAGTTCCAAGCCCTTCTGCTTGTACTCCGGCGTGGCATACAATTCATCAATGTGTCCGCGGTATTTGGCTTCCAGCCGGTTGATGATCTCATTGGCACCTTCCGGATTCTTCTTGTACAGATAGTCCGAAATCTCCACCAAGGTGTTCGTGGTACCCGACATGGCGGAAAGCACCACTATCTTGCGTTCGCCGTCGGTAATCAATTTGGCCACTTCTTTCATCCGCTGGGCGGAACCTACCGAAGTACCTCCAAACTTTAAAACTTTCATTCCTGTATTCATTTCGTTATATTGTTGATTTTTTGTCCGTATAATCTTTGCTTCCAGTGATTTCCTCCAAGCGATGGTCGGTACAGCGGTAAACCCGTCCGGGGAAGTCCTCCAACAGGCGCAGGTTGTGCGTCGTCACCACCACCAAGGAACCTTGGCGGCTCAAGTTGTCCAGCAGTCCCGCGATGGTGTATCCCGTCTCCGCGTCCAGGTTGCCTGTGGGCTCGTCAGCCAGGATAATTCGAGGCGAATTGAGCATGGCCCGCGCAATACCTATACGTTGTTGTTCTCCACCGGACAGTTCGTGGGGAAACTTGTATCCCTTGCGCTCCATGCCCACCAAAGCCAGCACCTCGGCAATGCGATCCTTTATCTTCGCCTTGTCCTTCCAGCCAGTGGCCTTCAGCACGAACTCCAGGTTATGGTAGACCGTGCGGTCGGTGAGCAACTGGTAGTCCTGGAAAACGATACCCAACTTCCGCCTCAATTCGGGGATGTGCTTGCGCTTGAGGCGGCGCATGTCGTAGCCCAGCACTTCGGCCTCGCCCGACTCCACGTCCAGCTCGGCGTAGAAAGTCTTGAGCAGGCTGGTCTTGCCGGAACCTACCTTGCCTATCAGGTAGACCAACTCGCCTGCGTGCAACTCCAGGTTCACACCGCCCAACACGCACAACTCCTGTTGGTGTATTTCTACGTCCTTGTATCTTATCAGTGCTTCTTCCATGTGCCGCTGTGACGTTCCTGAAGTTCGCGGGCCAAATCCTCGATGCGGTAGCCCTTGGACGTCAGGAGGACGATGAGGTGATATAGCAAGTCAGCTCCCTCGTAGATGAGGCGGTCGTCCGTGCCGTTGCAAGCCTCAATGACCGTTTCCACGGCCTCTTCGCCCACCTTCTGCGCCATCTTGTTGACGCCGGAGCGGAAGAGGCTGGTGGTGTAGGAGCCTTCGGGCATCTCCTCGTGGCGCTTGCAGATAAAGTCCTGCAAGGTCTTGAGGAACATCACAGGCTGCTCGTTCTTGTCGCCCCAGCAAGTATCCGTGCCGGTGTGGCAGACGGGACCTGCAGGATGTGCCTGAATGAGCAACGTGTCGTGGTCGCAATCTTCCTGGATGGAGACGACGTGCAGAAAGTTTCCGCTCTCCTCGCCCTTGGTCCAAAGTCGATTCTTCGTGCGGCTGAAGAAAGTCACCTTACCGCTCTCCACCGTTCGGTGGTAAGCTTCCTCGTTCATGAATCCCAGCATCAGCACCTTGGCCGTGTCGGCATCTTGTATGATGGCGGGGACAAGCCCGTTCATCTTCTCAAAGTTCAAGTTCATACTTCCATTATTTGTTACTAATCCGTTCATACCAAGCGGACGGGAATTCCCTGGGCGCAAAGATACGACTTTAATTCGGGAATATTTATCTCTCCGAAGTGAAAAACGCTGGCAGCCAGTGCGGCGTCGGCTTTTCCTTCCACAAATGCGTCTCGGAAGTGCTCTTTGGCACCCGCTCCGCCCGATGCAATGACCGGGATGGAGAGTGTGTCGGCCAGCCGGGCCAAGGCTTCGTTGGCATAGCCCGTCTTCACTCCGTCATGGTCCATACTGGTGAAAAGCACTTCGCCTGCACCGCGTTCCTGCGCCTCGCGTGTCCAGGCGAAAAGCTCCTTGTCCGTCTCCACCCGTCCTCCGTTCAGGTAGCAACGCCACCCTTTGTCCGTCTGTTTGGCATCCACGGCCAGGACGCAGACTTGAGAACCAAAGTGGCTTGCTATCTCGTCTATCAATTCCGGACGGCGAATGGCGGCCGAGTTGATGGAAATCTTGTCCGCCCCCGCCTCCAGCAGGCTCGCCACATCGTCCAGTTCGTGTATGCCGCCTCCCACGGTGAAAGGGATGCTGATGTTGGCGGCAATGCGTTTCACCAGTTCCGTGAAGGTTTTGCGCCCCTCAAAGCTGGCGGTGATGTCCAGAAATACCAGTTCGTCCGCCCCCTGCCCGCTGTAGGCACGGGCCAGTTCGACGGGGTCACCCGCCTGGCGCAGGTTGACAAAGTTGGTGCCTTTCACCGTTTGTCCGTCCTTGATGTCCAGGCAGGGTATGATTCGTTTTGCTAACATTTTGTATCGTGATTAGTGGTTATCGCTCTTTCCATATCCTCCAGCGTGATGCGCCCTTCGTAGAAAGCCTTGCCGATGATGACGGCCGGAATGCCCGCCCCGGCCAGTGCCTCCACATCACGGATGCCGCTGACGCCCCCGCTTGCTACCAAATGGAGGGAAGGATGTTGCCGCAATATCTCTTTGTATAACTCCAGCGACGGGCCTTGCAGCATTCCATCCCGGCCGATGTCCGTGCAGATGACTTGCATGACTCCCTTCGCCACATAGTCGTCCAGGAAAGGGAAGAGTTGGCACGTGCTTTCTTCCTTCCAGCCGCTGACGGCAATGCGTCCATCCTTCACGTCCGCACCAAGAATGATGCGCTCCGCCCCGTATGCCTGCAGCCAGCGTAGGAAGGTGGCGGGCTCCTTCACGGCAATGCTTCCTCCTGTCACCATCTTTGCGCCACATTCGAAAGCTATTTGCAAATCTTTGTCCGTCTTGATGCCTCCGCCAAAGTCAATGTCCAGCGAAGTATGTGTGGCCAGTCGCTCCAAAGCCCGGTGGTTCACGATGTGATGCGAGGCCGCCCCGTCCAAGTCTACCACATGCAGGCGACGAATGCCGTGTGCCTCGAAGGCTTTTGCCACCTCCAGCGGGTCTTCATGATAGATTTTCTTGCTCTCATACTTTCCTTGGGAGAGGCGTACGCACTTCCCTTCAATCATGTCTATGGCAGGTATCAATTCAATCATGGCTATACATATTTATATTATAAGGTCAGGAAATTATGCAAGATGCGCTCGCCCACGCTTCCGCTCTTCTCAGGGTGGAACTGGGTGGCATGGAAATTGTCCTTGTGCAGAGCCGCGCTGAAAGGATGTATGTAGTCCGTCACCGCCGCCGTGCATGGATGCAGCGGCACGTAGTAGCTGTGCACGAAGTAGACATACTCATCCTTTTCAAATCCGCGGAACAAGGGGCTGCACGTCCGTCCGATGGTGTTCCATCCCATGTGGGGCACCTTGTCCTCGTGGCGGGTGGAGACGAAGCGGCGCACCTCGGCATCGAAGATGCCCAGTCCGTCGGCATCGCCCTCCTCGGAGTGGCGGCACATTAGTTGCATGCCCAGGCAGATGCCCAATACGGGTTGCCTCAGGCTGAGTATCAGTCGGTCCAATCCAGAAGTGCGGAGAAATTCCATGGTAGTGGCGGCCTCGCCTACGCCGGGGAATATCACGCGGTCTGCCCGGCGCAACGTTTCCTCGTCTGCCGTGATGACCGGCTCCACACCCAGGCGGCGCAAGGCATAGTCCACGGAGCGGATATTGCCTGCATTGTATTTGATGATTGCTATGCTCATGGCTCTATGGGATTAATTGAATATCACTGTCTTGTTCTTGTAGGCCAATATCTTACGCTCGATGTGCTTCTGCACGGCGCGGGACAGGACTATCTTCTCCAGGTCCTTGCCTTTGTTCACCAAGTCTTGCACGGTGTCCTTGTGGGTGATGCGCACTACGTCCTGCTCAATGATGGGGCCTGCGTCCAAATCCGTGGTCACATAGTGGCTGGTGGCACCAATGATTTTCACTCCGCGCTCGAAGGCAGCATGATAGGGTTTCGCCCCCACGAAGGCAGGCAGGAAGGAGTGGTGTATGTTGATGATGCGGTTAGGAAAGGCATCAATAAGCTGTTCGGACACCACCTGCATATAACGCGCCAGGACTATGAAGTTCACACCGTGTTCGGCCATCAGTTCCAACTCGCGCCGTTCCTGTTCAGCCTTGTTCTCCTTGGTGATGGGGAAAAGGTGAAAGGGAATGTCGAAGCGTCGCGCCACGTGCTCCAAGTCGGGATGATTGCTGATAATGAGGGGAATCCGCACGTTCCACTCACCCGCCGTATAACGCGCCAACAAGTCATAGAGGCAATGCGGCATCTTGGACACGAAGATGGCCATACGCGGCGTGTAGTCCGAAAAATAAAGGCGGAAGTCCATCGCGTATTTTTGGGCATAGAGTGTGGCAAAGTAATCGTGGATTTTCTCCTGTGGAACCAAAAAACTCTCCAGTTCCCACTCAATGCGCATGAAGAAAATATTCTCCACATGGTCCACATATTGGTCCAGGTAGACAATGTTTCCCTTGTTCACCGTAATGAAGTCCGTCACCTCCGCCAGGATACCCGGACGGTCAGGACAGTGCAGCAATAGTTTCGCTGTTTTCATTATTTCCTTTCTTTTTGATTGAAATATTTGCTGTTTACGGGTGCAAAAATAACGAATTATCGGGAAACTGCGAACACATTGCGCAATAAGTTTCAAGAAAAGCACTTTATTCCGTGTCCCACCACTGCCGGAGGCTTTCCGAAAGATAAACTATACTTTGTCAAGTGTTTCTAAAAAAAACACTGAAGAGTTTTTCCGCTAACTCTTAACACCTACCGCAAAAACACTTAAGAGTTGCGAGCATAACTCTTAAGTGTTTTTTTGAGAGGGCTTCCTGTTTTGTATTTAACTGGTTATCAACGTGATATATTAAGCAAAATCCTTACAAAAATATTTTCTGTAAGGAATTATGGAAATAGAATGGATATGTAGCGGATATGTATGCGATTTTGGGGCAAAAAGTGGCATGAAATAAACCTAATGGATCGTCTGATTTATGGTGAATGTCTGATTACCATTATAAATGGTGGCAACATGTACACGTATGCCCTGGGCATTCGCCAACTGGTCGCGCACCTCATCCAACTTAAAAGAAACAATGCCCGTGCCAGCTTGCACAGGAGCATCGTCATAGGCATTGTGGCGGAACTCAAGATGCAGATATCCGTCCATGACCGGTTCATCGGTTTCATTGACAACCAGGTTCAACATATGCAGCTTTTCCGGATTATTGCTGTGGTGTATCTTGTAGACGATGTTGACATGGTCATCCGTCAGCCATATGTTATCCACATCAATGTGGTCGTGCCCGATGCTGTCGGCCTTGTCGGGCGGCATGCGATAGATGTCCTTGGTCAGGATATTCTCAATGTGCTCCAACTTCGCATTGTACTCATAGCCGGCCAGCTTCTCGTCCAAGGGAGTGAAGTAAACAAAGGCACGTTGGTCATTTACTACTTGATAGTCGTGTATGTCGGTGGTGTCAGTCGGATACAGGAGGCTTCCTTCGTCCAACTCGAAATAATAATCCTGCCCTTCCATGACCCGGACTGTGCCTACCGCAAAGAGCAGGTTTTCACCGCCATAGGTGTCATCCTCCAAGCAAGATTGGAAGCAGAATGTTGCGGCCAAGGTGCAGCATAAGACAACTAAAAAATAGATTCGTTTCATTCCTATGAAAATGTTTTTGGGATTTATGACACGAAAGTAATCCCTTTTTGCGTTAAATACTGCACGGCTGGGCGTTAAAAAGACTAAAGCCCGATTTTTCACCCCGGCCGATGCAGTATTTTTGCCGCCGTTGCATTTAATCCCTACGAACACGTGTCACGAACAGAGATGGAAGAGCAGGAATTGGCCGAACATTGCAGACGGGGCGACCGCGCAGCCTACAAGGTATTGTATGAGCGCTATGCAGGTCGCTTGCTGGGCGTATGCCTGCGCTACGTCGGCCAGCGCGATGTGGCAGAAGACCTGCTGCATGATGGATTCCTGCGACTGTTCAACTCATTTGACAAATTCACTTGGCGCGGCGAAGGCTCCTTGAAGGCGTGGATGGAACGTGTCATGGTGAATCAGGCTTTGCAATATTTGCGGCGCAACGATGTCATGCACAAGCCCGTTGCCCTTGATGAAGTCCCTGAAGTCTTTGACGAGCCCGATTCGACCGATATCGATGCCATCCCCCGCGAGGTGTTGATGGGCTTTATTGCCGACCTGCCTACAGGATATCGTACCGTGTTGAACCTTTATGTTTTTGAAGGAAAATCCCATAAGGAAATAGCCACGTTGCTGGGCATCAACGAGAAATCGTCCGCCTCGCAACTGACTCGTGCCAAGGCCTCGATGGCCGTCAAGGTGCGTGAATGGATAAAACAACATAGCTAATCAAACAAGAGAAAGCGTATGAAAGACGAAGCTTGGCTGAAAAAGATAAAAGAGAACCTGGATGATTACTCTGCGCCTTTGCCTCAGGCTGGTTGGGAAAAGTTAGAGCAAGCACTCCCCCGACGCAAGCTCATTCCTTTCCGCCGATGGGCCATGGTTGCTGCCGCCCTGTTGGTGGGGGCTGTGTCGTTCATCGGGCTGCGCCTGGCAGACAACAACCTGCCGGACAGTCCGTCCCATATCTTGCCGGCCGCAACGCCACAGGTTGCTGACAAGCTGCCCGTACAGGCAACGCCACAAACCTCAGAGCCTCTTCTTCCACCTGTCCGTTTGGCAGATGTGCTGCTGACAGATGCTGCCGTACAAACAAACATTCTTGCCCATACAGAAACGGAAGAAAGGGAAGAAGAAAAGAAAAGTGAGGAAACGAAAGAGAAGGAGTCTCACACCCCGGGTACCTCTAAGTCGGAAACGAAAAAAAGCACCGAACTTCCGGATGTGGATCAACCACTGTTAGCCATGTCCGGCAGACCCCGTGCACGGTCAGGAAAAGGATGGTCCATAGGCATCTCCGTTGGCAACACGGGAGGCTTCGGCTATTCGCCGGATGGTGACGGCCCTCAGCACTTCCAGCAAAGTGATTTGGGGACAGGCCATCTCAACCTGGATTTGGCCGCCACTTCAAACGGCATCCTCACCATCCCCAAAGGACAGGAACTGTTTTTTCAGAATGGCCTTCCCTACTTGCAAAGCCGCAGTCGCCGGATAGTATCCATAGACCACAAGCAGCCTGTCAGTGCCGGTTTTTCACTCCGCAAGAACCTGCCCAGGGGCTTCTCCGTTGAGACGGGATTGGTCTATACATTCTTGGCTTCAGACATCCTCTATGAAGGAGATGCCGAAAAGACGAGTCAGAAATTGCATTATCTGGGTATACCTATTCGAGGCAACTGGAATTTTGTGGATGCAAAGCGTTTCACCCTCTACGTGTCAGCGGGAGGTGTCATCGAAAAATGTGTTTATGGCAAAATAGGAACTGAAAAGGAAACGGTGGATCCTGTCCAACTGTCCGTCATGGCATCCGTGGGTGCACAATACAACCTTGGCCGCCATGTGGGGGTGTACTTGGAGCCTGGTGTCTCCTACTTCTTCGATGATGGTTCGGAGCTGCAGACCATCCGCAAGGATAACCCATGCAATTTCACATTGCAGGCGGGTCTGCGTCTCAGTTATTAGTCATCGGCTCACTTTGTCCGGGTTTTTGGCCACAAAGTCTTTCCAGCTGCGGTAGCCTTTCTCCACAGAAGGACGCCCCATTTGCAGGAAATGGCAATAAGCGGCGGCCAATCCATCAGTGGCATCCATGAAGGTAGGCATGTCATCTTTGCTGAAGTGCAACATCCGTTGCAGCATGTCCGCTACCTGTTCCTTGGAAGCTTGTCCATTGCCGGTGATGGCCATTTTGATCTTCAAAGGCGCATATTCCGTGATGGGGATATCCCGGCTCAACGCCACGGCCATGGCCACACCTTGGGCTCGTCCCAGTTTCAGCATGGACTGTACATTCTTTCCATAGAAAGGTGCCTCGATGGCCATTTCGTCCGGCAAATAGCTTTCAATGATGCTCAACACCCGCTCGTGTATATGCCGCAACTTCAGGTAATGGTTGGCATATTTTCGCAGGTCTATGATGCCCATGGCCACCATTTCCGGTTTCACGCCCGCCACCCGGAGCACACCATATCCCATGATGGTGGTTCCCGGGTCGATGCCTAATATTATTTTCTCTTCAACCGGTCGTATCACACCAACACCTCCATCAATGTGGGGAAGCCAACCACCTTGTCCTTGAATATCTTCTGCATTTCCCCGGCCAGCCTTGTTCCTTGCCTTTGGTGCCAATGATGCAAGCGGGCCGAATCCTCCACTTCAAATTGCACCGAGAAGCAACTGCTTCCTTCTTCCCGATGGCTCAATATCCGCGCGATGCGCGGCATATGGAGGACACCATCCTTTTCCACTTCAGGCAAGTAATATTCCTGCATCCAAACCAAGAAATATTTCTCCTGGCCTTCTTCCACATGATAAGTCGTATTGAATATCAGCATAGTTATCTTTTGTTTTTCGCTGCAAACTTAGCAAATATTCCCTTATGAACCATTTTTTTTCGCTGGAAATAAAAAAAACGTCGAGAAAGTTTTGCCATAATAAAAAAACGCCTTATCTTTGCACCGTCAAAAAAAGAACGGGGTATTAGCTCATCTGGCTAGAGCGCGACACTGGCAGTGTCGAGGTGAGCGGTTCGAGTCCGCTATGCTCCACGAACCAACCGCTGACTAATAATTAGTTAGCGGTTTTCTTTTTTAGGGTAACATTGCCGGAGCGTACCTGCGACACTGTTCTTTGAGATTGAATTACCCGATTTTGTTACTTCGCAGAACAAATTTTCCCAAGATATGATAGAATACATCCAGGGCGACATAGCCGAACTGACTCCCGCCACCGCCGTCATCGACTGCCACGGCGTGGGATATGCCGCCAACATCTCCCTCAACACCTACTCCGCCATCCAAGGAAAGAAGGCGTGCAAGCTCTACATCCACGAGGCCATCCGCGAAGACGCGTACGTGCTCTTCGGGTTCGCCGACCGCCAAGAGCGGGAACTGTTCCTGCTGCTCATCTCGGTATCGGGCATCGGCGGCAACACGGCGCGCATGATTCTCTCCGCCCTCTCGCCAAACGAACTCATCAACGTCATCAGCAACGAGAACGCCAACCTGCTGAAAAGCGTGAAAGGCATCGGCCTGAAGACGGCGCAACGCATCATTGTGGACTTGAAGGACAAAATCAAGACCGGGGCCGTGGCCGCGGCCAGCACCGGAGGAACCGCCACCCTCCCCGCCAACAATGAAGTGATGGACGAGGCGGTGGCCGCCCTCACGATGCTGGGCTTCGCGCAAGGCCCTTCGCAAAAGGTGGTGATCGGCATCCTGAAGGAAGAGCCCTCTGCCCCGGTGGAGCAAGTCATCAAACTGGCCCTGAAAAGGCTGTGAGGATGGTCAGAGTTCGATGATTTCTTCCGGTGCCTGCGTCAGCTTCTCCAACCCGTCGGCGGTCACCGCCCACGAGTTCTCGATGCCCACGGGGCCTACTTCCGGCAACACGATTTTCGGTTCGAGGGCAAAGACCATGCCCGGCTCCAATTCCTGTTTCATGCGGGGGGCAATCACCGGTGCCTCGTTGATTTCCAAGCCGATGCCGTGACCGATGAACTTGGCCTGCTGCCCGATGCCCATGAAGTGGTCCGCCCATCCGGCGCGGGTCACCACCCCGAGGGCGGCGTTGTACAGGTCTTCGCCCGTCACGCCCGGTCGGGCCATCGAGGCGACCTTCTCCTGCACTTCCAGGCAAACCTGGTGGGCATCATAGGCCTGCCGGGGCAAACGGCCTATGGAGTAGACCCGGCTCATGTCGCACATATAGCCGAAGAAATTGCCGCCCAGGTCCACCATCACGCTTTGTCCGGGCTTCAGCAACGTGCCGTTGGCACCGCCCGGCAAGGACGGATCCATCCCTTCCCCTCCCAAGGCAAAATCGTAAGGGCTGGGCGCAGCGGCATTGTCTCCCGTCAGCACGCTTCCCATGAAGATTTCCATGCTCCGCCCAAAGACGCGGAAGATGCCCAGGCAGCCTTCCAGACGCATCAGGCGTTCGATTTCAATGGAAAGGGCCCGGTCTGTCATGCCTTCCACGTACACGGAGGGTATCCGACCGTATGCCCGTGCATGGGCCGCTGCCGAACGGCGGAACAGTTCCAACTCCATTTCGGTCTTCACACTGCGTGCCCGGCGGACAAGGGCGGTCCCGCAAGGCAGCACTTCCGCACCGGGGAAGCAGGCCGCCAAACGGGCATATTCATTATAAGGCAATTCATCCCCTTCCAGCATCAGGCGGCCCGGCAAGGGAAGGCCCATTTCCTTCAGCAAGTCCGGCAGTTGTTCCGGCTTGCGGATGGGATGGATATGCTCGCCTTTCAGGTTGTTCGGCCGCTTGACAAACAGACGGGCCGGCCCGTCCAAGGGAAGGTACAGGTAGCCGCTGACCACTTGGCCATACGCATAAATCAGATTCACATTGCACGTGATGAGGGCGGCATCAATCTTTTGTCCCGCCATCAGGGCGCGTATCTTGTCACGCCGCAGCTTGAGTTCGGATTGTAACATAAATGATAATTTATCGGTGTCTTTTAGGCGCGGATTACACGGATTTCACGGATTAAGTTTTATCATAGAATTATGAATGCCAATGGTTTCACAAATAATATATCCGCGTCCATCCGCGTAATCCGCGCCTAAACTAAATTCCTATTTTTCGAGCACAAAGATAATGCAAAAATGCGAAATACGGAGAAAACGCGAATCAACAACCCGGTTCGCCCGGTTGCGACACCCGCAACTACCCGGTTGCGACACCCGCAACTACCCGGTTGCGACACCCGCAACCACCCGGTTGCGACATCCGCAACCACCCGGTTGCGACATCCGCAACCACCCGGTTGCGACATCCGGAACTACTCCCTTCCGACACCCGGAACTACTCCCTTCCGACACCCGGAAACAAAAAAAGCCGCCCATAACCTTCACAGGCAAGGGGCGGCATAAACCACAAATACAAATACAACTAAACAAAGTCTTTCCTCAAATGACCCCCTGGGCCATCATGGCATGAGCCACCTTCATGAAGCCGGCGATGTTGGCTCCCTTCACGTAGTTGATGTAACCGTCAGGCTCCGTGCCGTACTTCACGCACTGGTCGTGGATGGCGTGCATGATGCCGTGCAGCTTCTCGTCCACCTCGGCGGCGCTCCAGCTGAGGTGCATGGCGTTCTGCGACATCTCCAGGCCGCTGGTGGCCACGCCGCCGGCATTGACGGCCTTGCCCGGCGCATACATCATCTTGTGCTCGACGAAGAGGTCGATGGCCTCCGGCGTGCAGCCCATGTTGGAGATTTCGCCCACGCAGAGGACGCCGTTGTCTATCAGGTGGCGGGCATCCTCGCCGTTCAGTTCATTCTGCGTGGCGCAAGGCAGGGCGATGTCCACCTTCACCTCCCACGGACGCTTGCCGGGCACGAAGGTGGCACCGGGGAACTCTTCGGCATACGGGGCCACGATGTCGTTGCCCGATGCGCGGAGCTCCAGCATATAATCAATCTTCTCGCCGCTGATGCCGTCCGGGTCATAGACATAGCCGTCCGGGCCGGAGATGGTGACAACCTTGGCACCCAGCTGCGTGGCCTTGGTGGCAGCGCCCCAAGCCACGTTGCCGAAACCGGAGATGGCCACGGTCTTGCCCTTGATGTCAATGCCCTTGGTCTGAAGCATCTGGTTGACGAAGTACAGGCCGCCGAATCCCGTGGCCTCGGGACGGATGAGTGATCCGCCGAACTCCAGTCCCTTGCCTGTGAAAGTGCCGGTAAACTCGCGGGTCAGCTTCTTGTACATGCCGAACATGTAGCCTACTTCACGGCCGCCCACGCCGATGTCGCCGGCAGGCACGTCCATGTCGGGCCCCAGGTGACGCCACAGCTCCAGCATGAAGGCCTGGCAGAAACGCATGATTTCCGCATCGCTCTTGCCGCGGGGCGAGAAGTCCGAACCGCCCTTGCCGCCGCCCATCGGGAGCGTGGTCAAGGCGTTCTTGAAGGTCTGCTCGAAGCCCAGGAACTTCAGGATGGAGAGGTTGACGGATGCGTGGAAGCGGATGCCGCCCTTGTACGGGCCAATGGCATTGTTAAATTGCACCCGGTAGCCCAGGTTGGTCTGCACTTCGCCCTTGTCGTCCACCCACGTCACGCGGAACGTGAAGATGCGGTCGGGCTCCACCAAGCGCTCGATAATCTTTGCTTTCTCGAATTCGGGATGCTGGTTGTACACGTCTTCTATGGAAAGAAGCACTTCCTTCACGGCTTGAAGGTACTCGGATTCACCAGGATGTTTTGCCTCCAGCGAGGCCATGATACGTTCGATGTTCATAATATTTCGCATTAAAGGTAATTAAAGTCTTTCTCATTCATTTGCTACGCGCAAAGTGTAAGCAAACAACACTGCAAATATAGGAAAACTTTTCAGATACACCACGTAGCATGGCAAGATTTTGATTATTTAATAATAAAACGTCAACAGCAAGACTTACGTTCCCCGTTTCAAGCACAAATGGCGCGAATTCATCCAGCAGGAAATCCGCGCCATCTGTTTGATCCGGGCCTTCAAGACGGCCCTGTCCGGTTTCGATGCGCCTTCTTGCGCATATATGGTCATTTCAGGTTCAGGTTGCTCCTCACAGCCACGACTCCCGACGAGGAAGATGACAGGGCCTTGCGGGTGCAATAGTCAAACTGGGCCGACTTCTCGCCGGTAAAGGATTGCCACTTCAAGGTGAGCTTCACAGTTTTTCCCTCCGTGTCGGGCAAGGAAGCCAAGCTGAAAGCCACCAGCCCGTCTCCCGCCTGCCCGTAGGTGTCCCCGTATGCATTGTGGCGGAACTCCACCTCATAGGGGTCATCGGGGTTATGGGTCGGAATGAGGTTTACAAAATGTTTTTTGCCCGGGTCATTCCACACGGTGCGGAAACGGAGGGTCAAGTATCCGTCCTCGGCTATCGTCACCCAATCGGCCACCATTTCCACCGGGTCACTGCCATAGACCGCATTGTTTTCTGTCTCGCCCAGGTTGGGAGCCATGGGCTTGGTCAGCAGGCTGTCTATCCAGTTGACCTGGACAGCCTGGCTGAAAATCCCGCTGGGCTCGTCCACTTCGGAATAATTGACGAGGGCACGCACTTCCTTTTCACCAAAAGGCGAGGTCTTCATATTGACAGGCAACAACGTGGTTTGCTCGTCCAGCTGCAGGTAGCATGAGTTGTCCGCATCGTGCTTCACCGTCACCAGCGCATTGGGATACAGCAACGAGTAGTCATTGTCATCATCGTCCAGACAGGACTGGAAGCCCAACGAAGCCACCGCCGCCATGCACACCACCAACCATTTCTTACTTCTTGTCATCATACTTTTCATTGCAAGTTCACGTTTTAAGTTATACATTTCGCTTCACGTAAGAAGAAATGCCGGGGCACGCCAAATGCTGCACGCGCTTGTGTTAAAGTAGCCTAACTATGCCCCCATTGTCTCCCGGTAGAAGTCCAAGGCTTCGAAGATGGTTTTCTTGTCAGCCGTCTGATTGAGGGCAATCCCGCCAATGTCTTCCAGCAAGGTAAAGTTGATGACACCCTCCGTGTTCTTCTTGTCATGCTGCATCAGGGCATAAAGTTGTTCGTATTCCTTGCAGTCGAAAGCGAACACGCCGTAATGCTCCTTGATGAAGCCAACGGTCTGCCGCATCTTGTCTTGCGGGAAACCCGTCTTGAGACACGCCAGGTACAGTTCGCACACCAGGCCCCACGCCACAGCATATCCGTGCAGCACGGGACGCCCTTCGGCCAAGGCCAGGCTCTCGAAGGCATGGCCCACGGTGTGCCCCAGGTTCAGCGCCTTGCGGATGCCCCGCTCCAAGGGGTCCTCGCGCACGATGTTCTCCTTCACCTGCACCGAACGGCCCACCATCGCCTTCAGCCGTGCATAGTCGACAGGATCCGTGTCGAAAGCCAGCAGCTCGGCCCAGTGCCCGGTCGTGCTGATGAGGCCGTGCTTCAGCATCTCGGCATAGCCCGAAAAGAAGTTCCGGTCGTCCAGCGTGCGCAGGAATTCGGTTTCGATGAGCACGCTGACGGCCGGCGCAAACACGCCCACCTCATTCTTCAGCCCGTTGAAGTTGATGCCCGTCTTGCCGCCCACGGCCGCATCGACCATGGCCAGCAGCGTGGTGGGTATATTAATATAAGGTATGCCCCGCTTGAAAGTGGAGGCGGCAAATCCGCCCAAGTCGGTCACCATGCCCCCGCCCAAATTCACCATCAGCGAACGGCGCGTGGCACCCTTGTTGCTCAACTCCAGCCAAACGGAAGCCAATGTCTCCAGATTCTTGTGCACGTCTTCCGGTCCTATGACAATCTGCACGGCCTCTGCCAGGCCTTCCACGCCTTCCAGCAGGGGCAGGCAGAGGCGGTGGGTGTGTTCATCGGTCAGGACGAAGATCTTGTCGTGCGGACATTGGGCAAAGGCACGCCCCAGGCTGTCTGCCAAGCCCTCGCAAAGGATTACTTCTTGCTTGTTCATCATATAAGTCGGTCAAATGATAATTTATCGATGTCTTTTAGGCGCGGATTACACGGATTTCACGGATTAAGTTTTATCATAGAATTATGAATGCCAATGGTTTCACAAATAATATATCCGTGAAATCCGCGTAATCCGCGCCTAAACTAAATTCCTGTTTCCCGCGGCAAAGATAAGGTTTCTCCGGGAAGCAGGCACGGGTGCTTTAAAAGAAATAGCCGAATAATAAGACATTTTATCATTTGCCCCATTAAACCTTTCCCGCCATCGGACGTCAAACGGACATTGACAACTCATTTTTTTAAGGTATAAAGAAGAATAGACAGATGAAACGATTCGTTACGTGGACGATACTGCTCAGCATGGTGGCATTGTCCGCATTCTCACAGAAAAAAGCGGTCGAAATATCGGGACGCGTCATGGAAGGTGACACCGAACAACCCGCCATCGCCGCCAGCGTACAGTTACTCAACCTCCCGGACAGCACCCAGTCCACCGGCATGGCCAGCAACATGCAGGGATACTACCGCCTACAAGCCAAGCCCGGCAAATACGTGCTCAAGGTGACCTACATAGGCTATCAGCCCCAATTCATCCCCGTGCAACTCTCATCAGCTCCCAAACGGATGGAGAACATCGTGCTCCAACCCGACGCCATCCTGCTGGCCGAAGCCGTGGTGGTGGCCGAGGCCCCGCAGGTGCAGGTGGTGGAAGACACGGTGCAATTCAACGCATCGGCCTACCGCACGCCCCAAGGTGCCACGCTGGAGGAACTGGTGAAGAAACTGCCCGGTGCCGAGGTGGATGATGACGGCAACGTGAAAATCAACGGAAAAGACGTATCCAAGATATTGGTCAACGGCAAGGAGTTCTTCGGCGGCGATGTGGCCACCGGCCTCCAGAACCTGCCCGTGGAAATGGTTGAAAAGCTGAAGACTTACGACAAGAAATCAGACTTGGCGCGCATCACCGGCATTGACGACGGCGAAGAGGAAACCGTATTGGATCTGACCGTGAAGAAAGAGATGAATACCGGATGGTTCGGCAACGCCGACGTGGCCGGAGGCACCGAAGACCGCTACTCGGCCCGCGCCATGATGAACTATTTCCGCGGCAACACCCAAGTGACCTTCATCGGACGTGCCAACAACGTCAACGACCAGGGATTCTCCGGAGGTGGAGGCGGCCCGCGCTGGCGACGCAATTCCGGCCTGACGACTCGCAAAGACATTGGCCTGAACTTTGCCACGGAAAGCGAGAAGCTTGCCCTGGAGGGAAGCGCACGCTACAATTACCGGGACAACGACCAAATCAGCACCGGATATACCGAGAACTTCCTGACAGGACAGAGCTCCTCGTCTTTCTCCAACTCCAACTCCACGCAAAACAACCGCAACGTCTCTGTATGGGCCAATTTCAAAATGGAATGGAGGCCGGACACGCTGACCAACATCATCTTCCGCCCCAATTTCTCCTACACGCAGACGCGAAGCAGTTCCTTCTCCCAGTCGGGCACTTTCAATGACGACCCTTACAGCTATGTGGCCAATCCCAATGACTACCTGGACTTGAGTGCCTTGTCAAAGGCAGACATCCTGAGCGGCGATGATCCCCTGAAGGACATCCGCGTCAACACCAGCAACAACCGCAGCAGCAGCGATGGCGATGATATCTCCGCCAACGCCACCCTGCAAGTCAACCGCAAGCTGAACAGCAAAGGACGCAACATCACCTTCCGCGGCCGGTTTGAATACGGGGACAGCGACAATGACCAATATTCCTCCTCGGACACCTATTACTTCCTGACGGGCACCACCCAGAACAATGACATCATCCGCCGCTACATCACCTCGCCCTCCGATAACTACAGCTACCAAGCACAGATGACGTACAGCGAGCCCATTGCCAAGGGTACCTTCCTCCAATTCAGCTACCGCTTCCAATACAGCCTGAGCAAAAGCAACAAGAACACCTACGACTTGACCTCGCTGGGCTGGGAGATGGGCGACGCACTGCCCGACGGCTATCTGGACTACCGGGACGATGACCAAAGCAAATATGCCAAGTATCAGACCTACGCCCACGATGCACAGGTAGGCCTGCGCTTCATGCGCACCAAATACCAGCTGAACGCCGGCTTGTCCTTCCAACCGCAAAACACGCGCCTGACCTATCAGAAGGGCGACATTGACACCATCAGCACCCGGAATGTCTTCAATTTCGCACCGAACATCGACTTGCGGGTACGCTTCTCCAAACTCAGCCAGTTGCGCGTCACCTACCGCGGACGAAGCAGCCAGCCCAGCATGGAGAACCTGTTACCTGTCACAGATGACTCCAACCCCCTGAGCATCCAGGTGGGCAATCCGGACTTGAAGCCTTCTTTCAGGCATAACCTGCGCTTGTTCTACAACAACTATATTCCGGACAAGCAACGCGGCATCTTTGCGCACGCCAATTTCCAATTGACGCAAAACAGCATCAGCAGCAGCCGTGTCTACAACGATGCCACCGGCGGATGGACCACCACGCCCCGCAACATCAACGGCAATTGGAACGCCTTCGGCATGTTCGGCTTCAACACGGCCCTGAAGAACAAGAAGTTCACCATCGGCTCCTTCACCAACGCCAACTATGCCAACAACGTGGGTTACCTGACCTCCGGCCAGGGCGCGGAAGCCATCGAGCAGAAGAACACCACCACCAACCTGACGCTGAACGAACGCCTCAACGCCACCTACCGCAACGACTGGCTGGAGTTCGGCATAAACGGCACCCTCTCCTACTCCATCGAGCGGGACAAACTGACTCCCAGCAACAACCAGCAACCCTATAATTTCAGCTATGGGGCCAACACCACCATCAACACACCGTGGAACATGAGCATCTCCACCAACCTTGCCAACCAAAGCAGACGCGGATACAGCGACAGCAGCATGAACCGCAATGAACTGATTTGGAATGCCCAGATTGCCCAGACTTTCCTGCGTGGAGATGCCACCATCAGCCTTGAATTCTACGACATTCTCAAACAGCAAAGCAACATCACCCGCTCGCTCACTGCCTCAGGACGCTCCGTCTACGAGTACAACGGCATCAACAGCTACTGTATGCTGCACTTCATTTACCGCCTCAACATTTTCGGTGGCAAACGCTCCAACAAGCAGCCCGAAATGCGCGGCCCGGGATTTGGCCGCCGAGGACCTGGATTTGGCCCACGCAGATGAGTCCAATAGCACTTTGATTGGGGAGGGAATTCATTTTTCCTCCCCAACTTTGTCTATATCCGGATAGATTATGTATTTTTGCGCCCCATTTCAACAACAGCACTGACTATGCAGAAACGACTACACTCCATGATGCTGGCCGGCACGGGAAGCGATGTGGGCAAAAGCATACTGGCCACCGCCTTCTGCCGCATCTTCCGGCAAGATGGCTACCATCCTGCACCATTCAAGGCACAAAACATGGCGCTCAATTCCTTTGCCACGCCCGAAGGACTGGAAATCGGACGGGCACAGGCCGTGCAAGCCGAGGCAGCAGGCGTGCCGTGCCATACGGACATGAACCCGCTGCTGCTGAAACCGCAGTCCGACCACACCTCGCAGGTGGTGCTGAACGGCCGCCCCATCGGCAACCGCAACGCCTACGATTATTTCAGCCAGGAAGGCCGCGAAATACTGCGAAAAGAAGTGTGTGCCGCCTACGACCGGCTGGCAGCACGCCATAATCCCGTCGTATTGGAAGGAGCAGGCAGCATCTCCGAAATCAACCTGCGCGACACAGACTTGGTGAACCTGTCTATGGCTGCATATGCCGGGGCGGACGTATTCCTGGTGGGAGACATAGACCGGGGTGGCATCTTTGCCAGTCTCTATGGCTCACTGGCCTTGCTCCACCCGGAAGAACGGAGGCTGATAAAAGGCATTTTTGTGAACAAGTTCCGAGGAGACTTGCGCTTGTTTGAATCGGGCATAAAGATGCTGGAGGATTTATGCGGCATCCCCGTCCTGGGTGTGATTCCCTACTACCAAGGCATCCTGATAGAAGACGAAGACTCTGTCTCCCTGGCCGTCAAGGCAGCGGAAGCACAACTGGGCAAAGTGAACGTGGCCATCGTCCTCCTGCGCCACCTGAGCAACTTCACCGACTTCAATGTGTTGGAACAGGATCCGCGTGTCCACCTTTTCTACACCAATCATATCCGCGAATTGGAGAAGGCGGACATCATCATCCTGCCCGGCAGCAAAAGTACCATTGACGACCTGGCTGAACTGCGACGCAGCGGAGTGGCTGAAGCCATCCTCCACGCCCGACGCAAAGGAAAAACCATCCTGGGCATCTGCGGCGGCTACCAGATGATGGGACATGAAATAACCGACCCGGAACATCTGGAGGGGGACACGGAATGCCTGCCCGGCTTAAGCCTGCTGCCTGTCCAAACCCGCATGACTCCCGACAAGGTGACCCGACAAGTCCGTTTCTACTTGAACACCCCGGATGAAACGGCCGAAATGAAAGGTTACGAAATACACATGGGACTTACCTCTCCTATCGAAGGAGAACCTCCCTCGCCATTGACCCTGCTGACGGATGGCACGGCGGACGGATATATGGCAGACCGCCACTGCATGGGCACTTACCTGCACGGCATTTTGGACAATCAGCCATTCATTGACTTCCTGTTGGCCCCCTACGCCGACAAAGTGGCAGGGAAGGAAACTTTTGACTATCCAACGTTCAAGGAAACGCAATACGACAAACTGGCTGCACACGTCCGTGCCCACACAAATATACCTTCATTATATAACATTCTAACCACCGAGCAACGATGATAGAAGGACATGGAGACGACCTCTACAAATACAACCGTCCGATAACGGCTAATTTCAGTTCCAACCTTACCAACTGGATTGACCCGACGGCATTGAAAACCTGGCTGCGCGAACGTATGGACGAAGCCATATCCACTTATCCGGAACCACAGCCCTACACGCTTGAAGCTCGTGTGGCAAAGGCCTCCGGCATCCAGCCCGAACAGGTCTGTGTGACCAGTGGTGCCACGGAAGCCATTTATCTCTTGGCCCAATCATTTGCCGGCGTACGGAGTGCAGTGCTGCAACCCACGTTCAGCGAGTATGCCGACGCTTGCCGCATCCACGGACATCAGGTCATTTCCCTTTACCACCTGCCGGGGAATGGCAGGTTGCCGGAAGACCTGCGGATGCTTTGGCTTTGCAATCCCAACAACCCCACGGGGCAGGTTGTGGACAAGGATTTGCTCCTCCGGCTGGCCGCAGACAACCCGCACATCCTCTTCGTCATTGACCAATCGTATGAGGACTTTACCCTAAAGCCCCTGCTCGCGGCTCGGGAAGCCGTGGAAATGCCCAACGTCTTGTTGCTTCACTCCCTGACTAAGCGTTATGCCATGCCCGGGCTGCGTTTAGGTTACCTGACGGGAAATGCTTCTGTGCTCTATCATTTGCGCACACATCGGATGCCTTGGTCGGTCAATGGCGTGGCCCTTTTGGCTGGCATGTTCCTGCTGGCCCATCCCCAAGCCGTACCTTTCGACCTGCCGGGCTGTCTGACAGAAACAGCCCGACTGCAATCCTTGCTCCGCCAAGCCGGCGGGATGGAAGTATGGGATACAGACACACACTTCATGCTGGTGCGCCTCCGGATGGGCAAGGCGTCCGCGCTGAAGGATTACCTGGCCCATAAACACGGCCTGCTGATTCGTGACGCTTCCAACTTCGAGGGATTGGACAGCACATATTTCCGCATCTCCACCCAGCGGGCGGAGGACAATGAACGATTGGTGACGGCCATCCGGCAATGGTTTGAAATGGAGTAGCCTCATGGAATATTTGATGTCCATACTTCCTTTGTTACTGGCCTGGGGACTTGACCGATGGCTGGGCGACCCTGTCTGGCTTCCTCATCCGGTGGTGGCTTTCGGACGTGCCATCGCCCTGTGCGAGCATCGCCTGAATAAAGGACGACTACGTTTTGCCAAGGGCATGGCGGTGGCCATCGTATTGGTGGTGGGCATTTATGGATTGACCTGGATATTGTTGCACGGAATAAATGTATATGTCTCGCCTTGGTTGGGGGTGGCGTTGGAAACAATCCTCATCTTCTACTGCCTGGCCGGGACAACACTGGTGCGCGAGGTGCGGGAGGTGTTCCATGCCCTCGACCATTCGTTGGACAAAGGGCGCAGGCAAGTGGCACGCATCGTGGGACGTGACACACAAGCCCTTTCCGCACAAGAAGTACGCGCCGCCGCTTTGGAGACATTGGCAGAAAACCTGAGCGATGGGGTCATTGCTCCACTTTTTTGGTATTTGTTGCTGGGTGTTCCGGGAATGGTGATGTACAAGATGATAAACACGCTGGATTCAATGATAGGTTATCGCAACGAACGCTACCGGCGTTTTGGCTGTTTTGCCGCCCGGCTGGACGATGTGGCCAATTACATCCCGGCCCGACTGACTGCCCTGCTGATGGTGTGCGTGGCGGGCCGTCCGGACCTGCTGAAATTTGTACTGAGATACGGCAAGGAACATACCAGTCCCAATTCAGGATACCCAGAAGCAGCCTTGGCAGGCATCTTGGATTGTCGCTTCGGCGGGCCGCATGACTATTTTGGTGTAGAGGTTTGGAAACCTTACATAGGCTCAAACGAACGACCGCTTGCAACTGCGGACATGCAACGTGCTGTCCGCATCAACCAAAGGGCGGAAGGGGTGATGGTTGCCCTCGTTGCCTTCCTGCTGCTTGTCACTACAGGAGGATAGGAAAGATTCCACCGTAGGAAGGCACCCGGCCGAATGCCTCCTCGGGACGGACAAGCCCGGCATACACCTGGGCGCAAGCCATGACACCACCATGGGTGAATACAGCTACACGGCGGTAGTCTTTTCCCCGCAATTCATCCAGAAAACAAGAGACGCGATGCAATTGTCCGGCAAAGGATTCGCCACCCGTGGCAGGCACATGCAGATAGTCGGCATACCATGCTGCCAAGCGGGGGTCGCGTATTTCGTCATAGCGTTGCATTTCCCAAATGCCAAAATCCAATTCCAGCAGACGGACATCATGCACGGCATCGGCATGGCCGCAATAGTCTGCCAGACGGGTACACCGGCTCAAAGGACTGGTATATACCTTGTCAAATGGCCCATAGCCTGCCAATTGCCTGTGCACTGCCTCCGCTTCTTCAAGAAAAGTGGACCGCAAAGGCACGTCCGTTTGCCCATAGCAAGTGCCCGGAGGGACGCCCACCGAAGTATGTCGGACAAGTATCACTTTCATGGCCCAATCATCGCACCTACATAAAACGAGAGCTCGCAAAGCAGGAACGCCGCCCCGCAACAATCACCCGTGTATCCTCCGATGCGCCGCTTCATCCAGCCGCAAAGCAGGAGAAACACAATCGGCGGGAATAGGCAGGCCCACCCCAATCCCGCAGGCAACCAAAGCACCAAGGGCAACCCGGCGGCAAACATGCCGGTCATGATTTCCGGCCATGTCATCCGGCTGTACGTCACCCTCGCTTTGCTCTCTTCCTCTTTGCGGGCATAGGGCAACAAGTTAACGATATGCGACGCGCACCACTTGGCATAGACATCGGCACAGAATGCCACGGCGCACAAGGTGGCAAGTGGAAAGACTGCCATTTGCGACCATGACAGGAAGTAGACAGTCAGCCCCGCCACGCCATAGGTACCGATGTGAGAATCCTTCATGATGGCCAGTGTCCGTTCGCGCGTCGTGCCTCCACCGAAGCCGTCACAGAAATCGGCCAAGCCGTCTTCGTGCAAGCAGCCGGTCACAAGCAAGCGGGCAGCAATGGCTCCCATCCAGGCCACATGCAGCGGAAATATTTGCCCCAACAGCCAAAGCATGCCTGCCAGGATGCCTCCTGTCAGCCATCCCACTAACGGCCAGTAAGGCACCACGTGCTTGAAACACTCGGCAGGCACCGTCGCCAAACGCCAAAACGGCAGCCGGGTAAAAAAGATGAGGGCAGCAAGCAGTCTCTTCATCGGGGTCAGAAGTATTTGGTTATTTCCGCGTGGGAGAAGCTGTCCATTTCATTGATCATCCGCACGGCCGAATCCACTATCGGATAGGCACAGACTGCCCCGGAACCTTCGCCCAAGCGCAATCCAAGGTTGAGCAAAGGACGGGCATGCATCCAATCCAACAATAATTTGTGTCCCGACTCGTCGCCTTGGTGACCGAAGATGGCATACTCCAGCACCTCCGGATAAAGCCGGGAGGCGGCCAGCATACAGTTTGTCATGATAAATCCATCTACCAGGATGAGCATCTTCAGTTCCGCTGCCTGAAGCATGGCTCCTACCGCCATTACCATCTCCAGCCCGCCGAAATGACGCATGATGTCAAGAGGAGACCCGTCACCCGCATAATGTGCCACGGCTTTCCTCAGTACTTCGTACTTATGGCGGATACCCGCACTATCCAAACCACTGCCCGCCCCCAGACATTGCTCCAGAGGAATTCCGGTAAACAGATGCATCCAGACAGAAGACGGGGAGGTGTTTCCAATGCCCATCTCCCCGAAGCTCAATACGTTGCTCCCCTCTTCACGACACAGCCTTACCACCTCGCTCCCATACGTCATGCACTGCGACACTTCTTCCTCAGTCAGAGCAGCTTCGTGCAGGAAATCCCGACTACCCCGACGCACCTTCTTATTGATAATGCCCCGCTCATACGGCAAGTCGTGGTCCACCCCTGCATCCACCACTTTCAAGGCAAAGCCATGCTGGCGGCAAAGGAAATTGATCCCGGCTCCGCCATTGAGGAAATTCAAGGTCTGCTGCCAAGTGACATCGCGTGGCGACACGCTGACTCCTTCTTCCTCAATGCCATGATCAGCCGCAAAAATGATATTTTGCGGATGCTGCAACACAGGCGACAAGCTTTGTTGAATCAATCCTACTTGCAGGGCCACTTCTTCCAAGCGTCCCAAAGAGCCTTTCGGCTTGGTCAGATTGTCTATCTTCTCCTGCAGCAAAGGGCGCAACTGCTGGTCAAGAGGAGTAATGTGAAATGTCTGTATCATACTATTCTATCATTTTTTATGGTCAATGGAATGCCGGACACCATCAGTACCACTTCGTCCGCACAAGCCGCAATATACTGGTTCATCCACCCTAACAAGTCGGTAAACTTCCGCTGTAACTCATTGTCCGACGTACCGCCAAGACCTATCTCATTGGTGACAAAGATGAACGTGGCTTCCTGGCGGGTAAATGCATCAAATTCCTGTTTCGCGGCCTCCAGGGCACGGTCAATATCGCTATCTAAATCGAAGAAGAAGTTGGTACACCACAGTGTCACGCAGTCCACCAATACAACCCGGTCCGCCAGATTGTGGCGACTCAAGTATTTCTCTTCCTCTATGTTTGTCCACTCCGGCCCGCGGCGTGCCTGATGGCGACGGACACGCTCTCGGAAATCTTCATCCCAAATGCGCGCGGTGGCCATGTAAACAGGACAAGGAGACAAAGCAAGTGCCAACTGCTCGGCATACGTGCTCTTGCCCGAGCGGGCTCCTCCGGTGATGAGAATAATTCGCTTCATGTTTTTTGCAATTCAAGGATGCAAATATAGGACTTTCCCTGCAAATTACGGCTGTCTGATGGGCAAACATCTTTATAGAGCAACATAATCCGATAAAAGACTGCAAGCACATATAGTTACAACAAAACAATAGCGACTGCCACTATTGAGTCTATAGTAACAGTCGCTATTGTTATATATAAAAATTTAAAAGCTGTAGTCTACCGGATGCTCGTATCAATCAACTTTATCAAGCACTTCATAAACGGAATGTTGGCTCTTGAATTCCGGCACCATGTCTTTCATTCGTTTCACGATTTCCAAGTCGCTTTCCGTCACGCTGGCTTTTACCAGTGCATTCACTTGTCGACAGGCATCCTCGTAATCATATTCCCGCACCTTGGCGATTTTGATTTTGGGGTGAAACGTAGGCTGCGTGTTTTCTTTTTCATTCAGCACTTCTTCATAGAGTTTCTCTCCATCGCGTAAACCGGTGATTTGTATCTCTACATCCTTGGCTCCGCTCAGCTGAATCATTCGCTGGGCAAGGTCAATGATTTTTACGGGATTCCCCATGTCGAACACAAAGATTTCACCGCCATTCCCCATGGTTCCCGCTTCCAGCACCAGCTTGCAGGCTTCGGGTATCAACATGAAATAGCGCACAATGTCCTTGTGGGTCACTGTCACCGGGCCTCCATGCTTGATTTGTTCCTTGAACAAAGGAATGACAGAACCATTTGAACCCAACACATTCCCGAAACGGGTAGTCACGAATTGGGTTACTCCCTGCACCTTACCATCCTTGATGGCCTTGTCCAGACTCTGCACATAAATCTCGCAGATGCGCTTGGAGCACCCCATCACGTTGGTCGGGTTCACCGCTTTGTCTGTAGACACCATGACAAATTTCTTCACACCGTATTTCACGGATAAGTCTGCAATGATTCTCGTGCCGTCCACATTGTTCCGAATGCTTTCTCCCGGATTGTTTTCCATCATCGGCACATGCTTGTAGGCCGCCGCGTGGAATACGTAGTCCGGCCTGCTTTCCGCAAAGAGTTCCTCCATCCGTTCCTTCATGCAGATGTCTCCAACGATGGTTTGCGCCTCTATGTCAGGCCATTGCTTCGCCATCATCAGACGGATGTCATGCAGCGGGGTTTCTGCCTGGTCTATCAACATCAGTCTCCGGGGACTGAACTGAGCCACTTGCCGCACGATTTCACTGCCGATGCTCCCCGCAGCTCCGGTAATCATGATGACTTTGTGTGTCAGCAATTCTTTGACTGAATCCAGGTTGATTTCTATTTTTTCACGGGGCAGCAAGTCCTCTATTTCCACTTCCTTCAGCTGTGTGTGGCTTAGGTCACTTTTCCCGTCCCATTCCTGCATACCGGTAGCCATGTATATCTTGATGCCTGCCTCTGCCAACAGGTCCACCATGGCCGGATTATTCCGGATGGCATCATTCTTCAGCGGAGATACCAACAAAACCTTTGCGCGTAGTCGTTTCATTTCTTTCATCAAGTTGTCATCATTCGGGTACACCCGTACGCCCATCAGGTATCGGCTGGTCATGTCCGATTCGTCCGACACGAATCCCGCAAGGGTAAACGCGGAAGCATCTTGGTTACGGATGCTTTTGGCCAATCCCACGCCGCCGGCCTTCACCCCATAGATAAAGACACGCTTGGCCTGTTTCTGATGGAAAACGGAGTCATACAGGAATTTCACCAGGACACGCACGGCCCATATCAACAGGGTCGCCAGCAAGGCGGCAAGTCCGATGTCCCTCATGCGTATCTCCATGAGCCAGCGGTCTGAATGGAAAACATATTTCACCACCATGATCAATGCCAGCCCGGTGAGCATGGCAAAGCCTGTCCGTTGCAAATCCACAAAGGAAGAATAACGGATGATGCCCGAATAGGTGTGGAACAGCCTGAATCCTGCCACATAAAAAACAAGATAGAAGCTGAAAGTCCCTGCCAATAGTCCAAAATCCTGAAGAGTCTGCAAGGCTCCGTTGTTGAGCGCATAAACAAAGAAGTCCGCTCCCAGCACTATCAGGCAATCCAATAGGAGGATGACCCAGAAAGGAAGTGCCCTTTTGGAAAAATACCAGTTTGAGATGTTTGAAATCATTGGCTTATCCTTATTTATAGAATACAATCTTTGATGGTTTGCACAATGTACTCCACGTCTTGGTCGGTGACGCAGGGTCCGGCCGGCAGGCATAATCCTCTTTTGAATAACCATTCCGAAGTTCCAACTGTGTAGCAAGGATTATTTTTATACACTGGTTGCAGGTGCATCGGTTTCCACAACGGGCGGGACTCTATGCCTGCTGCATCCAAGGCCATGCGCATGGCTTCCACGTTTGCATGTGGTTCGCAGGTTGTATGCGGATTGGAAACTGTGTGGGTCACACCGGAGGCTCCTCCCACTGCACCATGTATCGTGCTTTCATAGGCATGTTCATCTCCTTTTACGTGAAGTCCAGAATCGAGCAAGATGGTGACTAACCAATAATTGCTGTCGTGGCGGGTTGAAGGATTCTCATGGATTGTAATCCCGCCAACTTCTTTGAGCAGTTCTTTGTAAAGTGCCTGTATATGTTTGTGGTGTGCGATATGTTCGTCCAGCACCGTCATTTGGCCGCGCCCGATGCCCGCACAGATATTGCTCAGCCGGTAGTTGTAGCCAATCTCCTCGTGCTGGTAATACGGATAGGATTCCCGCGCCTGCGTGGCATAAAACATGACCTTCCGCTTCGTCTCCTCATCCGGACAAATCAGCGCACCGCCTCCGGAGGTCGTTATCATTTTGTTACCGTTGAAAGACAGCACGCCATACCGTCCGAACGTGCCGCACACCTGCCCGTCATAACGACTGCCCAGCCCTTCTGCTGCGTCCTCTATCACAGGGATGTCGTACTTATTGGCCACTCGCATGATTTCCTCTATCTTCCCGGGCATCCCGTACAGATACACCGGAACAATGGCCTTCGGCTTCCTGCCCGTTTTCTCCATACGGTCCACAATGGCCCGCTCCAGCAGCTCTGGATCCATGTTCCAGGTCTCCACTTCCGAATCTACAAACACAGGCGTGGCCCCCAGGTACGTCACCGGATGCGAAGAAGCGCAGAACGTGAAGCTCTGCACCAACACCTCGTCACCGGCCTTCACGCCGCAGGCAATCAAGGCCAGGTGCACCGCCGCCGTGCCGGCGGACAAGGCCACCACTTTCTTGCGCTGTCCCACAAACTGTTCCAACTCTTCCTCAAAGGCATTCACGTTCGGACCAAGGGGCACCACCCAGTTCGTGTCGAAAGCCTCCTGGATATACTTCTGTTCATTGCCGCTCATGTGGGCAAGGCACAGGTAAATTCGTTTATCCATTTGTTTTTATATTTATTAGAAATTCTCTTGCTGTTTGAAGTATGATTAAAACTTTCCAGATTTCCACGGAAAGTTTGAAGTATGATTAAAACTTTTCGTATATTTGCGTAAAATTTGAAGTATAATTAAAACTCTAGACTGTATGCAGCTACCCCACACACTTATCGAAAGGAAAGGTTATTTGGAAAGAATCAAACCATTTATCCGGAAAAACATAACCAAAGTATTGGTCGGGCAAAGACGCGTCGGAAAAAGCTTCCTGCTTTTCCAATTAATGAAGCATATTCTTGAAGAAGAACCGGATGCCAATATCATCTATATTAATATGGAAGACTTTGCTTTCAGCCATATCCATACGGTGGAAGACCTGCATGCCCACATTACTTCCCTGCTTTGCGCAACCGGCTACAACTACATCTTCATAGACGAAATACAAGAAATCCCTCAGTTCGAAAAGGCCATACGTTCCTTGTTACTGTCAACGACAAACGACCTCTACCTGACAGGCAGCAATGCCAAAATGCTCTCAGGAGAACTGGCTACCTACCTGAGCGGTCGATACATTGCATTCAATGTCTACAGCTTGTCATACCCGGAATTTCTAAGTTTTCATCATTTAAAGGACGAAGATGCCAGCCTCGAACTGTACAGTCGATACGGCGGCCTCCCCTATTTGACCAACTTGACGCTCACCGATGAAGTGGCCAATGAATATCTGAAAAGTGTCTATTCCACCATCGTGTTCCGTGATGTAGTCAGCCGCTACAACCTGCGGAACACGGATTTTCTGGAACGCCTCATCCGCTTCTTGTCCGAAAACATCGGGAATCTCTTTTCCGCCAAAAATATCAGCGACTATCTGAAATCCCAGCACACCCCTATTTCAGTCAATCAGATACTAAGCTACACGCAGTACCTCGGCAATGCTTTCTTGATTCATCGGGTAGAAAGATATGACCTGATAGGCAAGCGCATCTTTGAAATCGGTGAAAAATACTATTTTGAAAACTTGGGCATACGCAATGTCATCATCGGTTATCGTCAGACGGACCGAGCCAAACTATTGGAAAACCTTGTCTACAACCACCTGCTTTATCGAGGTTATACGGTCAAGGTAGGCAATTGGGGCAACCAAGAGATTGATTTTGTAGGTGAAAAAGAAAACGAACGGATTTATGTCCAGGTAGCCCTCCGTATAGATGACGAATCCACTGCACAGCGCGAGTTCGGCAACCTGCTCAAGATACCGGACAACTATCCCAAATTCGTAGTTACCGCGGACGGATTTTCTGGAAACAGTCACGAGGGCATCCGCATCTATCCGATACGGGAGTTCCTGACTGGATTCTGATGACTGGCGTAGAGAGGGACTTTAGCGGCGTAAAGTAGGTGTTCAGCAAGCAAAAGAGGGACTTCGGGAAAGTGGTATTTATACATTGGAAAACACACTTCCGACCGAACTTTGGCACTAAAAACAACATTTTTCCGATCGAAGTTTTAGGAGAATGATGCATTTCTCCGAAGGAAATGGGGAATTAATCTCCTAATCGGACATAAATTCATTCAACAGGAAATCCTTGAATCGCTCTTGGAACACACCCTGTCGCATCAAATCCGCATAAGTTTCCTTCAAATCATTATCCAAGCAAGCAAAAAAGACATCCGAACGGATATATTCATTCTGCAAATCCGTCAACGGGCAATCTGACACATATTTACATTGATGCCTCAAATCTTCCGCAGCAGCGATAGACATCTGCACACGCTCATATTCCGTCAAAGCGACTTCCGTATCATCCACCTGATAACCAAAATCTTTCGAGGGTTGAATATTATGCTTGGGATCCAACAATACAATATAGAAGACCGTCATCTCTTCATTGAAAAAGCCGACAACCCTTCCCGTTCCTTTCGACAATTGGAATTGCCAGAAAAAGTCATCTTCCGCCGCATTCCTCAACACCTCCGGAATTGACTTCAAATCTTCGATTCCAATCGGTGATTTGTCCCAGTTTATGGGATGAAGCCGATAATCCTGCACGGCTTTCGTGTCTTCAACAATGGCACCCGTCTTTCCGCTCAAATCCTTCAAGCGGTCCTGCAAGTTGGCAAACCACGCGGCATCTTGTCCCGCTATGCCAAAATAATCTTGTTGGGAACAATACCTGAATGAGAACGTCAAGAAAGGAAGCCCCTTCTGATCCGTCGCGGCAATAAGCGATGCAGCCTTCGGCTTTTCTTCAGTCAGCCGCCTGCCCCGCCCCATACTGTCAATCAGAGATTTTCTCCCATTTTTTCCCATAAAAATCCCTCATGGATGCGTCCGAAATTTCTTTTGTACATCTCTCCAACGGCGCGACTCCCCGTCTGGCCTCCTGCCAAGGCTTTTCCCGGTGCGTCATCACTTCCAATTCCGTTCCCGAAAATCCCGCATAATTATCAAGAATAAAATTGATAAATTCCAAGTCTTCAGGTTCAATGCAGCATTGCGGATTTTTATTCTGCACATCAGCAGAAGTAATAAACGAATACAACGACTTATCCCCCTTGAAGCGGTCATACAACGTCCTGCATACCGGCCCATGCACCCAAGCTTCAAAAGTGCAATTCATAAACCGCTCTTTGTGTATGCCCAACGACCATGCCTGCAGATAATACAATAATTTCTGCAATTTGAGATTAATCAGATTCATCTCCTCGTCCACATTCAGACGCTGAATCATATAATCGGCTACCGTATTTACGTCGTAAGGTTTCATTGTTGTTGCCATTAAGTGAGGTATGATGTGGCAAAGGTACGCTTTTCAAACAAAACAAGCGCATATTTTTCACTTTTTTATAAGATAAATCTAATCTGCGTAGGTTGGTTTTACCCTCCCTGAATTACAAATTATGACAACATATCACCGTTCATATTCGTGCTTCTTATGATTTTTGCCGGCACTCCAACCGCAATAACCCTATCTGGTACATCTGTTACTACCACTGCACCAGCCCCGATTACACTCCATTTCCCTATCTTCACCCCCGGAATGACCACAGCCCCAGCACCTATCCATGCTCCTTCTTCTACTTGTACATTACCACATAGAGTAGAATGTGGAGAGATATGTACAAAGTCTCCTATCAGACATTCATGGTCTACCGATGCTCCGGTGTTGATAATACAATGTCTTCCTATGCGGGCACACGATTGTATCACAGTTCCCTGCATCACTACCGTGCCTTCACAAATTTCGGCCTTTTCCGATATAACGGCCGTGGGATGGATCGCCATCCCCCAAGCCACATCCAACTGCCTAGCAATTTTCCTCCTTATTTGATTATTACCGATGCTGATAATCAAAGGTCCCTTCACCTTCGAAGGCCTGAATACCGGATATCCAAGCAACTGGTCGAGGGATGCATTGTCATCAAACAATCCTTCTATCGGTATGTCATTGGCTATAAGGATATCTATGATCACCTTGGCATGTCCGCTTGCTCCGTATAAATACATATTCCAAAAATTTAGTTGTTTCCCGTAAAAGGTTCCATCGTGGCAGACGTTTCCGAAGAAATGCCCTCCCGAACCAATACCTTTTTGATAGTTAGTAATTCAAGTTTCGCAAGTTAATAGATAACCTTCTTCTTGGGATATAAAAGA
>CALNEX010000004.1 GCA_939791845.1 uncultured Mediterranea sp. | reverse complement strand
GGCGGATGCCCTCGTTCGAGCCGTCGTTCATGTTCACAAAGAGCGGTTCCCAATCCGTGCCCAGCGTGTTGTTGTCCACCGCATAGCCGTGGTTCTGGCTGGTGATGAAGCAGCGGGTCGTACCCACCTGGCGCACGGGCTGGTTGTGGCTGCGGTGGCCGTACTTCAGCTTGTAGATTTTCGCGCCGCCCGCCTTGCTGAGGAGCTGGTTGCCCATGCAGATGCCGAAGATGGGGAGCTTTTCATTGGCCATCGCCTTGCGGATGTTCTGCACCGCCGCGTCGCACGTGTCCGGGTCGCCGGGGCCGTTGGAGATGAAGAGGCCGTCGAACTGCAGGCCGTTGAAGTCGTAATCCCAAGGCACGCGGATGACTTCCACGCCTCTGCGGATGAGGCAGCGTAGGATATTGGCTTTCACGCCGCAATCCACGAGGACGACCTTCTTCCCCGCCCCTTCGTTGTAGCGGATGACTTCCTTGCAGGACACACGGTCCACGTAGTTCACGCCGGCATATTGGGCGGTGGGGATGTTGGCGGGGTCGTCGTCGAAGACAATCTTGCCCATCATCACGCCGTGCTCCCTGAGCGCCTTGGTCAGGGCGCGGGTGTCGATGCCCGTGATGCCCGGAATCTGCTCGCGCTTCAGCCAGTCGCCCAGGCTCTCTGCGGCATTCCAATGGCTGTAGTTCTCGCTGTAATCGCTGACGATGATGGCCTCGGCGTAGATGTGGGCGCCCTCCATGTAGCCGGGTATTCCGTCCGCGCCACGGGTGAAGGGGGGCACGCCGTAGTTGCCCACCAGGGGATAAGTCAATGTCATCAACTGCCCGGCATAGCTGGGGTCGGTCAGGCTTTCGGGGTATCCCGTCATGGCCGTGTTGAAGACCACCTCGCCCGCCACGGGCTTCTCATAACCAAACGACTGCCCCCGGAAGCGGGTGCCGTCGTCGAGGATAAGGGTTACGTTTCTCATTCTTTATCGGGTTCGTTATTATTGTTGTTCTTCTTATCTGATTTCACTTTATATTGATAGTAGGCATAGCCTGCCGCTGCGCCCAAGACCAAGCCTAAGCCAATGTTGTGCAACGCAGTCCCCAAGGCTATGCCAAACAACACGCCAAAGTAGACGTAGGTGAAAAGGCTGCGCTTCTTCGGTTTCTCTTCTTGTCCTTCCATATACTTAGTCGTTACCTTGTCCGCTGTTGTTGTTATCTTTATTCATTCTTTTCTTCCAGGCAGGCCCCACCAGCCCGATGCACACACCGAGGGGCAGCCACAGGCCGAGGTTGTCGAATATGATGCCGAATGTCACGCCGAGGGATATGCCTATGACAAACCATTCATCGGCGAAGGCGGATTTCTTCTTGGGTTCGTTGCTCATAATGCCTCAGAATTGATATACCTGTTCGATGTAGTCAATGAACGCCTTGTTCAGCATCTTCACCCCGCCCGGCGTGGGATAGTCGCCGCTGAAGTACCAGTCACCCGGATGGTTGGGGCAGGCTTGGTGCAAGCCTTCGAGGGGCTGGTAGACTATCTGCACCTCGGCGCGTGTTCCCTTGGGCGTGAGGAGTTCGGCCATCTTGGCGGAGATTTCCTCGTCGGTGAAGGGGGCGTAGATGTCCTTCACGTAGTTCACCATCTGCTCCTTGGGCAGGTCGGCCTGCTCCTTGCTCTTGCGGTAGGCGGAGGCGATGATGTTGCGCATCTCCCGCTCCTTCAGCAGTTCGATGGCGGCCTTGAAGGCGATGAACTCGCTCATGCGGGACATGTCGATGCCATAGTAGTCGGGGTAGCGCACCTGGGGCGAGCTGGAGACGATGACTATCTTCTTCGGTCCCAGGCGGTCCAGTATGCCGATGATGCTCTGCCTGAGCGTGGTGCCGCGCACGATGGAGTCATCAATGATGACCAAGTTGTCCTGCCCCGGCACGAGGCTGCCGTAGGTGATGTCATAGACGTGGGCGGCGAGGTCGTTGCGCGTGTTTCCCTCGGCGATGAAGGTGCGCAGCTTGATGTCCTTGATGGCCACCTTCTCTCCACGGATGCGGCGGGAGAGGATATGCTCCAGTTCCTCCTGCGTGGGCTTGTGGCCCAAGTCCGCAATCTGCTTCGCCTTCAGGTCGTTGAGGTATTCGTTCAGTCCCTCCATCATGCCGCAATAGGCCACCTCGGCGGTGTTGGGAATGAAGGAGAAGACGGTGTGGTCGATGTCGTTGTCGATGGCACGGAGGATGCTGGGCACCAGTTCCTTGCCGAGCTGCTTGCGCTCCCGGTAGATGTCGGCGTCGCTGCCCCGGCTGAAGTAGATGCGCTCGAAGGAGCAGGGCTTCAGCGTGCGGGGCTTGTTGATTTGGATGGTGCGCATCTTGCCCGCCTTGGTGAAGATGACCGTCTGTCCGGGCTGCATCTCCTTGATGGACTCCATGGGGACGTTGAACACGGTCTGGATGACGGGGCGTTCGCTGGCCAGGACGGCCACTTCCTCGTCCTGATACCAGAAGGCGGTGCGGATGCCCCACGGGTCGCGGATGGCGAAGGACTCCCCGCTGCCGGTCAGTCCGCAGATGACGTAGCCCCCGTCCCACTCCTTGCTGGATGTGCGCAGGACGTTGGCCAGCTCGATGTGGTCTTCAATGTAACGGGTGATGTCCATGCCGGCCAGTCCCTCGGCTTCGGCGATGCCATAGAGGCGCTCCACCTCGCGGTCGAGGCGGTGTCCCACCTGCTCCAGCATGATGTAGGTGTCGGCATACTTGCGCGGATGCTGCCCCATGGCGGTTATCTTGGCGAATATCTCGTCCACGTTGGTCAGGTTGAAGTTGCCGCAGAGGGCGAGGTTCTTCACCCGCCAGTTGTTACGGCGGAGGAAAGGATGCACGTAGGTGAGGCCGGACTTGCCCGTGGTGCTGTATCGCAGGTGCCCCATGTAGACCTCGCCCGCAAAGGGGAGGCACTTCTTGGCATACTCCGCGTCGTGCAGTTGCTCGGGCGTCAGGTCGCGGAAGTGGGTATGCACGGTGTCGAATATCTCGGTGATGGCTCCCGAGCCCAAGGCCCGTTCGCGGAACATGTATTCCTCGCCGGGATTGGCCTCCAGCTTGACGCAGGCCAGGCCCGCGCCTTCCTGTCCGCGGTTGTGCTGCTTCTCCATCAGGAGGTAGAGCTTGTTCAGGCCATACATCCAGGTGCCGTACTTCTGTTCGTAGTACTCCAAGGGCTTCAGCAGGCGTATCATGGCCACGCCGCATTCGTGTTTCAGTTGTTCCATGCTCTTATCATTTATAAATGTACAAGCTATGCCGGGAGACATGCACTTCCGGTTTCGCGGTGCAAAGATAATCATTAATCGCGAACATAATGTTGATAGTTCTTCCATTTATCAGGAATATGTGCGCGAAAAGGTGTTTAGCATATCAAATAGCCAATAATTCAGTCATATTTGTAACAAATAGGTTTGGATACAGAGCAAAAGATTACCAAGAGAAACTCCCGCCCCCGCGAGGCCCGGATGCGGGCAGGCTAAAAAACTTCCCAGGCAAGGCACTTGTTTTCATTTATTTCTCCTATCTTTGCCCCTCGAAGTCAAAGGGGTGCCCCGCGCACGGGCTGAGATTATACCCTCGAACCTGATGCAGGTAATGCTGCCGTAGGAATTGGACAAGAAAATGCATTCCCGTCCGTTGCCCGATTCGCGGCCTCCGCTTTGTCTTCCACACCTTATTATATTATATAGCAGACAGAAGATGAAGATCACAATCAACAACAAAGCTACAGACACCACGTCCGCCACGCTTCTCCAGCTCTCCCGGGAGTTGGCCTTGCCCGACCGCGGCGTGGCCATGGCCGTCAACAACCGTATGATTCCCCGCTCCGATTGGGAAACGACCCCCTTGGAAGAAGGCGCCTCCGTTGTCATCATCAAAGCCGCTTGTGGAGGATGAGCCTATGGTACCCGTACAATTCATCACCCACTACACCGACAAGTACTCCTACCTGGACAGTGCCCGCATGGCGCTGGAGGGCGGATGCCGCTGGATTCAGCTTCGCATGAAGGACCGCCCCTTGGACGAGGTGGAGGCAATAGGGCGCGAAGTGCAGGCCTTGTGCAAACATTACGAAGCCGTATTCATCATCGATGACCATGTGGAACTGGCACAGAAGCTGCACGCCGACGGGGTACACCTTGGATTGAAGGACATGCCCGTACATGAGGCACGGAAGGTGCTTGGCGAAGAGTTCCTCATAGGAGGGACGGCCAACACCTTCGAGGACATCGTGCGACACTGGCAGGGAGGTGCGGACTATATCGGCTGCGGCCCCTTCCGCTATACGGAAACAAAGAAGAACCTCAGCCCCGTGCTCGGTCTGGAGGGATATGCCAGCATCCTCCGGCAGATGCAGGAGGCCGGCGTTCCCCTGCCCGTGGTGGCCATAGGCGGCATCACCCGCGCGGACATCCCCGCCATCATGCAGACGGGAGTCAGGGGCATCGCCTTGTCCGGCACCGTGCTCCGCGCCGACGACCCCGTGCAGGAGATGCGGGAGATACTGGCCCTCTGAAAAAGAAAGATTGATTTAATAAAAGACATAAGGATATGAACAAACTGATTATTGCCGGGCGCGAGTTCGACTCACGCCTTTTCCTGGGAACTGGGAAGTTCAGCTCCAACGAACTGATGGAGCAATCCATCCTGGCTTCGGGCACGCAGATGGTGACCGTGGCCATGAAACGCATCGAACTGGAGGACAAGGAGGACGACATGTTGCGCCACATCGCCCACCCACACATCCAACTCCTGCCCAACACCAGCGGCGTGCGCAATGCCGAAGAAGCCGTGTTTGCCGCACAGATGGCCCGCGAGGCTTTCGGCACCAACTGGCTGAAACTGGAGATTCACCCCGACCCGCGCTATCTCCTGCCCGACTCCGTCGAGACGCTGAAGGCCACGGAGCAACTGGTGAAGCTGGGCTTCGTGGTCCTGCCCTATTGCCAGGCCGACCCCACCCTCTGCAAGCATCTGGAGGAAGCAGGGGCCGCCACCGTCATGCCCCTTGGCGCACCCATCGGCACGAACAAGGGGCTCCAGACGCGTGATTTCCTGCGCATCATCATCGAGCAGGCCAACGTCCCCGTGGTGGTGGATGCCGGCATCGGTGCCCCCAGCCATGCCGCCGAAGCCATGGAGATGGGCGCCTCGGCCTGCCTGGTGAACACCGCCATTGCCGTGGCCGGAGACCCCGTCCAGATGGCCATTGCTTTCAAGGAAGCCGTCGAGGCCGGACGCCGTGCCTACGAGGCCGGACTGGGCGTACAGGCTGAATCCATGGAAGCCGAAGCCAGCTCTCCCCTCACCGCTTTCTTGAACAGTTGACAAGGAGACAAGTTGACAAAGCCCTTGTAGTCTGAAGCCTTGTTTCCTTGTCCCTATTAATTAATCACATACGAAAACGATATGAACCAACGCATCAAATACTCCCGCTCCGAGAAGGTCTACCTGCCGGGGCAAATCCATCCCGACTTGCGTGTGGCCATGCGCCGCGTGGAGCAAGTGCCCAGCACGACCTTTGACGAGAAGGGCGAGAAAGTCATCACGCCCAACCCGAAGGTCTACATCTATGACACCAGCGGCCCGTACAGTGACCCCAACGTGGACATCGACCTGAAGAAAGGCCTGCCCCGACTGCGCGAGCAGTGGATACTGCAACGTGGCGACGTGGAGCGTCTGCCGAAAATCTCCTCCGAATATGGCCGTATGCGCCGCGATGACCCCTCATTGGATCATCTGCGCTTCGAGCACATCACCCTACCCCTCCGCGCCAAGGCCGGACGCCGGTGCACACAGATGCACTATGCCAAGCAGGGCATCATCACGCCAGAGATGGAATACGTGGCCATCCGCGAGAATATGAATTGCCAGGAGCTGGGCATCGACACGCACATCACGCCCGAGTTTGTCCGACAAGAACTGGCTGCCGGACGTGCCCTCCTGCCCGCAAATGTGAACCACCCCGAGGCCGAGCCGATGATCATCGGACGCAACTTCCTGGTGAAAATCAACACCAACATAGGCAACTCCGCCACCACCTCCGGCATCGAGGAAGAGGTGGAGAAGGCACTTTGGAGCTGCAAGTGGGGAGGCGACACGCTGATGGACCTCTCCACCGGTGCCAACATACACGAGACGCGCGAATGGATCGTGCGCAACTGCCCCGTCCCCGTGGGCACCGTGCCCATCTACCAGGCATTGGAGAAAGTGAACGGACGAGTGGAAGACCTCTCGTGGGAACTCTACCGCGACACCCTCATCGAGCAATGCGAACAGGGCGTGGATTACTTCACCATCCACGCAGGCATCCGCCGGCACAACGTGCACCTGGCAGACAAGCGCCTGTGCGGCATCGTCAGCCGGGGTGGCAGCATCATGAGCAAGTGGTGCCTCCTGCACGACCGCGAGTCCTTCCTCTACGAGCACTTCGATGACATCTGCGACATTCTTTCGCAGTATGACACGGCCATCTCCCTGGGCGACGGGCTTCGTCCCGGCTGCATCCAGGACGCCAACGACGAGGCACAATTCGCGGAACTGGACACGATGGGCGAACTGGTGACCCGCGCCTGGGACCACGACGTGCAGGCCTTCATCGAAGGGCCGGGCCACGTGCCCATGCACAAGATCCGCGAGAACATGGAACGCCAGATTGAGAAGTGCCACAACGCCCCGTTCTATACCCTTGGCCCCATCGTCACGGACATCGCCCCTGGCTACGACCACATCACCTCGGCCATTGGTGCTGCGCAGATTGGTTGGCTGGGCACGGCCATGCTGTGTTATGTCACCCCGAAGGAACACCTGGCTCTGCCGGACAAGGAGGACGTGCGCGTGGGCGTGGTGACCTACAAGATTGCCGCCCATGCCGCCGACTTGGCCAAAGGACATCCCGGTGCGCAGGTGCGGGACAATGCCTTGAGCAAGGCACGCTATGAGTTCCGCTGGAAGGATCAGTTCGACCTGTCGCTGGACTCCGAGCGGGCTATGAACTACTTCCACGCCGGCAAGCACGTGGATGGAGAATATTGCACGATGTGCGGCCCGAACTTCTGCGCAATGCGCTTGAGCCGGAGCATCAAGAAAGAAAACCAATAACACCAAAACCATGTTTAGCGAAGTATTAGACCAAATATCCTGGGACGACACCACCGCCCGCATCGCCGCAAAGACCGATGCCGACGTGCGCCGTGCCCTCAGCAAGGAGCGTTGCGATGTGGAGGACTTCATGGCCCTCGTTTCGCCCGCGGCCGAGCCATACCTGGAGACGATGGCAAGGCTCAGCAAGAAATACACCGAGGAGCGTTTCGGACGGACCATCTCCATGTTCGTGCCCCTCTACCTCACCAACTCCTGCACCAACTCGTGCGTGTACTGCGGATTCCATATCTCGAACCCCATGAAGCGGACGATACTGACCGAGGAGGAAATCGTCAACGAATACAAGGCCATCAAGCGGCTGGCCCCCTTCGAGAACCTGCTGATTGTCACGGGCGAGAACCCGGCCAAGGCGGGCGTGCCCTACATCGCCCGCGCCCTCGACCTGGCCAAGCCCTACTTCTCCAACCTGAAGATCGAGGTCATGCCCCTCAAGGCCGAGGAATACGAAGAGCTGACCCGCCACGGCATGAACGGGGTCATCTGTTTCCAGGAGACCTACAACCGCGCCCACTACAACATCTACCACCCGCGGGGCATGAAGTCCAAGTTCGAATGGCGGCTGAACGGCTTCGACCGCATGGGCCAGGCCGGCGTCCACAGCATCGGCATGGGCGTCCTCATCGGCCTGGAGCGGGAATGGCGTACGGACATCACCATGATGGCCCATCACCTGCGCTACCTGCAGAAGCACTATTGGCGGACGAAGTACAGCGTCAACTTCCCCCGTATGCGCCCCTCGGAGAACGGAGGATTCCAACCGAACGTGGTCATGACCGACCGGGAGCTGGCGCAGGCCACCTTTGCCATGCGCATCTTCGACCACGACGTGGACATCTCCTACTCCACCCGCGAACCCGCCTCCATCCGCGACCACATGGCCACATTGGGCGTCACGACCATGAGTACCGAGAGCAAGACCGAGCCGGGAGGATACTACACCTATCCGCAGGCGTTGGAGCAATTCCACGTCAGTGACGAGCGCACTGCCCACGAGGTCGATGCCGCCCTGCGCCGTATGGGACGGGAGCCGGTGTGGAAGGATTGGGACGCTTCGTTCGACCACCCGAAGCTGACACCTGCGGTATAGTCAACAATCATAATTTTATACACATAGTAATGAACATAGACAACCGATACGAACGCCAGACGGCCCTGCCCGAAATTGGACCGGAAGGTCAAGCCCGTCTGGAGCGTGCCCGCGTGCTCATCGTCGGCATGGGCGGGCTGGGGTGCCCCATCGCCCTCTACCTGGCCGCGGCCGGCGTGGGCACGCTGGTGCTGGTGGATGACGACACGGTGGGCCCTACCAACCTGCAACGTCAGGTGCTCTACGCAGAGACGGACCTGGGAAAGCCCAAGGTGCTGTGCGCCGCCCAGCGCCTGCGCCAGCTGAACGGACAGATACGCATTGAAATCAATCCCTGCCGCCTGACAGACAGGAATGCCACCGCGTTGGTAGAGGGTTGCGATGTGGTCGTGGACGGGACCGACAACTTTGCCACGCGCTATATATTAGATAATGTTTGTGCGCGTGCGCGTGTTCCTTATATATATGGGGCCGTCTGCGGCCTGGAAGGACAGGTAGCCGTGTTCCATGCCGGCCCCCACCCCCGCAGCTACCGCGACCTATATCCTGACGAAGAGGCTGTGCGTGACTTGCCGCCGGACCCCCGCGTGGTGGGCGTGACTCCCGCCGTGGTGGGCAGTGTGCAGGCCAGCGAGACCCTCAAGATACTGGCAGGTTATGGCGAGCCGCTCTGCGGCAAGCTGTGGACGGTGGACCTGCGCACCCTTGAAACTCATATTCTTACCATCTGAACGCCATGGAACTGATGGTCATCACACGGCCCGACTTCTTCGAGGGAGAAGTCCAGGCCATCCGGATCCTGCTGGAGGAAGGCTTGGAATTCCTGCACATCCGCAAGCCGGACAGCACCGAGGAGCAAGTGGAGAAGCTGTTGAAGCAGATTCCCCGGAAGTATTACAACCGCATCGTCCTGCACGAGCACGTCGACCTGGCCCTGAGGTATGACCTGCGGGGCGTGCACGTCAACCAGCGGACCAAGGGGCACGTGCCGTACTACAAATGGGAGGTGAGCACCTCGGTCCACTCGCTGGAGGAACTGAAGAAGAAGAAGGGGCGTTATGAATACATGTTCCTCAGCCCCATATTCGACAGCATTTCCAAGACAGGCTACCGCTCGGCCTTCACGGCCGACCAGTTGCTGGAAGCGCGGGACCGGCTCATCATCGACCGGGGCATCATCGCCCTGGGGGGGGTGACCGCCGACACGGTGAGCATGGTCCGCATGTGGGGCTTCGGCGGCGTGGCTGTGCTGGGAGACGTATGGAAATACTGGGGGACAGCGGACTTCAGGGAACATTTCAGGCAATTGTGGCGGGCGGCCAACACGCCCCCGGTGGTATTGTCCATCGCCGGTTCCGACTGCTCGGGCGGTGCGGGCATACAGGCCGACATCAAGACCATTGCGGGCCTGAACGCCTATGCTGCATCAGTCGTCACGGCCATCACGGCGCAGAACACCCTGGGCGTGCAGAGCGTCTTCCCCGTGCAGGCCGACGCGGTGAGGCAACAGCTGCAATCGGTCTTGGACGACCTGCCCGTGGCGGCAATCAAGATAGGCATGATTCCCAATGCCGCCGTGGCAAAGGTGGTGGCGGAAGCCCTTTCTGCCCATCCGCACTTGCCCGTTGTCTGCGACCCCGTGATGGTCTCCACCAGCGGTCGCCGCCTGATGGAGCCAAACACGCTGCGGGTGATGGAGAAAAGGATTTTCCCACGTTGCATCCTCATCACGCCCAACCAGCCCGAAGCCTCCTTGTTGCTGGACCGCCCCGTCACCGATGTGGAGTCGATGAAGAAAGCCGTGTCCCTCTTGGGGGCAAGGTATGGCACACGGATTTTGCTGAAGGGAGGACACCTTGCCGGAGACAAGCTCGTGGATGTCTTGGGAGGGAAAAACTGGGCGGACGAGTTCAGGCATGACAAGATAGCCAGCAGCAACCTGCACGGGACCGGCTGCACCCTCTCCTCGGCCATCGCCGCCCATCTGGCCGCGGGGTTCAGCACTTGGCAGGCCGTCATGCAGGGCGAAATCTTCACCTGGGGAGCCATCCGGGCCGGGCGTGACCTGCGCTTCGGGCACGGAAATGGCCCCTTGTGGCACTTTTTCTCCCTAAATGACGACCTTATTTGGAGGAAACCATTAACTTTGCAGGACTATAAGGAAGATGATATCTTTATCATATGATGGAAAAGTCAAAAGTATATTTCTCTGATTTGCGGACCTCCCCCACCTCCAACTTGTTGGACAAGATGGAGCGTCTGCTGAAACGGGCCGGCTTGTGCAACCTTCCCCTGAAGGACAGCTTTGCCGCCGTCAAGATACACTTCGGCGAGCCGGGCAACCTGGCTTATATCCGTCCCAACTATGCCGCGCGCATGGCCGGTCTGTTACGCTCGTATGGGGCCAAACCTTTCCTCACAGACTGCAACACGCTCTATTCGGGTAGGCGGTCCAATGCCGTGGACCACTTGCAGAGTGCCATGGAGAACGGTTTCAACCCCATCTCCGCACAATGCCAGGTCATCATCGGCGATGGCTTGAAAGGCACGGACTATCGCGAGATTCCCATCGATGGTGCGGAGTATTGCCCTGCCCCCAAGATAGGTGCCGCCATAGCCGATGCGGACGTCATCATCAGCATGAACCACTTCAAGGGACACGAGCAGGCCGGCTTCGGCGGTGCCCTGAAGAATCTGGGCATGGGCTGTGCCAGCGTGGGGGGCAAACTGGAGTTGCATGCCTCCTCGCAGCCCAAGATACAGCAGGACCATTGCATCGGCTGCAACATCTGCGTCAAGCATTGTGCACACGATGCCATCCGGCTGAATGCCGACCGCAAGGCCGAGATAGACTATGCGAAATGCGTCGGTTGCGGACAATGCGTGGCCCTGTGCCAGCACGAGGCGGCCGTCATCAGCGATTGGGACACCTCCGAACGGCTCAACTACAAGATTGCCGAATACACGAAGGCCGTGCTGAAGGACAAGCCCCACTTCCACATCAGTTTCGTCATGAACGTCTCGCCCGAGTGCGACTGCTGGAACCACAACGATGCCGCCATCGTGCCGGACTTGGGCATGTTGGCTTCTGCCGACCCCGTTGCCTTGGACATGGCCTGTGCCGACCTTGTCATGAAGGCCCCCGTCCTGCACACGGATAACGTGCTGGGTGCCAAGCACGCCCACGAGGATTTGTGCGGCTGTGACAAGTTCCACATGATACATCCGGACACGGACTGGATGGCAGGACTGCGCCACGCGGAAAAGATAGGCATCGGCACGGTACAGTATGAATTCATTCACGTATGACAACTATTATTAAACGAAAGATATGAACGCATCAGTAAGACTTTATTCCCTGCCCTTCCGGAGTGTGAAGACCTATGTCTTCGCTTTCCTGTTCATTGCGGGCAACATCGCCTTGCCTCAGTTGTGCCACCTCATGCCTGTCGGCGGACCGACGTGGCTGCCCATCTATTTCTTCACCCTGATAGCAGCCTACAAGTTCGGTTTTCGTGTCGGACTGTTGACGGCGGTGTTCTCCCCGTTGCTCAATCACCTGCTGTTTGGCATGCCTGCCTTGGCCGTATTGCCAGCCATTCTGATAAAGTCCGGCTTGCTGGCCGGTGCAGCCGCCTGGGTGGCACGCCGCACACGGAATGTGTCCCTTGCCGGCCTGCTGGCAGCCATCCTGGCCTACCAAGTCATTGGCACGGCCTGCGAATGGGCCATCTGCGGAGACTTCATGCTGGCCGTCCAAGACTTCCGCATGGGCATCCCCGGCATGTTGCTGCAATTGTTTGGCGGCTATGCCGTGCTGAAAGCCTTGAACAGAATCTGACAAGACCGTTTTGCTGAACGCCCGGCATTCCCCTTGTGATGACGGGCGTTCAGCAATGATACACCAACCACCTAATGCAATACAATTATGGAAACCAACAAGAAGATAATCATCTATCAAGTATTCACCCGCCTGTTCGGCAATGCCAATAACCGTTGTCAACCCGACGGGGACATCCGGACCAACGGCTGCGGCAAGATGGCCGACTTCACCGCCAAGGCTTTGGGAGAGATACGAAACCTGGGTGCCACGCACGTGTGGTACACGGGACTCATTGAACACGCCACGCAGACCGATTACCGTCGCTACAACATCCGCCCGGACCACCCTGCCGTGGTGAAAGGAAAAGCCGGTTCGCCGTATGCCATCAAGGATTACTACGACATAGACCCCGACTTGGCCAAGGATGTGCCGGGACGCATGAAGGAATTCGAGAATCTGGTCCAACGCACTCACCGCAACGGATTGGGTTTCATCATGGACTTCGTTCCCAACCATGTGGCCCGCCAATACGGTTCGGATGCCCAACCCGAAGGCACGGTCCAACTGGGGGGCAATGACCGCACGGATCAGGCGTTTGACCCCAACAATAATTTCTATTATATTCCGAACACAGCCTTGCAGGGACAGTTCGACATGCAAGGTCCGGCACCTGAACCCTATCAGGAATACCCTGCCAAAGCAACCGGCAACGACCGCTTTGATGCCTGTCCTTGTGTCAACGATTGGTATGAGACCGTCAAGCTGAACTATGGCGTGGACTATCTGAATGGTCATGCCTGTCATTTCTCCCCCATTCCCGACACTTGGCACAAGATGCTGGACATTCTCCTCTTTTGGGCATCCAAGGGCATTGACGGCTTCCGGTGCGACATGGTGGAAATGGTGCCTGTGGAGTTTTGGGCCTGGGCCATTCCCCAAGTCAAGGAAAAGTATCCGGATGTGATGTTCATTGCCGAGGTGTACAATCCCGGTTTGTATCGGGAATACCTCTACCGGGGCCGTTTCGACTACCTGTATGACAAGGTGGGGCTTTACGACACGTTGCGTGCCATTGTCTGCTGTCAGGAGTCGGCTACCGCCATCACGTACCGTTGGAAGGAATTGGACGCCATCAAGGACCACATGCTCAACTTCCTGGAGAACCATGACGAACAGCGCATAGCCTCCGACTTTTTCGCCGGTGACCCGTGGAAAGCCATACCCGCCCTTATCGTGTCCGCCTGCATGAATACCAATCCCATGATGATATATTTCGGACAGGAGTTTGGCGAACGCGGCATGGATGCGGAAGGATTCAGCGGATGCGATGGGCGCACCACCATTTTCGATTACTGGAGTGTGGACACCGTCCGGCGCTGGCGCAATGGCGGCAAGTTCGACGGGCGTATGCTGACAGACGGCGAGAAGAAATTGCAAGCCCTTTACCAACGTGTCCTCACGCTGTGCAACACCGAGGCCGCCATCCGCCAAGGAAGTTTCTTCGACCTGATGTATGCCAACATCGGAGGTTGGCGTTTCAACGAACACCGCCAGTATGTGTTCCTGCGCAAATGGGGCAAGGAGGTGGTGCTGTGTGTGGTCAACTTTGACCCGCAGGCAGTGGACGTTGCCATCAACCTGCCTTCGCATGCCTTTGACTGCCTGCAAATGCCGCCCATCGAGGAATGCAGGGCCACGGACCTGCTGACAGGAGAGACATCCAACATCAGCTTCGTCCCCTACCGCCCTTCGGAAGTTTCCTTGGAAGGCTACTGTGGAAAACTGCTTAAAATCGTGCTTCCCTGAAGACTTTCCAGATAAAGACATAAAGATATAAAGAGGGACTTTAGCGCGCTAAAGTCCCTCTTTATTTATCTCAAGTGCCTCTTTGGCACCGGCAAAGTCCTTCCTTCCGGAAGCCTTATCTCAATCTGTATGCCTCCTTCACCATCTTGTCATCCTTGTGGATGCCACGATATGCCAGATAATTCAGGATGATGGCTGCCAACGGCAGGCACAAGGCCCATCCTATTTGAAAAGTGAAGGAAGTTCCCTCGCCCAACATATAGGCGAACACGGCGAATGCAATGTAATAGCCAACCAACAGCAGGCTATTGAAGATGGTCATCCGCATCTGCAACTTACGGTTGCGGAACAGGAAAATGGTGCAGCACGCAATGATGGCTCCCAGCAGCAATATGCCGAACAATCCCCACGTGGACTGGACATTTCCGTCAGCCAACATCACCCCCGCCGGTTTGAAAGGATATACCTCCGCCTCACTTCCGCCGGCAAAATATCCTGCGGGCATACAGAGGGCAATGACGAGGGCCACCGTCACCAGCAACAAATAAACGGATTGAATGCGTTGTATCATTATTGCAGTTTGTCTTTTTCCTTGGCAGGGTTGCGGTAATATATCTTTCCTTCGATATATTCCTGGGTGGCAATCAGTGTGGGCTTGGGCAATTTCTCATAGTAACGGGAAATCTCAATCTGCTCACGGTTCTCGAACACTTCCTCCAAATTGTCATTGTAAGAGGCGAATTCCGCCAATTTCTTGGAGAGGTCGTTCTTGATTTCAACGCTGATTTGGTTGGCACGTTTTGCAATGATGGCCACCGTCTCATAAACATTGCCGGTGTCCTTGCACAAGTCCATCATGTCACGAGTTACCGTTGTGGTAGGAGCATTGGTCTTTCTGTAATCCATACGTCAATTATCTCTATTTAGAATTCTAATAATCACTCTATTGTCTGAGGCTTGTCTTTCAGCACCTTCTGCGACTCCTCAAAGATGCGGTCGGCCTCCTTCGTATATTCGCTTTCCGGAAATTCATTCTTGAAGGCATAATATTCATCCACGGCCTCCCGATAACGTTCTTCCTTCCTTTCCTCCACGCTATACACGGCCAATTCATACTTGGCACGCAGGATAAGGATGGACAAGTCTTCACGCAGGTTGGTATAAGGATAATCCTTCAACGCATTTTGGGCCGTTATCACACAAGCCTGGTAGTTGTTTCCCAAATAGTTGCCCAGGTTATAATACAATTTGGCGGACAGATATTCCTTCATCACCAGCTTGTCCTGCAAGGCGAACACCATATTTTGGGCCTCCTCCCTATGGGAACTTTCGGGGAAATATTCTAGAAACATCTGCAATTGCTGGATGGCACTGTAGGTGCCGGACTGGTCCAAACGAGGTTCGGGCGTATCCAAATACAACGCCTTGCCTGCATAGAAACGGGCAAGTTCGGTGAATGTTCCCCGCGGATAGACATTGTAATATTGGATGAAAGTCTGGGCGGCTGTCTGGTAATCTTCCTGGTTATAGTAGCTCATAGCCAGCATGTACAACGACTCCTCCGCACTGGGTGTTCCCTTGAGGATGGTTATGAGCTCGTTCAGCAGCGTGATGGAACGGGTATATTGTCCCTTGGCGAAATAAGCCTTTGCCGCTTCGTATTTATACTCGTAATCAGCTGTTTTCAACAACTTGTTGTATTCTCCACACGAGGAGAGCATACAAGCGGCAGCAACGCATATAAGTATGTTTCTTTTCATTTCAATCACACAAATAATGCGCAAAGATAGAGGTTCGCATCGAATTAACCAACGATGCGAACCTTAATTTTTCAAAAACTACAATTTATACAAGTCACTTGCCGCCAGCAAGTCCACTTTCTTTTCGGTCAGGATGCGGATGCATTCGTCCATGTTGTTGGGGCGGATGATGACGTTGGCGGTTTGCCCGTTGGCGAAGGAATACATGTATTCAATGAATACCCCCTCGTCCGACAAGAAGCGGAGCACACGTGCCAACGCTCCCGGCACATTGGGACAACTGATGCCTATCACATCTGTGACGTTGACGGCAAAATGCCTGTTTTTCAAGGCTTGATAAGCCTTCTCCGGTTCGGATACAATGCCTCTGAGAATGCCGAAATCCGCATTCTCCGCAATGCTGAGCGCCGAGAGGTTGATGCCTTCCGCGGCCAATGCTTCCGTCACCTCCGTGAGGCGGCCGGACTTGTTCTCCAAGAAAATAGAAAGTTGCTTTGCTACCATGATATTATTTCAGTTTTCGGTTGTCAATTACACGTTTTGCCTTGCCCGTGCTTCTTTCAATGGTGCGGGGCTCTACCAAGCGGACATTGACGCTCAGGCCCAGCACGCTTTGCAGGCGGGCGGCGAGTTTGGCCTTCATGGCCACCATCTTGTTGATTTCATCGGAATAGAATTCCGGGCGTACTTCCACCTGAAGTTCCATCGTGTCCGTATTGTTCACACGGTCCACCACGAGGAGGTAGTGCGGTTCGAACTCGGGCATTTCCAATATGACGGATTCTATCTGCGTGGGGAAGACGTTGACACCGCGGATGATGAGCATGTCGTCGCTTCTGCCCAGGATGCGGTCCATACGTACCAGCGTGCGCCCGCACGGACACTTGTCGTAGTGCAGGGCTGTCAGGTCCTTGGTGCGGTAGCGCAACAGGGGCATGCCTTCCTTGGTCAGGTGGGTGAAGACCAGTTCGCCCGTCTCGCCAGGTGCCATCGGCTCCAGCGTGACAGGATCCACTATTTCAGGAAAGTAATGGTCCTCATTCAGATGGGTGCCATCCTGGCATTCGCATTCATAGCCTACGCCGGGGCCGGCCACTTCGCTCAGGCCGTATATGTCGTATGCCTTGATGCCCAACTTGGCTTCAAGGTCACGCCGCATGCTTTCCGTCCACGGTTCCGCCCCGAACGCTCCGATTCTCAGTTTGAACTCTTCGCGTGGCAGGCCGGAATCGGCGATGGCATCGGCCAGGTAGAGCGCATACGAGGGCGTGCAGCACAAGGCCGTGGCACCGAAGTCGTGCATCAGGGTGATTTGCTTGGCGGTGTTTCCGCTGGACATGGGGATGACCGAAGCACCGATATTCTCTGCTCCGGCATGTGCGCCCAGCCCGCCGGTGAACAGGCCGTAGCCGTAGGACACCTGGAAGATGTCGGACTTGTCCGCCCCATAGGCCGTGAAGGCGCGGGAGATGCACTCGGCCCATACCGAGAGGTCCTTGCGGGTGTATCCCACCACGGTGGGCTTGCCCGTCGTCCCGGAAGAGGCGTGAATGCGCACAATCTGGCTCATCGGCACGGCGCAAAGACCGAACGGATAATTGTCGCGCAAATCATATTTCGTGGTGAAAGGCAGCTTGACGATGTCGTCGATGCTGTTGATGTCGTCCGGGGTGATGCCCAGTTCCTGCATTTTCTTGCGATAGAAAGGGGTGTCGTGATAGACACGCTCCACGGTCTTCTTGAGGCGGATGCTTTGGATTTTGCGAAGGCTTTCGCGATCCATGCACTCAATGTTTTCATTCCAAATCATGTCTTTCGTTGTATTGATAAATGGGTTTATAGTAAAAGTATCACCGCAAAGTAAGTGATTTTTTTGCTTATATCAAAGATTTTGCCGAATATTGCCGTGGTTTTACGTGAATTTATGAATAAGTTTGAACTGACATCCGATTATAAGCCCACTGGCGACCAGCCGGAAGCCATTGCCCAGCTGACGGAAGGCCTTCGCGAAGGCCTCCCCGCACAGACCTTGCTGGGCGTGACCGGCTCCGGAAAGACCTTCACCATGGCCAACGTGGTGGCCAACCTCAACAAGCCAACGCTCATCCTGAGCCACAACAAGACGTTGGCCGCCCAGCTCTATAGCGAGTTCAAGGGATTCTTCCCGAAGAATGCCGTGGAGTATTACGTTTCTTATTATGATTATTACCAGCCCGAAGCCTATGTGCCTTCCACGGACACCTACATCGAGAAGGACCTTGCCATCAACGACGAGATAGACAAGCTACGCCTGGCTGCCCTCTCCTCGTTGCTGTCCGGCCGCAATGACGTGGTGGTGGTCTCCTCCGTGTCGTGCATCTACGGCATGGGCAATCCTGCAGACTTCTATGAGAATGTCATTGAAGTGACACAGGGAAAGTCTCTCGTTCGCAACGTCTTTCTCAGACAATTGGTGGAGAGCCTCTATGTGCGCAATGACATGGAGCTGAACCGCGGCTGCTTCCGCGTGAAGGGAGACACGGTGGACATCTGGCTGGCCTACGCCGACACCCTCGTGCGGGTGGTGTTTTGGGGAGACGAGGTGGACTCCATAGAAGAAGTGGACCCGATGACGGGCGTGACCCTCTCACAAGTGGACGAATACAAGATATACCCGGCCAACCTCTTCATGACCACCAAGGAAAGCACCCTGAAAGCCATCCACCAGATTAAGGATGACCTGCGCGAGCAGGTGGAATGGTTCGAGCAACAGGGACAGATGCTGGAGGCCAAGCGGTTGCAGGAACGGGTGACCTACGACATGGAGATGCTGCGTGAACTGGGACACTGCGTGGGCATCGAGAACTATTCGCGCTATTTCGACAACCGCGCCCCGGGCACACGCCCCTATTGCCTGTTGGACTTCTTCCCGGACGATTTCCTGACCATCATAGACGAGAGCCACGTCAGCATTCCCCAGATAAGGGCCATGTATGGAGGCGACCGCGCCCGCAAGGTCAACTTGGTGGATTACGGCTTCCGCCTGCCCGCGGCCTTCGACAACCGTCCCCTCAAGTTCGAGGAGTTCGAGCAGATGGTGAAGCAGGTCATCTACGTGAGCGCCACCCCGGCGGATTACGAGCTGAACAAGTCCGAAGGCATCATCGTCGAGCAGGTCATCCGCCCCACAGGCCTGTTGGACCCCGTCATCGAAGTACGGCCCAGCCAAAACCAGATAGACGACCTGATGGAGGAAATACAAGTACGCATCGAGCGTGGCGAACGAACCTTGGTGACCACCCTGACCAAACGCATGGCCGAGGAGCTGACGGAATACCTGCTGAGCCACAACGTGAAATGCAATTACATTCACAGTGACGTGGAGACCATGGAGCGCATACAAATCATGGCCGACTTGCGCGAAGGCAACTATGACGTGCTGGTCGGCGTCAACCTGCTCCGTGAAGGCTTGGACCTCCCGGAAGTGTCGCTCGTGGCCATACTGGATGCGGACAAGGAAGGTTTCCTGCGCTCGCACCGCTCCCTGACACAAACCGCCGGACGTGCGGCCCGCAATGTGAACGGACGCGTCATCATGTATGCGGACCGCATCACGGACAGTATGCGCCAAACCATCGAGGAGACCAATCGCCGGCGTGAAAAGCAGTTGCGCTACAATGCCGAACACCACATCACTCCCCGCCCCATCGAAAAGGGCAAGAGTATCAGTCCCTTTGCACAGGTCGCACCGGCTTCGGAGACAGCCAAAGGCAACTTGTCGACTTCGCGGAAGGAGCCACGTCCTTACATGGAGCAAGAATCGGTTGCCCAAGTGGCCGCAGACCCCATCATGCAATACATGAACCGCGAACAACTGGAGAAGAGCATCGCACGCACCCGCAAACTGATGCAGGAAGCGGCCCGCAAGCTGGACTTCATCGAAGCCGCCCAATGGCGCGACGAGGTATTGCGTCTGGAAGAATTATTAAAGACAAAAGTTTAAACATCCATCCGTATGCTAAGCAAATTCAAACTCAACCAACTCTACTTCAAGGATACCCAGTTTGCCGACCTGATGAAGCGCCGCATCTTCAATGTGCTGCTGGTGGCCAATCCTTACGACGCCTTCATGCTGGAAGACGACGGGCGCATCGACGAGAAGATATTCAATGAATACGCTTCCCTCTCCCTCAGCTCCCCTCCTCGCTTCACCCAGGCCACTACTTGCGACGAAGCGCTGGGACAACTGGCCTCGCTTTCTTATGATTTGGTCATCTGCATGCCCGGCACGGGAGAGACGGAAATCTTCGACACCGCCCGGCGCATCAAGCAGGACTATCCTCATATCCCTATCGTCATCCTCACTCCCTTCAGCCACGGGGTGAGCGAACGTATGGCCAATGAGGACCTCAGTGCCTTTGAATACGTCTTTTGCTGGCTGGGCAATACCGACCTGTTGGTGTCCATCATCAAGCTGATCGAGGACAAGATGAACCTGGAGCACGATGTCAACCAGGTGGGCGTGCAGGTCATCCTGCTGGTGGAGGACGAAGTGCGTTTCTACTCCTCCGTCCTGCCCAATCTCTACAAGTTTGTCCTCCAGCAGAGCCAGGAATTCAGTACCGAGGCCCTGAATGCCCACCAACGCACCTTGCGCATGAGAGGACGTCCCAAGATAGTCCTGGCACGTACCTACGACGAGGCATACGGCATCTATGAAAAATACAAGAACAACCTGCTGGGAGTCATCACCGACGTGCGTTTTCCCAAGTCGGAAGGCGGGTCGAAGGACGGGCTGAGCGGCATCAAACTCTGTGCCGCCATCCGCAAGGAGGACCCTTTCGTGCCTGTCATCATCCAGTCCAGCGAATCGGAAAACGCCGCATACGCCACCAAATACGGGGCCGCCTTCATAGACAAGAACTCGAAGAAGATGGACGTGGACCTGCGGCGCACGGTGGTGCAGAACTTCGGCTTCGGCGACTTCATCTTCCGCAATCCGGAAACAGGCGAGGAAATCGCACGGGTCAAGAACCTGAAGGAATTGCAGAACATCCTCTTTGCCGTGCCTGCGGAGTCGTTCCTCTACCACATCAGCCACAACCACGTCAGCCGTTGGCTCTACTCGCGCGCCATGTTCCCCATAGCCGAGTTCCTGAAACCCATCACTTGGAACAGCCTTCAGGACGTGGATGCCCACCGGCGTCTTATTTTCGAGGCCATCGTGAAGTACCGCAAGATGAAGAACCAAGGTGTGGTGGCCGTCTTCAAGCGCGACCGCTTCGACCTTTACTCCAACTTCGCACGCATCGGCGACGGCTCCTTGGGCGGCAAGGGACGTGGACTGGCCTTCATAGACAACCTAGTGAAGCATCATCCGGACTTTGAAGAGTTTGAGAATGCACGGGTGGCTATCCCCAAAACTGTGGTGCTCTGCACGGACGTGTTCGATGAGTTTATGGATTCCAACAACCTCTATCAGGTGGCTTTGAGCGATGCGGACGATGACCTCATCCTGCGTTACTTCCTGAAAGCCAAGTTGCCCGACCGGCTGGTGGAGGACTTCTTCACCTTCTTCGACGTGGTGAAGTCGCCCATTGCCATCCGCTCCTCCTCGTTGCTGGAAGACTCCCACTACCAGCCTTTCGCCGGCATCTACAATACTTATATGATACCTTACCTGGATGACAAATACGAAATGCTGCGGATGTTGTCCGATGCCATCAAGGGCGTATATGCCTCGGTGTTCTTCCGTGATTCCAAGGCCTACATGCAGGCCACCAGCAATGTCATCGACCAGGAGAAGATGGCCGTCATACTCCAGCAGGTGGTGGGCAACCAGTACAGGGACCGCTACTATCCCTCCATGGCCGGCGTGGCGCGTTCACTCAACTACTACCCCATCGGTGATGAACGGGCCGAGGAAGGCATCGTCAACCTGGCGTTGGGCTTGGGCAAATACATTGTGGACGGCGGCATGACCCTGCGTTTTTCTCCCTACCACCCCAACCAGGTGCTTCAGACCAGCGAACTGGAAATGGCCTTGCGCGAGACGCAGACCCGTTTCTACGCCCTCGACCTGAGCAATGCCGGACATGATTTCTCCATCGATGATGGTTTCAACCTGCTGAAACTTCCCGTCAAGGAAGCGGAGAAAGACGGCTCGCTGAACTACATTGCCTCCACCTACGATCCCTATGACCAGATTATCCGCGACGGGCTTTATCCCGGCGGACGCAAGGTCATCACCTTTGCCAACATCCTGCAACACGATGTCTTCCCCTTGGCCCGTATCCTCCAGCTGGCCTTGAAATACGGACAGGAAGAAATGCGCCGCCCCGTGGAGATTGAGTTTGCCGCCAACATGAGCCGTGAGAAGGACAAGACCGGCACATTCTATCTCTTGCAGATACGCCCCATCGTGGACAGCAAGGAGATGTTGGACGAAGACCTCGGCCTCATTCCCGACGATCGCTTGCTGCTGCGTTCCAACAACTCCTTGGGCCACGGCATCCAAGACGACATTCAGGATGTGGTCTACGTCAAGACACAAGATTACAGTGCCTCGCGCAATCCCGAGATAGCCCGTGAGATAGAACGGTGGAACCAGCATTTCCTCGACATGAAGCGCCACTACATCCTCATCGGTCCGGGGCGTTGGGGCAGCAGTGACCCCTGGCTGGGCATCCCGGTGAAGTGGCCGCACATCTCCGCCGCCCGTGTCATTGTGGAGGCCGGCCTGACCAACTACCGCGTGGACCCCAGCCAAGGCACGCACTTCTTCCAGAACCTGACTTCCTTTGGCGTGGGCTACTTCACCATCAATGCCTATATGAACGACGGGCTCTACAACCAGGATTATCTGAATGCCCTGCCCGCCGTACAAGAGACGAAATACCTGCGCCACGTCCGCTTTGAACGTCCGGCGGTGGTAAAGATGGATGGAAAGAAGAAAGAAGGTGTGGTGATGTTGCCTGAAAGCCCGCAAAATTGAGACGACAACCTGACATAAAATCTTATGACCATGGATTAGAGTTGTAACGGAAGATATAAATAGAATGGCTCGCACGGCAAAAGACCGGTCTTGCATTTTAGCCATATATGTTGGAAAGGTTGTCTTTTGTTTCTATTTTGTTCCTTGTTTCTTGTGCATAGATTGTAATATATTGATATTATGATAGTTATAAAATATGCGTCGGGAAATAGAGCGTAGGAAATTCGCCTTAAAATGTATGAATTTTCCCACTCTGTCTTCGATTTCTCGGAACCCGCCATCTTGTCGTTTCCTTTCACATCAGTTCATAAAGAAGGAGGCGGACCGGGATTGCCTCCCGCCCGCCTCCTTGTGCTTCTTTATTGTCAATTGCACGGGCCATCCGTCACGCGAAGATGTCACTCCGCTCCACGTAGGCAATGACATCGCCCTTGTTGACCACATCGCCCTGCTTGGCGCAGACTTCCACGACACGGCCGGTGAAGCCCGTCAGTACTGGCTCATATTCGCCCCACGGCGTGGAGATGTAGCAGAACACCTCGTCGTGCTGGTACTTGCGACCGATGAACGGGGCGGAAGAAGGCCCTTCCACCGACACTTCCCACAACACCTGTCCCTTGGAGGGCGCGATGACGGGGTCGGCCTTGGCACGCTTCAGCTTCCTGATTTCCTCCTCGGAGAGGCCGCCCTTGGCCAGGGAGGCGTCCTTGGCACGTTGCAACTCTTCCTCGAAGCGCTTCTTGGCCACGCCGGACTTGTAGTCGCGGTATTGGCGGTCGTGCATGGCCAGCTCGAAGAGTTCCTCGTCGTCGGGGCCGTAGTCCCAGCCGTTGTCATCCATCTCCTTGCGGTACGTATCCAGTGCGTCGGGATAGTTCTGCTGCGGGTCGGCATCGGTGAACTCGTAGCCTTTCGCCTTGGCCAGCTCCACGATTTCGGGTGCCAACGGGCCGGGGAGGCGTCCGCTCTTGCCGAGAATCATGTCCCACGTGTGGTTGTCTATCATCGTCCAACGTTCCTCGCCCTTCACCTGCTGCATCAGGTTCATCAGGGCCACGTTCTTGACATACTGACTGAAGGGCGTCACCAAGGGAGGATAACCCAGCTTGGGCCATACATACTCCACTTCGTCGAAGAGCATCACGAGCAGGTCGTCCAGGCTCAGCTCGGGCTGGTTCTTGCTCTTCAGTATCATATTGATGCCGGAGTGAACGCCCTTCAAGTCGGCCATCATGGAGCCCATCATGCCGCCAGGCAGGCCGCACTTCAGCAGGAGGGAAGACATGTGCTTGTTGGTGGGGTCCATGAAGTAGCCCAGGAAGTCATCGATGAACGACTGCGTCATGGCACGGGCCTTCATGTAGGCCTTCATGTTGATATCGGGCACCTGGAAGCCGGCATCCTTCAGCATGGCCTGCACGGAGATGACGTCCGGGTGCACCTTGCCCCACGACATCGGCTCCATGGCCACGTCGATGATGTCCGCACCGTTCTCACACACTTCCAGGATGGAAGCCATCGAGAGGCCGGGACCGCTGTGCCCGTGGTACTGGATGAGCACGTCGGGATGCTTCTCCTTGATGCGCTTCACCAGGCGGCCCAGCATGGCGGGGCGTCCGATGCCGGCCATGTCCTTCAGGCAGATTTCCGGCGCCCCGGCGGCTATCAGCTGGTCGGCTATGTTGGCGTAATAATCCACCGTGTGCACGGGCGAATAGGTGATGCAGAGCGTGGCTTGGGGAATCATCCCTGCCTCGAGGGCATACTTGATGGAGGGGATGATGTTGCGCGTCTCGTTCAGGCCGCAGAAGATGCGGGTGATGTCCACGCCCTGCGCGTGCTTCACCTTGTACATCAGGCGGCGCACGTCGGCGGGGACGGGATACATGCGGAGGGCGTTCAGTCCGCGGTCCAGCATGTGGGTCTGTATGCCCGCCTCGTGGAAAGGCTTGGTGAAGGCACGCACGGCCTTGTTGGGATTCTCGCCATAGAGCAAGTTCACCTGCTCGAAGGCGCCGCCGTTGGTCTCCACCCGCGCGAAGCAACCCATCTCGATGATGAGCGGGGCGATGCGCACCAATTGGTCCACCCGGGGCTGGTACTTGCCGGACGATTGCCACATGTCACGATAGACGAGGCTGAATTTGATTTCCTTTTTCATGTCGATTTCGGTATTACTCGGTATTACAATGTTTCTATTGTGTGCTGACTTGCACAAGTGCAAATATAGGGCATTCTTTTGACATATTGTCAATCCAAAGGCAAAAAGTTTCGGAAAAACATCAGCGCAATTTCAATTTGTCACCCACCTCGGGCACGTAGTCCCCGTCCAGCTTGTTCATCTTGTAAAGGTTCTTCAGGCGAATGCCGAATTTCTGCGAGATGGAGTGCATGGAGTCGCCGTCGCGCACGATGTATTCCTTGTAGGGCTTCTGTGCCTTCTTGTTCTTCTTCTTCAAGTAGATGATATCGCCGGCCTCCAGGGTGTACTCCTCGTGCAGGTCGTTGTATTTCACCAGCTTCTTCCAGCTCACATCGAACTCGCCTCCCAGCAGGCGGAAGGTGTCCCCGTCCCGCGCAATGATATACACCAAGCCGTTGGCCAGGTAAGTCTGGTGCGGATTGGCCAGCCAGGGCTTCTTCTTCAGCAATTTCTGCCAGCGGCGTGCCTCACGCTTGCTCATGCCTTTGTTGTCATACTTGTACAGTTCGTAGTCCTCGATGATGGTGATGAGGCGGTTGGCATAGGAGCGGTCGGTGGCATAACCGGCCTTCTTCAGGCCCTTGGCCCAGCCCTTGTAGTCCGTTATCTTCAGCTCGAAGAGGAAAGCATAACGCTTGCCGCCCTTCAGGAACTTGGAGTGGTCCTCGTAGGAATCTTCCACCTTTTTATACGCCCGGAAGCACTCACCTTTGGCATCATCGTCATGGTAGACCTTGCGCCCCGTCCATCCGTGGCACTTGATGCCGAAGTGGTTGTTGCTCTTGCGGGCCAGCACGCTGCGTCCCGCCCCGCTCTCCAGCAGGCCCTGGGCCAAGGTGATGCTGGCCGGTATCTTATGCCTCTCCATCTGCTCCACGGCCAGGGGGGCATATTCCTTGATATACTTATTATATAAGGTGTTCCTGCGCTGGGCAGAGGCCTGCATCCCGACGAAAGCCAGGAAGAAGAAAAGTAAAGCGGCTATACGGATGGTCTGTTTCATAAATTCCCTTTTTCCCCGCAAAAGTCTGCAAAAGAATCGAGAAAAACAATCCTTTTACATTTATTAGAGCACCCGGACACCATTATTTCCATGATTTTCCTACATTTGTGCCTCAAACCAAGTGATTATTACCCATGAAAGAACTGACCATCACCATCCCCATCCGCATCTTCACCTACGAAGAGCTGGACGAAGCCGACCGCCAACTCATCGACACCGCCTGCGAGGCCACCCGGCGCAGCTATTCCCCCTACTCCCGTTTTGCAGTGGGGGCGGCTTTGCGCCTCATTGACGGCACCATTGTTTCGGGAAGCAACCAGGAGAATGCCGCCTCTCCGTCAGGACTGTGCGCCGAGCGCACCACTCTCTTCTATGCCAATTCCCGCTATCCTGACCAACCCGTTGACACACTGGCCATTGCCGCAAGGAATGAACGGGGCGAATTCCTCTCCTCCCCCATCCCGCCCTGCGGTGCGTGCCGCCAGGTGATGCTGGAGACGGAGAAGCGCCACCACCACCCGATGCGCATCCTGCTCCATGGCACCGGGGGGATTTACGAAATCCAGGGCGTCAGCGGGCTTCTTCCCCTGTCTTTTGATGCATCTGCCATGAAATAAGCTCGGATATACAGGGTATCTCGCCTTTTTTTCTTACATTTGCGACCGAAAAACAGCAATTCTTGGAAAATATGACAAAAGACTATCCCTCCGTCCTCCTCATCTATACGGGCGGAACCATCGGCATGATTGAGAATCCGGAGACGGGTGCATTGGAGAATTTCGACTTCGACCACCTGCTCCGCCACGTGCCCGAACTTCGGCGGTTCAACTACAACATCTGCTCCTACCAGTTCGACCCGCCCATCGATTCGTCGGACATGGAACCGTCCCTGTGGGCCAAGATAGTCAAAATCATCCATTATAATTACGACCGCTTCGACGGCTTCGTCATCCTGCACGGCACGGACACCATGGCCTATACCGCCTCCGCCCTGAGCTTCATGCTGGAGAACCTGGGCAAGCCCGTCATCCTGACCGGCTCCCAACTGCCCATCGGCACCCTGCGCACGGACGGCAAGGAAAACCTCATCACCGCCATCGAGATTGCCGCCGCACGCCGCCCGGACGGCTCGCCCATGGTGCCCGAAGTCTGCATCTTCTTCGAAAACGAACTGATGCGCGGCAACCGCACCACCAAAATCAATGCCGAGAACTTCAACGCCTTCCGCTCCTTCAACTACCCCTCGCTGGCCAAGGCGGGCATCCACATCCGCTACAACGAGCACCTCATCCGCCGACCCGACCCCACCCGTCCGATGAAGCCCCACTACCTGTTCGACACCAATGTGGTGATGCTCACCCTATTCCCCGGCATCCAGGAGAGCATCATCAACTCCGTCCTCCACGTCCCCGGCCTGAAGGCGGTGGTGCTGAAGACCTACGGCTCGGGCAACGCCCCACAGAAGGAATGGTTCATCCTGCAACTGAAGGAAGCCACCGAGCGCGGCATCACCATCGTCAACATCACCCAATGCCCCAGCGGTGCTGTGGAGATGCGCCGCTACGAGACCGGCCTCCAACTGCTCCAGGCGGGCGTCATCAGCGGCTATGACAGCACCCCGGAATGCGCCGTCACCAAGCTGATGTTCCTCCTGGGCCACGGCCTTGCCCTGCCCGAAGTGCGCCGGCTGATGGACTCGGATTTGGCGGGAGAGATAACGAAGGACAATGGATGAATTACTTCTTAAATAGGAAACAGATATGAAAGAAATTCGAAAAAACTCCGCCTATGCCTGGCTCCTGGCGGCACGCCCCAAGACGCTGACGGCCGCCCTCATCCCCGTGCTGCTGGGCAGCGGACTGGCTTTCTCCGACGGGGCCTTCCAGCCGCCGCATGCCGTGCTGTGCCTGCTCTTCGCCTGCACGATGCAGATAGCGGCCAACTTCATCAACGACTTGTATGACTACCAGAAAGGCACGGACCGCGACGACCGCCTGGGGCCCCGCCGTGCCTGCGCCGAGGGCTGGATCACGCCCCGGGCCATGCGCATGGGCATCGGGGTGACACTGCTCATCGCCTGCCTGTGCGGGCTGGGACTTCTTTGGCTTTCGTGGGGAAAACTGCCGCAAGGGGGCTGGGAACTGATTGCCGTGGGCGTGACGTGCATCCTCTTCGCCTTCCTCTATACGACTTATTTGTCCTACCGGGGATGGGGCGACGTGCTGGTGCTGCTGTTCTTCGGGTTCGTGCCTGTGGGAGGAACGTATTATGTACAGACGGGGATGCTGAATGCGGATGTGCTGGTGCTCTCGCTGGTGGCGGGACTGGTGATTGACACGCTGCTGATGGTCAACAACTACCGCGACGTGGAGCAGGACAAGATAAGCGGGAAGCGAACCCTCGTGGCACGCTTCGGCCCACGCTTCGGACGGCAGGCCTACCTGGCACTGGGCATCGCGGCGGTGCTGCTCTGCACGTGGTTCGTCTTCAGCGGACGCCTGACGTGGATGGAGTTCATCTGGGCACCGTGCGTCTACTTCTACCTCCACCTCCTGACGTGGCGCAGGATGTGCATCATCCGCAGCGGGGAAAAACTGAACAGCATACTGGGCGAGACTTCGCGCAATATGCTGTTCATCGGCATCATGCTGAGCGTGGCGCTCTGTTAGCGGTTGCCGTACATCCGCTCATAGTACTTCTGATAGTCGCCGCTGGTCACCTCTTCCACCCAGTCCTGGTGGTTGAGGTACCACTCGATGGTGCGGACGATGCCCACCTCGAACGTGGTCTCCGGATACCAGCCCAGCTCCTCGCGGATCTTGGTGGGGTCGATGGCATAACGCTGGTCGTGCCCCAGACGGTCCTTGACAAAGGTGATGAGGTCCTCGTTGATCCAGCTGATGTCAATCTCGCCATCGGCACCCGTTTCCTTCTTCTTCAGCACCTGGCGGTATTCGGGATGCGACTCCATCAGGCGGTGGATGGTGGCGATGGTCAGCTTCACGATTTCCAGGTTGGTCTTCTCGTTGTGCCCGCCGACGTTGTAGACCTCACCAGCCTTGCCTTCGCGCACCACGAGGTCGATGGCCTTGCAGTGGTCCTCCACATAGAGCCAGTCGCGCACGTTCGAGCCGTTGCCGTAGACAGGCAGCTTCTTGCCCTCCAGGATGTTCTTGATGATGAGCGGGATGAGCTTCTCCGGGAAGTGGTAAGGCCCGTAATTGTTCGAGCAGCGGGTGATGCTGACCGGCATGTGATACGTGTCGTGGTAAGCCATCACGAACAGGTCCGCACTGGTCTTCGAGGCACTGTAGGGGCTGTGCGGGCAGAGGGGCGTCTGCTCCGTGAAGTAGCCCTCGTCGCCCAGCGAGCCATAGACCTCGTCGGTGCTGACCTGATGATAGCGGACGCCTTCGCGCCACACGGGATAGCCGGTCTCGTCCTTGCCCATGACCCACGCGCGGCGGGCGGCATCCAGCAGATTCTGCGTACCCAGGATGTTGGTAATGAGGAAGAGCTGGGGATTCTCGATGCTGCGGTCCACGTGGCTCTCGGCAGCGAAGTTCACCACATAGTCGAACTTATATTGGCCGAAGAGGTCGTCCACCAGCTTGCGGTCGCAGATGTCGCCCTTGACGAAGATGCAGCGGTCATTGTCGATGTCCCCGGCGATGGTGCCGAGGTTGCCCGCATAGGTCAGGGCATCGAGGATGACCACGCGGATATGCTCGTGTATCCGCAGGATGTACTTGATGTAGTTGGCGCCGATGAATCCGGCGGCGCCGGTTACGAGATAGGTCTTCATATAATGATAAATGGTTAATGGTCAATGATTAATGGTTCACCGGTGCGAGTCCGCCAGTTCCATCAGATACTGCCCGTACTCCGTCTTGCCCATCTGCTCGCCCAGGCGGTGCAGCTGGTCCACGTCTATCCAGCCCTTGCGCCACGCGATTTCCTCGATGCAGGAGACGCGGAACCCCTGGCGGTTCTGGATGGTGGCCACGAAGTTGGAGGCCTCCAGCAGGCTGTCGCAGTTGCCCGTGTCCAGCCAGGCGAAGCCGCGGCCGAACAGCTCGACCTTCAGCGTGCCCTCCTCCAGGTAGAGGCGGTTGAGGTCGGTGATTTCATACTCGCCGCGGGCGGAAGGCTTCAGTGCCAACGCCTTCTCGGTGACGGTGTGGTCGTAGAAGTAGAGGCCGGGCACGGCGTAGTTGCTACGCGGCTGCGCGGGCTTCTCCTCCAGGGACACCACCCGGCCCGTGGCATCGAACTCCACCACCCCGTAGGCACGCGGGTCCTTCACGTAGTAGCCGAAGATGCAGGCGCCCTGCTCCACGGAGGCGGCGCGGCGCAGCATGGCGCTGAATCCCTGCCCGTAGAACAGGTTGTCGCCCAGGATGAGGCAACCCGGCCCCCCCTCCAGGAAGTCCGCGCCCAGCACGAAGGCCTGAGCCAGCCCGTTGGGCTTCTCCTGCACCTTGTAGGAGAACTTCATGCCCAGCTCCTCGCCCGTGCCCAGCAGTTCGCGGAACATGGGCAGGTCCCTGGGCGTGGAGATGACGAGCACCTCGCGGATGCCGGCCAGCATCAGCGTGGACAGGGGGTAGTAAATCATCGGCTTGTCGTAGACGGGCATGATCTGCTTGGAGATGGCCTTGCTGAGGGGATAGAGGCGGGTGGCGCTGCCACCGGCAAGAATAATTCCTTTCATATCTTGTTCCTATTAGTTAATGGGTAAAACGGCTTACTCAGGCGGAATAAAATAAGAAGGAGGACGACGCCCCACGGCTCTCGCACTTATTCACGGCTGCAAAGATGGGAAAAAGCGCGGACATGGCCAAACTTTTCGCCCGAAAGATTCACGGCTCCCCGCCCGCCCCCTCCTGCCGCCCGGCCTGCCAGCGGCGGTAGGACTCCACGCTGGCGAAGGCCGTGCCCTCGGCCACGATGCCGCCCGGCTCGTAGAAGAGGGCCGCCCGCACCTCTTGCATCAGCTGCCTGGAGGGGCGGAACACCACGCGGGCGGGGCGCATGAGGCGCGGGTGGAAGTCCTCGGGCTCGCGCACGCCCTCGCTGCCATACTCCAGCCGCAGCGACCCCAGGCCGCCCAGCTGCACCACCCTGCCCTCGGCCAGGGCTTGGGGCACGAAGTCGCTGACGAGGTCCAGCACGGCGCGCACCTCGAAGGGGGCCAGCGTGGTGTGCCGCGAGGCCAGGCGGCACAGGTCGTCCGTGTCGAATTTCTGCGCAGGGGCGGGCGTGGCATGCCACAGGCCGTCCTTGTCCGGGTTCAGGCGGTTGCGCATCTGGTTCAGTTGATACTTTGCCATGGGCTATGAGATATGGATGTGAGACATAATCACATGTACGTGTAACATATACATAGACGTACGTGTAACCCTGCCTTACACGTACATGTAACATTGCCATACACGTACGTCTATTTCTGTGGCAAAGATAGACAAATCCCCGTGATTCGCCAAGACATGCGGGGATTATTTCACGGGAAACCTACTTGTCCGCCAGCTCGATGACCTCCAGGCCGCTGAACGTGCCCGCGTCGATGCAGAAGCGCACCAGCGTGCGCGTCTTGTGCCAGCCCTGCTTGCCGGCGGCCCCGGGGTTGATGTGCAGCAGCCCCAGGGTGCGGTCGTACTTCACCTTGAGGATGTGCGAGTGGCCGCTGACGAAGAGCCGCGGCGGACGGGCCAGGATGCTGCCGGCGATGGACGGGTCGTAGCGGCCGGGGTATCCGCCGATGTGCTTCATCAGCACCTCCGCGCCGTCCACGGTGAAGCGGAGGGTCTGCGGGAAGCGTCGGCGCAGTTCCTGGCCGTCGATGTTGCCGTAGACGGCGCGCAGGGGGCGGAAGGCGGCGAGGCGGTCGGCCACCTCGGGTGAGCCGATGTCTCCGGCGTGCCAGATTTCGTCGCACGGCTCGAAGTAGCGCAGGTAGCGGTCGTCCCAGCAGCCGTGGGTGTCAGAGAGGAGTCCAATGTGGGTCATAAGCATGTGGATTGATGATTGTAGCGGGTGCAAAGATACGCTTTCCCTTTCACAAACCAGCGCGCCGCCCCCGTTTTGTAACACGTTTGTAACACGTGTGTCAACGCCTTGTAACACGCGTTCCCGACCTTTGCAGGCGTAAAGCAAAGATATAGAATCACACATTATTAATATTACTCTACAGTTATGGAAACAATGTATTTGTGCATCGTGCTCTTCCTCGCCGTCCTTGCGGTGTTCGACCTGCTGGTGGGCGTGGCCAACGATGCGGTGAACTTCCTCAATTCGTCCGTCGGCTCCAAGGCGGCATCGTTCCGGACCATGCTGGTGCTGGCCAGCATCGGCGTCTTCATCGGCGCGTCGCTCAGCAACGGCATGATGGACATTGCGCGGCATGGCATCTACCAGCCGCAGTTCTTCTACTTCGACGAGCTGATGTGCATCCTCCTGGCCGTGATGCTGACGGACGTGGTGCTGCTGGACGTGTTCAACACGATGGGCCTGCCCACATCCACCACGGTCTCGATGGTGTTCGAGCTGCTGGGCGGCACGTTCGCCCTGGCGCTGGTGAAGACGATGGGCGACGGCGAGTATTCCATGGGCCAGCTCATCAACACGGACAAGGCCCTGCAGGTCATCATGGCGATATTCGTGTCGGTGGCCATCGCGTTCTTCTTCGGCATGCTGGTGCAATATCTGGCGCGCGTCATCTTCACCTATAATTACAAGAAACACCTGAAGTACAGCATCGCCCTCTTCGGCGGCGTGGCGGCCACGAGCATCATCTACTTCATGCTCATCAAGGGCCTGAAGGACAGCACGCTGATGACGGCCGAAGTGAAAGACTGGGTGCATGTACACTCCTTCACCATCCTGATAAGCCTCTTCGTGTTCTTCACCATCCTGATGCAAATCCTGCACTGGCTGCGGGTGAACGTCTTCAAGATTGTGGTGATGATGGGCACCTTTGCCCTGGCCCTGGCCTTCGCGGGCAACGACCTGGTGAACTTCATCGGTGTGCCCCTGGCGGGCTATGACGCCTACACGGACTACATGGCCAACGGCCAGGCTGCCGGCACGGACGGCTGGCTGATGGGCTCGCTGCTGGGCTCGGCACAGACGCCGTGGTACTTCCTCGTGGCCGCCGGTTGTGTGATGGTCTACGCCCTGTGGACGTCCAAGAAGGCGCACAACGTCATCCAGACCGAAGTCTCCCTGGCCCGCCAGGACGAGGGTGAGGAAGGCTTCGGCTCCACGCCCATCGCCCGCCGCCTGGTGCGCTACAGCATGGGCATCGCCACGGGCCTGAGCAAGATTACGCCGGAGCGCACCAAGCGCTGGCTGGACACCCGCTTCCGCAAGGAGGAGCTGACGCTGGAAGACGGCGCGGCGTTCGACCTCGTGCGCGCTTCGGTCAACCTCGTGCTGTCCTCGCTGCTCATCGCGCTGGGCACGTCGCTGAAGCTTCCGCTGTCCACCACCTACGTCACGTTCATGGTGTCCATGGGTACCTCGCTGGCCGACCGTGCCTGGGGCCGCGACTCGGCGGTGTATCGCATCACGGGCGTGCTGAGCGTCATCGGCGGCTGGTTCATCACGGCAGGCGCGGCGTTCACCATCTGCTTCTTCGTGACGCTGGTCATCCACTTCGGCGGTGCCGTGGCCATCCTCGCGCTGATAGGCGTGGCCGTCTACTCGCTCATCCATAGCCAGATGATGTTCAAGAAGCGCAAGAAGAAACAAGAGAACCAGGATACCGTCCGCCAGATGCTCCAGAGCCAGGACAACGCCGAGGTGCTGACCCTCCTGCGCCAACACACCCGCGAGGAGCTGACCAAGGTGCTGGCCTTCGCCCAGGAGAACTACGAGCGCACCGTCACCTCCTTCCTGCACGAGAACCTGCGCGGCCTGCGCCGGGTGAACGGCTCGGTGAAATTCGAGAAGCAGCTCGTCAAGCAGATGAAGCGCACGGGCACGCTGGCCATGTCCCGCCTGGACAACAACACGGTGCTGGAGAAGGGGCTCTACTACTTCCAGGGCAATGACTTCGCCAGCGAGCTGGTGTACAGCGTCGGCCGCCTCTGCGAGCCTTGCCTGGAGCACATCGACAACAACTTCAAGCCGCTGGATGCCATCCAGAAGGGCGAGTTCGGCGACGTCAGCGAGGACATCACCAACCTGCTCCAGTCCAGCCGCCAGGCCGTGGAGGACAACGACTACGCCCACCTGAACGACCTTGTCCGCAGGGCCAACGACCTGAACGCCCAACTCTCCCACCTGAAGCGTGAGGAGCTGCAGCGCATCCAGGGCCAGAGCGGCAGCATCAAGGTGAGCATGGTCTACCTCACGATGATTCAGGAGGCCCAGAACGTGGTGACCTACACCACCAACCTGCTGAAGGTGAGCCGCAAGTTCCAGGCTGAAGACAATGACAAGAACTGAACATAAACACAAAAACCGCGCCGGGAGGCGCGGCATGTGACAGATTCTATATCACTCAGCTTATTGTGTACGTCCGGTGCCGCCCCGTCAAGGGCAAGCACCGGACTTTTTTTCATCCGCCCAGGCACTGAAGCACAGCCACATCCTTGTACGCCCCATCCACACGCCACCATTGGCACAACACTCCGCACTCGCTGAAACCGCACGAGCGGAACAAGCGAAGGCTGACCTCATTGTCCGTCACCACCCGTGCCGCCAACTGGTGCAAATGCAGGAAGCCGAAGGCATAGTCGCAGAGCAGGCCGAGGGCTTCGCGGGCATATCCCCTGCCCCGGTGCTCCTTGCGGACAAGGATGCCCACCTCGGCATGGGCGTGCAGGGGTTGGTAGTTGAAGAGGTCGATGGTGCCCACGGGCGTGCCGTCCCCGCACAGGGCAATAACCAGCCGGAGTTGCTTGTCCGTGAAAAGGTCGCTATGGTTCTCTTGCAGGTACTGCCGGATGGAGAAGCGCGAGTAGGGCACGGTGAAGTCACTCATCGCCCAATGCTCCGGCCGGTTCTCCACCTCGTAGATGAAGTCCAGGTCCTCGGGCTCGAGGGCACGAAGGTAGACGTGCTCGCCACGCAGATAAGTCCCGTCCATCCTTACTCCTCCCCTCTTTGATCGATGTGCAATTCATGGCGCAGACGTTTCTGTCCGGGCACGCAAAACAGCATGGCCACCAAAGCTATCAGTCCGCAGAGCAGGCATTTGTTGCTCAACAGCAGGTAGTAGCCCAGGAATCCTGCCAAAGCCGGAAGGAAAAGCAGCAAGGCCCGCACCGTGCTCCACACCCCATACAGCCGGAGCGCACGGTCTATCCCCGCCGTGTCAATCCGCCGGGCCAGCACCCAGGCAAACAACTTCAGCGCAAGGGGCACGCAGGCCACCGTCAGGAGTATCACCAGCGTTTCCACCCC
>CALNEX010000003.1 GCA_939791845.1 uncultured Mediterranea sp. | reverse complement strand
TCGGGGTCGTAACCCACCTTGGTGAGGAAGTCCGTGGCGGCCTCGGTCAGCTTCAACTCCACGCCGTTCTCGGCCAGCATCTTCTGCACGTTGCCGATTTGCAGGTTGACAATCTGCTTGATTTCCTTCTCCGTCAGCGGCAGGAACATGATGGTCTCGTCGATACGGTTCAGGAACTCCGGACGGATGGTCTTCTTCAGCATGTTCATCACCTCACGCTTGGTCTCCTCGATGATTTGAGCCTTGTTCGACCCGTTCAGCTTCTCCATCTGGCTTTGGATGTACTGGCTGCCCATGTTGGAGGTCATGATGATGATGGTGTTCTTGAAGTTCACCGTGCGACCCTTGTTGTCGGTCAGGCGGCCATCGTCCAATACCTGCAAGAGGATGTTGAACACATCGGGGTGAGCCTTCTCAATCTCGTCGAACAGGACCACCGAATAAGGTTTGCGCCTTACGGCCTCGGTCAGCTGGCCGCCCTCATCATAACCCACGTATCCGGGAGGCGCTCCTATCAGTCGCGACACGGTGTGCTTCTCCTGATACTCACTCATGTCAATACGCGTCATCATCGACTCGTCATCAAAGAGGAACTCCGCCAATGCCTTGGCCAGTTCCGTCTTGCCGACGCCCGTAGTGCCGAGGAAGAGGAACGAACCAATGGGCCGCTTGGGGTCTTGCAATCCGGCACGGCTGCGGCGCACGGCATCGGCCACGGCCTCGATGGCTTCCTCCTGCCCGATGACCCGCTTGTGCAGCTCGTCTTCCAGATGGAGCAGCTTTTCGCGCTCGCTTTGCAGCATCTTGCTCACGGGGATGCCCGTCCAGCGGGAAACCACGTCGGCAATGTCCTCGGCATCCACCTCCTCCTTGATCATGGCCTTGTCGCCTTGCATCTGGTGGAGCTTCTGCTGAGTCTCCTCAATCTCCTTGTTCAAGGCTTGGAGTTTGCCGTAGCGGATTTCGGCCACCCGTCCGTAGTCGCCCTCACGCTCGGCCTTGTCGGCTTCGAACTTCAGGTTCTCTATCTCCACCTTGTTCTGCTGGATTTTGTTCACCAGCGCCTTCTCGCTCTGCCATTTCGCCTTGTAGGAGCTTTCCTGCTCTTTCAGCTCTGAGAGTTCCTTGCCTATTTGCTCCAGTTTGGCGGTGTCGTTCTCCCGCTTGATGGCTTCGCGCTCAATCTCCAGTTGCTTGATTTTACGCGTAATCTCGTCCAGTTCCTCGGGCACGGAGTCCACCTCCATGCGGAGCTTGGCGGCGGCCTCGTCCATCAGGTCGATGGCCTTGTCCGGCAGGAAACGGTCGGTGATGTAGCGGTTGCTCAGTTCCACGGCGGCGATGATGGCATCGTCCTTGATGCGCACGTGGTGATGGTTCTCATACCGCTCCTTCAAGCCACGCAGGATGGAGATAGTGCTCAGCGTGTCCGGCTCGTTGACCATGACCACCTGGAAACGACGCTCCAGGGCCTTGTCCTTCTCGAAGTACTTCTGATACTCGTCCAGCGTGGTGGCACCGATGCTCCGCAGTTCGCCGCGCGCCAAGGCAGGCTTCAGGATATTCGCTGCATCCATGGCTCCCTCACCCTTGCCGGCACCCACCAAGGTGTGGATTTCATCGATGAAGAGGATGATGTTCCCCTCGGACTTCTTCACCTCGTTGATGACGGCCTTCAGACGCTCCTCGAACTCGCCTTTATACTTGGCACCGGCCACCAGCGCACCCATGTCCAAGGAATACACCTGTTTGTTCCTCAGATTTTCGGGCACGTCTCCGCGAAGAATTCGATGCGCCAATCCTTCGACGATGGCGGTCTTGCCCGTACCCGGCTCACCTATCAGGATAGGGTTGTTCTTGGTACGGCGGCTCAGGATTTGCAGCACCCGGCGGATTTCCTCGTCACGGCCGATGACCGGGTCGAGCTTGCCATTCCTTGCAGCTTCGTTCAGGTTGATGGCATACTTCTCCAGGGCCTGGTAGGTGTCCTCACTCGACTGGGAAGTCACCTTGTCACCCTTGCGCAATTCCTCGATGGCCTTGCGCAGTTCACTTTCCGTCATCCCCGCGTCTTTCAGGATGGAGGATGCCGTGCTCTTCACATTAAGGATGGCCAGCAGGACGGGTTCGATGGAAACGAACTCATCGCCCATCTGCTTGGAGTAGTCCATCGCCTTCTGGAAGACTTCGTTCGATTCGCGGCTCAGGTAAGGCTCTGCGCCGGACACCTTGGGGAGCGAATCAATCTGACGGTCGAGCACCAGCGACACTTGCTGCTCGTTGATGCCCAGCTTCTGGAAGATGAAGCGGGTGATGTTCTCGCCCGCCTTCATCACTCCGGCAAGCAAGTGCACGGGCTCGATGGCCTGCTGCCCCTTGGCTTGCACCAGGTTCACGGCCTCTTGCACCGCCTCTTGCGCCTTGATGGTAAAGTTGTTGAAATTCATATCTCGTTCTCCTTTCTAATATAGTTATAATCAAATACGACTATCGGACGGCAAAAGACTTGCCAAGGGATGTCGGCTGACAAAAAATGCAGGAAAACGATTCATATAAAGGACAATTTGACAGCATCAATAGAGATTCTTCCTATGCGGGGACAAAGAGGGATGATTTCCATATCGCCCTTCTCTGCATCAGCAAAGAATGAGGAAAGTACGTGAAAAAACAGTCAAATCTGCTCTAAAAAACTGCCGATGTAGCTAGAAAACTTCATTTCCAGGCTGGAAATGTACATTTCTAACCTGAAAATATGTATTTCTAACCTGGAAATACACATTTCCAGCCTGGAAATAGAACTTTCAAGAGGCTTTGATATGTTTTTCAAGGGGCTTTGACATGTTTTTCAAGGGATTTCCCTTGAAAGCCACGATGTGATTGCTGGGATTTTATTATACGTAAGATTGTTACAATACCGCCCGATGGGGCGCATGGGTGTAAACGTGTCGGCGTTGAATCCACACAACATCGCCATCGGCTACATCTTCGACTACGTGTACAATAACTACATGCCAATGAGCGGACACAATACAGGAACGCCATCAGCCGCATCAACGTGGCATTGAAAGAAGTCGCCCGTCTGGCAGGACTGCAGATACAGCTGACCATGCACTGCGCGAGGCATTGCTGGGCAAGTGTGGCCAAGAGCAAGAATATCCCTCTTTCAGTCATAAGTGAGGGCATGGGGCACGATTCGGAGGAAACAACGCGCATCTATCTTGCATCGTTGGACAACAGCGCGGTGGACAAGGCAAACAGCCTTATCCTGAAAGACTTATAGCAGGAAGTTCTTTGGTGAAATCTGTTTAGCGTAAATCCGAATCTCTTGATAAGAGATATATTCCAAAAATCAGAATACTGCAAATCAGCATATTAACAAATTCGCACAGGCATATCAGCTAAACAATTTCATACAAAAATCGTTTCATATCCCATTATAAATGAGGAAGGAACGTAGATTTTGCAATATTATGCGTATCTTTGCAATATTAACTATAACTCTTATCAAGAGATTATTCTCTTGGCAGGGTTGCCAACATATTCAGATGAGTACAAAATTCTTCAATAACGGCATAGGCAATACGCTTTTCGACAAACTGAAAGGTATTGCCAAGGAGATGGCGACATTCAACAGGTTTCTTGCTGTTGTCGGTTTCTTCCGTTCATCCGGCTATTTCAAACTGAGGGATGAACTGGGGGATATTTCAGAAATCAAGATACTGGTAGGTATAAACATTGACGACATATTCCGCAAGCACAACAAAGCCTTGTTGATGTTGGGCAAGGAGGGCGAGGCAAAAGAAAAATATTTCCAAGAGTTCAAGCAGGACATCATAGATGCCAGGTATGCACCCGAAGTGGAGGCAGGCATCTTGCAGATGTGCGACGACCTTTCCAGCGGACGTTTGCAGATGAGGATTCATGCCACGAAGAATCTTCATGCGAAATTCTATTTATGTCTGCCTCGAAATCATAATGAGAACAGTGACGGTTGGGTCATTATGGGTTCTTCCAACATATCGGAATCTGGTTTGGGCATAACCCAATCCCCTCGTTATGAATTGAACGTGGCCATGAAAGATTTTGATGATGTGAAATATTGCCATGACGAGTTCAACAAGTTGTGGGAAGAGGCAATTCCTTTGACCACGGGTGACATAGCCGCCTATAAAGGAAAAACATACTTGGGTTATCAGCCCACGCCATACGAGCTTTACATCAAAGTGTTGATTGAAACCTTTGGCGACCAAGTGGAAGATGACTTTTCAATCGAACTGCCCGACGGAATAAAGGAACTGAAATACCAAAAAGATGCGGTCATACAAGGCTATCAGATACTGTTGAAACACAACGGTCTGTTTTTGGCGGATGTCGTGGGATTAGGGAAGACCATGATTGCCACCATGATAGCCAAGCGGTTCATTGAGGCCAACGGCAAGCATACGAATGTGCTGGTCGTTTATCCACCGACATTGGAAAGCAACTGGAAAGAAGCATTCAAGCTGTTCGGCATAACCAAGAAAGCACAATTCATTACCAACGGCAGTCTGTCGAAGATTTTGGAAGGGCGTGACCAATACAAGGACAAGGAGGAATTCGACCTGATTATAGTGGACGAAGCCCACGGGTTCCGTAGTGACAATTCAGGCAAATATGATGAACTACAGAAGATATGCAAGTCACCATGCGCCAACATGGGTTTGCTGAAAAGTACGCAGAAAAAAGTCATGCTTCTGTCTGCTACCCCTTTGAACAACCGCCCGGATGATTTGCAGAACTTGTTGCTTCTGTTCCAAAACAGTCAAAGCTGTACCATTGACGGAATCCCCAACCTCAAAGGCTTCTTTTCTCCTTTGATACAGGAATACAACAAGTTGATGCGCGAAAGGGATAGCCGCGATGTAACGGCGGAAGTGGACAAAATATATGAAAAGATAAGGAATGGCGTAATCGACAAGGTTACTGTGCGCCGGACAAGGAACAATATCTTGAACGACCCGGACTATAAAGAAGACATAAAGCTCCAAGGCATAGTATTTCCTCATATCTTGCCTCCTAATGAATTGGAGTACCAGATGAAGCCCGACACAAGCTCCCGGTTCTATGAAACACTCAGGCAACTGACAGATTTCAAAACAGAAGACAACCCTAATGGGGCAGGTTTGTACTATGCCCGTTACCGTGCGGTTGAATACTTGAAAGAGGAATATCGAAAGCGGTACAAAAATGCGGAGCATATCGGACAGACTTTGGCCGGAATATACCGTGTCCACATGGTGAAGCGGCTCGAAAGCAGTTTCTACGCATTTAATAAGTCGCTCGTCACACTCTTGCGCATCACCAACGACATGATTATGATGTTCGACAGGGACAAGGTTATCATTGCCCCGGAACTGAATGTGAAGGGTCTGCTGGCAAGCGGGCTTGAACTCGACCAAATCATTGAAATTGCTCTGGATAAAGGGTACTCGGAAGAGGAAATTCTATTCAAGAAAGATGCTTTCCGCCCTGAGTTTCTTGACATGCTCCAGCATGATAAAGCAATATTGGAAAAGCTGAATGCTGAATGGGCGAAAGAGCATGAAGACCCCAAATTCGACCTGTTCGTTCAACGGTTGAAGCATGAGTTCCTTGACCCGGGCATCAACCCGACAGGCAAGTTGGTAGTGTTCTCTGAAAGCGTTGATACGCTGTCTTATTTGTATGGCAGGCTGACAAAAGGACTTGGACGTAAGGATATTCTGATGGTAACAGCCTCCAACCGTGACCGTTTGAAGCAAGCCATCAAGGACAATTTCGATGCTAACACTTCAACGGATGCCGGACAGTACAACATAATCCTTACATCAGACGTGCTGGCCGAAGGTGTCAATCTTCACAGGTCGAATGTCATAGTCAATTATGATTCCCCTTGGAATGCGACAAGGCTTATGCAGCGCATAGGGCGTGTGAACCGTATCGGCTCGTCCGCTCCGAACATCTACAATTATATGTTTTACCCATCAAAGCAGGGAGACAACGAAATCCAGTTGTATAAGAACGCGCTTATCAAGCTGCAAGGTTTCCATTCCGCTTTTGGGGAAGACGCACAAATCTATTCACGCGAGGAAATTGTCAAACAGTTCACCCTGTTCGACAGCAACGTGAAGGACAGCGTGGACAAGAAAATCGCACTTATACGCGAAGTTCGTGAGCTATACAACACCAACCGTGAACTTTACCACAAAATCAAGGCATTGCCGATGAAGAGCCGGGTGTTGCGCAGCACAGGGAAGCATGTCGGGTGTTCCGTGGTATTCCTTTCGTCAGACGTAAAGAGTGAATTTTATTTGGTAAAGGACAACAAGGTTATGCCGGTAGATTTTCTTGATGCGGTGAAATACCTGAAGGCCAAACCGGAAGAACAAGCTGTGCCTTTTACCGATAGTGGCCAACATTATATCCATGTAAACAAGGCATTGGGGATGTTTGAGGCCGAATATACAAAATCTGCCGATACGGCCTCCGCAGAAAGAACTGACCTTGACCGCACCTCACTTGAGGCAAGGAATTTCCTCAGGTCGGTCAAGCAAGTGACAGGTGACATCAAGCTGAAAGAGCAATGTGACCTACTCATGGGCTATATCAATGACGGTGTTTATGCCAAATTGCCGCGCTACCTGAAAACTCTTTCGCGTGAGTACAAAGGGGACCGGGCAAAGATGAGAAGTGACGAGTACAGGCTTCAAACCGAAGTCAATGCACTGGTAGAAGAGTATAAGACACAGGGGGCAGAGAAAAGTCGAGACGATTCATCGTCCCCACAAATAATTATTTCAGAAACCTTTATTTAACAAGAAAAAGCCATGCAAGCATATACTGACGAAAAATTGAGAAGCATTTTCCAATCACCGTTCGATGCAGAAGATTGGAATGAACTTTTGCTATATTTTTTCCATGCAACTGAATTGAGGCAGATGCCGGAGGAAGTGGAAAACAACTTTGGCAACGGATATTATTTAGGGTGCATAGACACTCCTGACAGTTATCGCATAGGATTGTTCCGTTATACCATTGATAAAGGGACTGTGGCCAACAAGCATGTGGGACTTAGAAACCTTGTCAAGTCATTCATCAATCCCCGTATAGGAAATTTCGATGCGGCGTTGGCGGTTTTCGACAGTGGAGACCATTGGCGGCTTTCGTTCATTTGCGACATCAAAGGGGAGGCTACAGCCCCTAAGCGTTATACATACGTTTTCGGAAGCAACGAACTGTTGTACAAAACGCCTATTGAGCGTTTCAAGTATTTGGTAAAATCCGGCATATCATTCAACAGCTTGCGGACTGCATTTTCAGTGGAGGCTTTGTCTGATGAGTTCTTTGACAGATACCGTGAGCAGTATGCCGACTTCATACAGTATGTTACCGGAAAGCGATTCATCAAAGTTGGCAACAAATGGCAGGAAAAGACATTAAGCGACCCCAATCCTGCGTTGATGCAGGCTTTCGGAAACAACGAGAAGAAGATACGTGATTACATCAAGAAAATGATGGGGCGCATTACGTTCCTCCATTTCTTGCAGCGTAAAAGATGGATGAATGGCGACTTGAACTATATGCAGAATCTGTTTGAACGTTCCTCTTATCAGGACGACTATTTGGACTCCGTTCTCGAACCGTTGTTTTTCGGGATATTGAACACTAAACCGAACGAAAGGAAGGCTTTGTTTGATTCGTTCGGTTGGGATAAATCGCTGCTTGCCGAGTGGAAAGACATCCCTTATTTGAACGGAGGACTGTTTGAGCGTGACGAGGACGATGAACCGGAAAGTGTGTTCCCCGCAGAATATTTCCGACGGCTGTTCCAATTCTTCAGCGAATACAACTTCACGGTGGATGAGAACGACCCCAACGATGCGGTTATTGGCGTTGACCCTGAAATGCTTGGCAAGATTTTCGAGAACCTGTTGGAGGACAACAAGGATAAGGGAGCGTTCTACACTCCTAAGGAGATTGTGAGGTATATGTGCCAGGAATCACTCATCGCCTATTTGGATGCCGAGACATCCATAGCAAGTGACAAAGTGCGTGCATTTGTAACCTCACCGGAAGAAGCCGTGGCCAATATCCCGGAGAATAAACGAAGTAAACTGCTTGCGGCATTGGAGAACGTCAAGATATGCGACCCGGCCATTGGTTCTGGGGCTTTTCCGATGGGGTTGCTGAATGAATTGCTACATTGCCGTGAAGCCTTGTCCGGCGAACGTTGCAACCGTGCGGAAATAAAGAAAAGCATCATCCAAAACAACATCTACGGCGTGGATATTGACAAAGGGGCGATAGACATAGCACGGTTGCGCTTTTGGCTTTCCATTGTGGTAGATGAGGAAACACCGTCCCCACTCCCTAACCTCGACTACAAAATCATGCAGGGCAATTCGCTTATTGAGAGTTTCATGGGCGTGGATTTGAGTAAACTGACATACGAACGGGAAAACAGTAAGGACAAGGGCGTGGTGTCACTGTTTGATGATGAAAAGAACAAACTCCAGAAAATTGTATTACAACTTCTGTTGTCCTACTATTCTTGTTCTGACCATGAACGGAAAGTAGGGTTGCAAAACAGAATCGCTCGTACAATCAATGAACAACTTGAAGTACAGGCAATAGATACTAAAATTCTTGCCCAACTCCAGCAAATCAACCTTGCCGGAAATGAGCAGTTTTTCCTTTGGCATACATGGTTTAGTGATGTGTTCAGCAGAGAGAGCAGGAAAAATGGCTTTGATATTGTGATTGGAAATCCGCCGTATGGTGCCAACATAGATGACTTAATCCAAGTCTATGAAAAGTTATACCCGGAGACATCGCATGGGTACAAGGATATTTATAAGTACTTCTATGATTTTAGTTTTTCTATTTGTGCGGAAAATGGGATAGTATGTTTTATTACTCCCAATACATTTCTTAGACAACCTCGATATGGTGACTTAAGAAGAATTTTGCTAAAAACAACTATTATGCAAATCATTGACCTTGGGGAGAATATATTTGTTGATGCTGTTGTTCCGGTAGCTATTTGTCTTTCCAAAAATTTTGAAGCAGTCAATAATACAACGCTATTTGCAGATTTAACTGCGTCTATTACTGTTCAAAATGCAAAAGAACAACTTAATCAACTTAAACTGGATAATATTGTACAACAATATTGGATGGAAACAAGAAATAATAGTTTCATAGGAAAATATGAAAAACTATCAGAAACCACAGTGGAGCTTGATTCCATATTGAGATTTAAGGATGCAGGAATAAACTATCAACGTGTAAAAGTAGGACTATCCCAAAAAGGTAAGTCTGATTTAAGCTCAAGGTTATTGTATGTAGGAAAAAAAGAGTCTGAAATAGATGTTGAATACTGGAAAGGCGTTGATATAAACAGCTTCAGTATAGCAGAGCATACATCAAGATATTGTCGCACGAATATATCATTGCGAGAGGGTGAACGCGTAATTCTAAACGAAGATTATTTTTGTATCTGCCCTAAACTAATATGGCGGCAAACAGCACCATATCCAATATGCGCTATAGACTATAGAGGCATTTGGTTTGGTCGCAGTATTCAAGCAGGCTTGATTAAGGCTGAATACACGAGTATAATATCTTATGAGTACCTATGCGGTTTGCTCAACTCGGACTATATGAGGAAAATCTATGAGCAGAATGTAAAAGAAGGAGGCCGTGTATTTCCACAAGTCAAGTTGGAAAAGCTGAAACCTCTGCCTATTGTCATTCCTACTCCTGAACAAAAAAAGGTTATTGAAGATTTAGTAAAACAAATCATTGCCCTAAAAAGAGAAAATAGGAATACCGATGATATAGAACAGCGGCTTAATAAGTTCATAAATGAACTGTATAATGACTGATTGTGTAAATATTTGATTTCGGAAATATCAGCTATGAATAATGAAGAAAAAAAAAGCTTACAGAGGTTGAAAGCATTGGAGGCAGAAGAGGTTAAAAAGAAAGCAATCTCAAATTTAATTGAAGTTCAACAAGTAGCATCGTCCTGTGTTTTTCACTATACAACAGCAGGAGCGCTAATAGGTATGCTTAAAAACACAACTAAAGAAAATGCGCATTTAACTTTTTGGGCATCGCATATTTCGTACATGAATGATAAAGAAGAACGAAAGTATGGTGTTGATAAAATGTGGGAGGTACTGAAGGATGTTGAAAATGATTTATCCATCCCCAAAGTGAAGCGGATTACCGAACTTGATAGAGATGAATTAAATAAATTCGTCAAAATTAAAAGTCTGGAAAGAAAAAGTCTGGTAAATGTATATTCAGTTTCTTTTTCTAAAACATTTGATACTCTTCCTATGTGGAAAATGTATGGACAAGATTGCAACGGAATATGCCTTGGATTCGACTTAAAGAGTGTCAATGAATACTTAAAATCTCGTAATATGGATACATTGGATGGAATCGTTTACGGAATAGGAGAAAGTATTTCCGATTCGCAAATGAATAACGAGGAATTGGAACGATGGAAGGAATATGTTAAGTATATGTATCAGCAAACCATGACATTCATTGAGCAAAACTTTAATCAAATTAAAATAATAGACGAGAATTCCAATATTGCTCTGTATAATTATTTCGCTTTGTATAACATAATTCCTTGTAAAATAAAGAACCCTTCCTACAAGTATGAAGATGAATACAGGCTTATTTGTAGGGAATTCAACAATAAAGAATTATATTTTCGTGAGCGCAAGGGCTTATTATTTCCTTATGTTGAGGTTGACTTACCATTAGATGCGCTAAAAATAATAGCAGTTGGACCTACTATTGATAAAGAAAGACAACTATGGTCAGTCGCAAAACTATTGACAGAAAGAGGTAAAGACATTAGTTCTCTGATTTTTTGGGGTTCAGATATACCATACTATTCGGTCTGACCAATCATAAACTCTTTATCCACATGACTTGTCACAATGATGATTCATGTCCAGCAAAGCTATATCTTGCTTTTTCATAAATACTATAAAGGAGGTATTTTTACTGTTGCTCTGAGGGATAATATAGTGGTTCTAAAATGGTACTAAATTATAGGTTGTAATTTTATTATATAGTACAAATCGCACAATATCAATATATTATATATTTTTTCATATTGTTGCCCACGATGTCATCTTCATCGGCTATCCCATTTGGTGGGACCAGGCTCCACGAATCATCAACACATTCATTGAGAGCCACGACCTGAAAGGCAAGACACTCGTACCGTTTGCCACTTCCGGTGGTAGCAGTATAAGCAATAGCCTGAAAGAATTGAAACGAACATATCCCGACTTGGAATGGCAGGACGGTAAATTGCTGAACGGAGCAAGCCGGGATGCCATCCGGAATTGGACCGATGATTTAATAAACAAGCAATAACAAGATTACCTTCAAAAAGAACAAACCCAAAATGGTTATTGGAACATTCGCAAAGCAGGCAGCAATGATGTCCTGATCCGCCTACTTACTAATAGAGTAGAACGTAACCCTGCCCGTCACCGGACGGACAAGGCCACGTTCTACTATTGAAAAGGCTCTGCGCACTTATTGGGTGTCAGTGATACAGGCCATCAAAATTCACTGGTAAAGTGGAACTTGATATGTTTGAAATCGTTTTGTGCCATCTGCAGCACATAGCCCGAGTCGGCCAGGAAGACATCGCGCCCCTCGCGGTCACGAGCCATATATTGGTATTTGCGCTTCTTGAAGGCCTCCAACTCGGCAGGGTCGTCACTCTCTATCCAGCAAGCCTTGTAGAGGCTGAGGGGTTCCCAGCGACAGGAGGCATTGTATTCGTTGAGCAGGCGGTACTGGATGACCTCGAACTGCAGTTGTCCCACCGTGCCGATAATCTTGCGCCCATTGAACTGGTTGACAAACAACTGTGCCACACCCTCGTCCATCAGCTGGTCAATGCCTTTGGCCAACTGCTTCTGCTTCATCGGGTCGGCGTTTTCGATATACTTGAACATCTCCGGCGAGAAGCTGGGCAGGCCGCGGAAGTGCAGGTGTTCGCCTTCAGTCAGCGTGTCGCCAATCTTGAACGTGCCGTTGTCCGGCAGGCCGATGATGTCACCCGCCCAAGCCTCGTCGATGGTGGTCTTGCGTTGGGCCATGAACTGCGTGGGGCTGGAGAAACGCATCGTCTTGTCGTGACGCACGTGGTAATACGGTGCGTTGCGCACGAACTTGCCCGAACACACTTTGCAGAAAGCCACGCACGAGCGGTGGTTGGGGTCGATGTTGGCCGTTATCTTGAAGATGAAACCCGTAAACTTGGGCTCTTCGGGCATCACCGTGCGTTCCTCCGCCTTGACGGGACGGGGACTGGGGGCAATCTCGACGAAAGTGTTCAGCAACTCCTCCACGCCGAAATTATTCAGTGCCGAGCCGAAGAACACGGGGGCAAGATGTCCCGCCAGATAATCCTCGACATTAAAGTCGGGATAAACGCCTTCTATCAGCTCCAGTTCCCCGCGCAGACGGTCCGCCAGGTCGTGTCCGATGCGGTTGTCCAGTTCCTCGGTGTGGATGTCCACCTCCACCTTCTCCGTCACCACCTGCTTGGAGGGCTGGAAGAGGTTCAGGTTGTGCTCGTAGATGTTGTATACGCCCTTGAAGCGGACACCACTCTCGATGGGCCATGTCAGGGGGCGCACCTTGATGTGCAGTTCTTCCTCCAGCTCGTCCAGCAGGTCGAAAGGATCCTTGGCCTCGCGGTCCATCTTGTTGACGAAGATGATGACTGGCGTGTTCCTCATGCGGCACACCTCCATCAGCTTGCGTGTCTGGGTCTCCACACCCTTGGCTCCGTCCACCACGATGATGACACTGTCCACGGCGGTCAACGTGCGGTAGGTGTCTTCGGCGAAGTCTTGGTGGCCCGGTGTGTCGAGGATGTTGATTTTGTATCCGTGATAGTCAAACTCCATCACCGAGGTGGTCACTGATATGCCGCGCTGCTTCTCGATGTCCATCCAGTCGGAGGTGGCGGTCTTCTTGATTTTATTGCTCTTCACCGCGCCGGCCACTTGTATCTGGCCGCCAAACAGCAGGAGTTTCTCTGTCAACGAGGTTTTACCGGCGTCCGGATGGGCGATGATGGCAAAGGTCCTTCTTCTTTCAATTTCTTGATTGGCCATATATCTCTTTAAAGTTCTATTTTCAATTTTGCAACGCAGCCGGCCAGGCTCATTTCCCAGTGGGGGATGTCGATGCCGAACGTCTGCTTGATCTTCGTCTTGTCCAGCACAGAGTAGTGCGGACGCGGTGCCTTCGCAGGATATTCGTCCGTGTGCAGGGGCGATACCTTGCAGGTGGTGATGCCCGCCAAGCGATGGATGGCCACCGTGAAGTCATACCACGAGCAGACGCCCTCGTTGCTGAAGTGGTAGATGCCGGGCACGATGCCCTTCTCCACAGCCGCATAGATGGCTTTCGCCAGGTCTCCCGCATAGGTGGGCGTACCTATCTGGTCGAACACCACGCCCAATGCGTCTCGTTCACGTCCCAAACGCAGCATGGTCTTCACAAAGTTGTTGCCGTATTCGGAGTAGAGCCAGGCGGTACGGATAATCATCGCACGGCTGCAACGGCTCATCACCTCCTGCTCGCCCGCCAGCTTCGTGGAGCCATAGACCGAATTGGGGCAAGGCACGACTTCTTCCGTATAAGGCACATGGGCCGTGCCGTCGAACACATAGTCCGTGGAAATGTGTATCAGGGCAGCCCCGCACTCTTCAGCCGCGTCGGCCAGATAGGCAGGGGCCAGGTGGTTCAGTTTGTCACACAGTTCGCGGTTGTCCTCCGCCTTGTCCACGGCCGTATAAGCCGCACAATTGACGATGAGGTCGATGGCGTGCTCCTTCACATAGGCGCGGATTCCTTGGGCATCGCAGATGTCCAATTCCTGCACATCGGTAAAGAAATAAGTGTGTTGCGGATGTCCTGCGGAGAGGTCGCGCATCTCGTTGCCAAGTTGTCCGTTGGCACCGGTTATCAAAATATTCATAGCTTTCGTGGTTTTATGTATCATCTTAATCGTCCAAATCCAGTTCGCCCTTCCGGTCCTGCGCATAATAAGAAGCCAGCAGGGCCATGAAGTTGCTGATGGCCTTGAGGGCCGTGGCCGTGGCGGCGGTGACTTCTTTCTTCTGCAAACGCAAGAGCAACACTCCATAAAGTGCCTCGAAACACGTCTCCAACTCCGGCTCGTCCTTGTGACCGTTCTTCTGGCGCAGCTCCACGATGAAAGGCAGTGCCTTGAAGTAGGCGGCGTTGTAAAAAGGATGGCGCGTGGAGGCCAGCAGGCGTCCGTGCAGTTCTGTCAGTTCCTGCAGGACATTGCGGTTGATTTGCAGATGCCCGTGCTCCTTCACGCCTTCGGCACGCATCATCTCCACCAGGTTTCCATACCATTCTTCCAATGCCGGCCGGTCTTCGGCCGCAAATTGGCTGATGACGTTCGCCTTCACCTTGTCCATGTCACAATCATTGGCCCGAATCAAATCTTCGGTTTGCCACATATATATAAGGTATTCTGCGATATTCTTTTCCTTCAATGACTGAGCGATTCTCATAACTGTCAATTATCAACTTTCAACTCTCAACTAATAAAGGGACTCCCCCATCAGGGTAAATCCCAAACCGAGAAGTGACACTATCACCACGATACTGCCGATGATGCGGTTCAGCATCCAGATGCCCCGCAGGTTGAACTGCTTGCGCACCTTATTGACAAAATACGTGATGCCGAACCACCAAGTCAATGCGCCCGCGATGATGGCCATATATCCCGTCACCGTCTCGGACACCAGTGCCCCATTGCCCACAAAAGAGAATCGGGCGAACAAGCCCACAAAAAGGAAGATGATGAGCGGATTGGACAACGTGACCAGGAAAGCCGTCACAAAGTTGTGCAGATAGGTCCCTTTGTTGCCCGAGGGGGGGCGGAGCGACCGCACCGGATTGCTGCGGAAAGTATAAATGCCAAACGCAAGCAATAAGACGCTGCCGAATAACTGGAGATAAAATATGTTCTTGTTGACGTAATCAAACACGAAGCTCATGCCATAGCCCGTCAGCAGGGCGTAACAGATATCGCTCAGGGAGGCTCCCACCCCGGTGACAAAGCCATACCACCGTCCTTTGTTCAACGTACGCTGGATGCACAACACCCCCACCGGCCCCAACGGCGCCGACACAATGACACCGATGATGAAGCCTTTCCACAAGATATCGAGTATGGTCTCTATCTGAATCATGGGTGCAAATATCGCATTTTTCCGCGAGGTGAGGAAACAGTACCGGAAATATTTCATAGCTTTGCACGCGAATTCGGCATCAATGCCAAACAAAGCCTCTAAAAACATATTGCAATGGACATACAAAAGTATAAGAAAGAATTCATCGAATTGTTGCGCTCCACCGGGCGCGACGGCGTGGAGGATGTCATAGCAGGACTCGAAGAGATGGGCTTCTTCACGGCACCGGCATCGGCCAACCACCACCTCAACACCGAAGGCGGATTGTTGCTGCACTCGCTCAACACCTGCAAGGCGGCACTGATGGTCTATGAAGGCATGAAGGCCCTTGAGCCCGGCCTGGACAAGGAAGTGCACCGGGACAGCGTCATACTGGCCAGCCTGCTGCACGACGTCTGCAAGAGCGACATCTATTTCCGCTCGGTAAAGAAAAAAAAGAATGCCTTGGGGCAATGGGAGGATACCGAAGGATACAAGGTGTCCTACAAGAACTTCCCGATGGGGCACGGCGAGAAATCCGTCATCCTGCTCCTCTGCAACGGGCTCGAAATGGCCGATGACGAGATGCTGGCCATCCGCTGGCACATGGGAGCGTGGGGCATCAACATGAACAGCTTCGAGGACCAGCGCAGCTATGACACCTCTCGTAAGCTCTACCCCTTGGTTTCCATCATACAAGCAGCGGACAGCCTGGCGGCCAGCATCATGGAGCGCACGGCCGAAGAACTGGACGAAATCTGATTGCCTATGCCACTACGTTTCATGAGTTTTGCCAGTGGCAGCAGTGGCAACTGTTACTACTTGGGCATCGGGCAACAAGGCATACTGGTGGATGCAGGTGTGGCCACCCGCACCGTGCGCAAGCATCTGCGCGATGCCGGTGTCTCCCTGGAGGACATCTTGGCTGTCTTCATCACACACGACCATGCCGACCACATCAAAAGCGTGGTCAACCTGGGCGAACGGCTCCATATCCCCATCTACGCCACCGCGCTGACACACGAGGGAATAGGCCGGAGTTATTGCGTCAAGGAACGCCTGTACACATCGGCCCGCACCCTGAAAAAGGGCGTGCCTGTACATGTCGGAAACTTCTGCATCGAGGCTTTCGAGGTGCCGCACGACGGCACGGACAATGTGGGCTACTGCATCGAGGCCGACGGGCGCACCATGGTTTTCATGACCGACCTGGCCCATGTGCCTGCCACCGCAGAGCCTTTCATGGCCCGGGCCGATTACTTGGTCCTTGAGGCCAACTATGACACGGAAATGCTCTTGAACGGTCCCTACCCTCCTTATTTGAAAGAGCGCATTTCCGGCCCCCGGGGGCACTTGTCCAACACCGCATCGGCAGAATTTCTGGCCACACACTGGCATCCGGGCCTGCGCCACGTCTGGTTGTGCCACCTCAGCCAGGAGAACAACCATCCGGACTTGGCTACAAAGACTTTCGAGCTACGCTTGAAGGAAGCCGGCATCCGGGTGGGGCAAGACCTGCAGCTGACCCCGCTGAAACGAACCACCCCTTCGGAGGTGTATGAACTGGAGTAATGATAAAAAATGGCCCGAATCCTTGGTAGATTCACAAGAAAGCCCTACCTTTGCGCCCGCTAACCGATAAAGGACAGGCACTCTTAGCTCAGTTGGTAGAGCAACTGACTCTTAATCAGTGGGTCCAGGGTTCGAATCCCTGAGGGTGTACAGCCATAGAGCAAATGGTGGTTAATAAAGGTAAGAGAAACCCCGTCACGCTTCCCTTCGTGGGAATGTCGAGACGGGGTTTCTTGATGTCCTTGCGGTTTCAAACCGCTCAATCCAGCTTGAGGACGGCAAGGAAAGCCTTCTGAGGCACTTCCACCGTGCCTATCTGCTTCATGCGCTTCTTTCCCCGCTTCTGCTTCTCCAGCAATTTGCGTTTACGGCTGACATCACCTCCGTAACACTTGGCCGTGACATCCTTGCGCACGGCCTTGATGGTCTCACGCGCAATGATTTTCGCCCCGATGGCGGCCTGAATGGCTATCTCGAACTGCTGACGGGGAATCAACTCCTTCAATTTCTCGCACATCCGGCGGCCCAGGTCATAAGCATTGTCCACATGGGTCAAAGTGGAGAGGGCGTCCACAGGCTCACCGTTGAGCAGAATGTCCAGTTTGATGAGCTTCGAAGGACGGAAGCCGTTGGGATGGTAATCGAAAGAGGCATATCCCTTGGAAATGGATTTCAACTTGTCGTAGAAGTCGATGACGATTTCGCCGAGGGGCATGTCGTAGTAGATTTCCACGCGGTTGCCCGATATGTATTCCTGCTTCACCAACTCCCCGCGCTTGCCCAGACAGAGCGTCATGATGGGGCCGATGTAGGTGGTCTGCGTGATGACCGATGCCCGGATGTAAGGCTCCTCGATGTGGTCGATAAGGGTAGCCTCGGGCATGGAACCAGGATTGTGCACCTCGGTGCAACCGCCTTGCTTGTCATAGACTTTATAGGAAACATTGGGTACCGTGGTGATGACGTTCATGTCAAACTCGCGGTCCAAACGTTCCTGCACTATCTCCATGTGCAGCAAGCCCAAAAAGCCGCACCGGAAACCAAAGCCCAATGCCAGGGAAGATTCGGGTTGGAAAGTCAGGGAGGCATCGTTCAGCTGCAGTTTCTCCAGCGACGAGCGCAAATCCTCGAAGTCCTCGGCCTCGATGGGGTAGACACCGGCAAAGACCATCGGTTTCACTTCCTCGAAGCCGGCAATGGCCTCGGCACAAGGACGCGCTATGTGCGTGATGGTGTCGCCAACTTTCACCTCGCGGGAGGTCTTGATGCCGGAAATGATGTAGCCCACATCGCCCGTGCGCAATTCATTGCGAGGAACAAGGTCCATCTTCAGCACACCCACCTCATCGGCTTCATACTCCTTGCCGGTGTTGAAGAACTTCACCTTGTCACCCTTGCGGATAACGCCGTTCTCTATCTTGAAATAGGCAATGATGCCCCGGAAAGAATTGAACACCGAGTCAAAGATAAGTGCCTGCAACGGCGCGTCCTCATCGCCCACGGGATGCGGGATGCGCTCGATGACGGCTTGGAGTATCTCGGGCACGCCCATGCCCGTCTTGCCCGAAGCACGGATTATCTCCTCGCGTTTACAGCCCAGCAGTTCGATGATTTCATCCTCCACCTCGTCGGGGTTGGCACTGGCCATGTCACACTTGTTGATGACAGGAATGATTTCCAAGTCGTGCTCGATGGCCATGTAAAGATTGGAAATGGTCTGCGCCTGCACGCCCTGCGAGGCATCGACAATGAGCAACGCGCCTTCGCAGGCGGCGATGGAGCGGGACACCTCGTAGGAGAAGTCCACATGGCCCGGGGTGTCGATAAGGTTCAATATGTATTTCTCTCCCCCATAAGTATATTCCATCTGAATGGCATGGCTCTTGATGGTAATGCCACGCTCGCGCTCCAGGTCCATATCGTCCAGCATCTGTCCTTCGGTCACTTGGATGGTATTGGTGTATTCCAACAGACGGTCTGCCAAGGTCGACTTGCCGTGGTCGATATGGGCAATGATGCAAAAATTACGGATATTCTTCATCTGTATCGTTGTTACTGATATAAAAAAGGTGTGCAAAGGTACGCAAATTCTTCGACACGGGAAAATCCGCTGCTTTGTTTTTAATCGCACGGCACTTACCAAAACATAGCTTTTCATGCCACTTGGACAACTTTACATATTATCGCCAACCTCTGCATTTTTAATAAAAACCATGTCCAACTCAAATTTGCCCTTCCACCTATCCTAATTTTAAAAGAGAAACTCGTATCTTTGCACCGTTCATAAAACAACGAATATAAACCCTACAAAAAATGATAGAGAAAATCGAACAACTTCTGCAAGAAGTAGAACACCTGCAAGCCTCGAACGCCGATGAGCTGGAGGCACTGCGCATCAAATACCTCAGCAAGAAAGGTGCCGTCAACGAACTGATGGCTGACTTCCGCAACGTCCCCGCCGACCAAAAGAAAGCCGTGGGCATGCGACTGAACGAACTGAAAACCAAGGCACAGGAGAAAATTGCCGCCTTGAAGGAACAGTTTGAAACTCAAGACACAGGCTTGGACGAACTGGACCTGACCCGCACGGCCTATCCCATGGAACTTGGCACACGCCACCCGCTGAGCATCGTCCGCAATGAAATCATCGACATATTCGCCCGCATGGGCTTCAACATTGCCGACGGCCCCGAAGTAGAGGATGACCTGCATGTCTACACCAAGTTGAACTTTGCAGCCGACCATCCAGCCCGCGACATGCAGGATACTTTCTTCGTGGAGGTTAATCCGGGCGACGTGACCAAGAACATTATCCTACGTTCGCACACCAGCAGCGTACAAGTGCGCGCCATGGAGCACGCCCAACCGCCCATCCGCATCATCTGCCCGGGCCGTGTTTACCGCAACGAGGCCATCAGCTACCGCGCACACTGCTTCTTCCATCAGGTGGAAGGACTCTATATAGACAAAGGCGTGTCCTTCACCGACCTGAAGCAAGTGCTGCTGCTCTTCGCCCAAGAAATGTTCGGCAGCGACACGAAAATCCGTCTGCGCCCCTCCTATTTTCCCTTCACGGAGCCGAGTGCCGAAATGGACATCAGCTGCAACATCTGTGGCGGCAAAGGATGCCCTTTCTGCAAGCACACGGGTTGGGTGGAAATCCTAGGCTGCGGCATGGTGGATCCCAACGTGCTGGATGCCTGCGGCATAGACAGTAAGGTATATAGCGGCTACGCGCTGGGTATGGGCATTGAGCGCATCACCAACCTGAAGTATCAGGTGAAGGACCTGCGCATGTTCTCGGAGAATGACACGCGCTTCCTCCGCGAGTTCGAAGCGGCCTACTGATTTTTATGAAGAATGAAGATGAGAGACAAACTCATCACCCCCAGCTACTGCTTCATCTTGGCGGCCAACTTCCTGCTATACTTCGGCTTCTGGCTGATGATGCCGGTGTTGCCTTTCTACCTCTCCGAAGTGTTCGGGGCGGACAAAGCGGTCATCGGCATCGTGTTGTCGTGCTACACCATCGCGGCACTGTGCATCCGTCCTTTCTCAGGCTACCTGTTGGACACGTTCGCCCGCAAGCCGTTGTATCTGCTGGCCTACTTCGTATTCACGACCATTTTCGGCGGGTATCTGGTAGCAGGGACGCTAACGTTGTTCATTGTGCTCCGAATCATCCATGGTCTGGCTTTTGGCACTGTGACGGTAGGCGGCAACACAATTGTCATCGACATCATGCCCTCCTCGCGCCGCGGCGAGGGGTTAGGTTACTACGGGCTGGCCAACAATACGGCCATGTCCATCGGACCGATGGTGGGTTTGTTCATGCACGATGCCGGCACGGGCTATCCCGTCATCTTCTGCACTTCTTTGGGCTCGTGCCTGTTGGGGATGCTCTGCGCCTTGCTGGTTAAGACGCCTTATAAGCCGCCCGTCAAGCGTGCCCCCGTGTCACTTGACCGCTTCATCCTGCTCAAGGGTATGCCCGCAGGATTGAGCCTGCTCCTGCTCTCCATCCCCTATGGCATGACCACCAACTATGTGGCCATGTATGCCCGGCAAATTGGACTGGACGTGTCCACCGGATTCTTCTTCACGTTCATGGCAGTGGGAATGGCGGTATCGCGATTGTTTTCCGGGCGATTGGTAGACCACGGCAAAATCACGCAGGTCATTGGTGCGGGGCTTTATCTGGTCATTGCCAGCTTCTTCCTGCTGGCAGGGTGCGTCCATATCATTCGTTGGGATGCGGCTGTGTGCGGCGTGCTGTTCTTCGGCATCGCGCTGATGCTGGGGGTGGGCTTCGGCATCATGTTTCCCGCCTACAATACATTGTTTGTCAACTTGGCACCCAACAACCAGCGGGGCACGGCCACCTCCACCTACCTGACATCGTGGGACGTGGGCATCGGCATCGGCATGCTGGCGGGAGGCTACATTGCCGAAGTGAGCAGTTTCGACCGGGCCTATCTGTTCGGCGCGTGCCTCACCATCGTCTCCACCCTTTATTTCCATCTGAAGGTGTCACCTCATTATCATAAGAACAAGTTGCGATGAGAAAAAAAGAAAGATATGACAAGATACTGGCTTGGTTTCGCGAAAACGTGCCCGTGGCCGAAACGGAATTGCACTACGAGAATCCTTTCCAACTGCTGATAGCGGTCATACTCTCCGCCCAATGCACGGACAAGCGGGTAAACATGGTGACTCCCGCCCTTTACGAGGCTTTCCCCACCCCCGAGGTCTTGGCAGCGGCCACCCCCGAAGCCGTATTCGAATACATCCGAAGCGTGTCTTACCCCAACAACAAAGCCAAGCACCTGGTGGGCATGGCCCGCATGCTGCTGACAGACTTCAACGGGCAGGTGCCCGACACGATGGACAACCTGCTGAAGCTACCCGGCGTGGGACGCAAGACGGCCAATGTCATCCAGTCTGTGGCCTTCAATAAGGCGGCCATGGCGGTGGATACCCACGTGTTTCGCGTCAGCCACCGCCTGGGCTTGGTGAACGACCGATGCACCACCCCCTTCAGTGTGGAGAAAGAGCTGGTGAAGAACATCCCGGAGGCAGACATCCCCATCGCACACCATTGGCTCATCCTGCATGGACGCTACACTTGCCAAGCCCGTACGCCTCAATGTGATGCCTGCGGACTCCGCCTGTTCTGCAAACATTATGAACAAAAATACAAGATTCGGCCGGAAGCTGACAAAGAAAGCGAATAAAATAAGGTTTTTTTATATTGGCCAAAAGAAATAAATGCTAACTTTGCGGCAACGAAAGGAAAGAAGTTACACTTTTAATCTAAAAATATAAAGTTATGACAATCGATCAATTTAACTTTGCCGGTAAAAAGGCATTCGTCCGCGTGGATTTCAATGTGCCCCTGGACGAGAACTTCAACATCACTGATGACACCCGTATGCGTGCCGCCCTTCCCACACTGAAGAAAATCCTGGCCGACGGTGGCAGCGTCATCATCGGTTCTCACCTGGGTCGTCCGAAAGGCGTGGCTGACAAGTTCTCCCTGAAACACATCCTGAAGCACCTGAGCGAACTGCTGGGCGTCGAGCCTCAATTCGCCAACGACTGCATGGGCGAGGAAGCTGCCGTAAAGGCCGCAGCCCTGAAGCCGGGTGAAGTGCTGGTGCTGGAAAATCTCCGCTTCTATGCCGAGGAAGAAGGCAAGCCCCGCGGCCTGGCCGATGACGCCACGGACGAAGAGAAGGCTGCTGCCAAGAAGGCCGTCAAGGAAAGCCAGAAGGAATTCACCAAGAAGCTGGCTTCGTATGCCGACTGCTACGTAAACGACGCTTTCGGCACGGCTCACCGCGCACACGCCTCCACGGCCCTCATCGCCAAGTACTTCGACAAGGACCACAAGATGTTCGGTTACCTGATGGAAAAGGAAGTGAAGGCCGTGGACAAGGTGCTGAACGACATCCAGCGCCCGTTCACCGCCATCATGGGTGGTTCGAAGGTATCCTCCAAGATTGAAATCATCGAGAACCTGCTGAACAAGGTGGACAACCTCATCATCGCCGGCGGCATGACCTACACCTTCACCAAGGCCCTGGGCGGCAAGGTAGGCCTCTCCATCTGCGAGGACGACAAGCTTGACCTGGCCCTCGACCTGCTCAAGAAGGCCAAGGACAAAGGTGTCAACATGGTATTGGCCGTGGATGCCAAGGTGGCCGACTCCTTCTCCAACGATGCCAACACGCAGTTCTGCAACGTCAACGAAATCCCCGACGGTTGGGAAGGACTTGACATAGGCCCGAAGACGGAAGAACTCTTCGCCAACGTCATCAAGAGCTCCAAGACCATCTTGTGGAACGGCCCCACGGGCGTGTTCGAGTTCGAAAACTTCACGCACGGCTCACGCGCAGTGGCCGAGGCCATCGTGGAGGCTACCAAGAACGGCGCCTTCTCGCTGGTAGGAGGCGGTGACTCCGTGGCTTGCATCAACAAGTTCGGCTTGGCCAAGGAAGTATCCTATGTATCCACGGGCGGCGGCGCACTCCTGGAGGCCATCGAAGGCAAGGTGCTCCCGGGCATTGCAGCCATCAACGAATAAAGATTCACATCACTTACCCCAAAGGCAATCCGACGGCAACGCCTACGGATTGCCTTTGTTTTTACTTGCATTATGAAGAAAACACTCATCACACTCCTCCTGCTAGCCTTGACGGCAACCCTGGCTCAGGCACAAGAGGAGAACAAAAACAACGTAAACAAAGTAGTAAACACACTGAAAGACAGACTCACCCTGGAAGGATACGCCCAGCTGGCCTACACCTACGACGACACCGAAGGAGCCAAGGCCAATACCTTCGAGGTCAAGCGGGCCATCATGATGGTGCGGGGCAAGATAACGGACAAGTGGTCCTGCTACTTCATGTACAGCTTCGCCAACACCGGCAAGATACTGGAAGCCTACACAGAGTACAAGTTCCTACCGGAGCTGACAGTGCGCGTCGGAGAGTTCAAGACCATGTTCTCCTTCGAGAACCCCATGTCTCCCTGCAACCTCGAACTCATCAACTGCAACTCACAGGCAGTGAACTACCTCTCGGGCTATGACGGAAGCGACCCCTTGTACGGCTCGCACACGGGACGAGACATAGGACTCCTGGTCTACGGAGACCTGTTTGACAAGCTCATCACCTACAACGTGGGACTGATGAACGGGCAAGGCATCAACCGCAAGGACGCCAATAACCAGAAAGACATCGTGGGCTCGCTCCTGGTAAACCCCCTCTCATGGCTCAGCGTGGGAGGATCCTTCATCAAAGGAAAAGGCTGCGCCGTGGCCACGTCGGCTGTCAACCCGGACATTGCCGTGGGGCAAAACTATGACCGCAACCGCTGGGCAGCCGGGGCCAAACTGCACTTCAAGCCCATAGACATCCGAACGGAATACCTGCACGGAAAGGACGGAAACGTCCGAAGCGACGGCTACTACCTCACCCTGTCCGCACACGTGCTCCCCTCCTTCGACATCATCGCCTCCTACGACTACTTCAACCGCAACAAGACCCTGGAGGACAAGCAGACCAACTACGTGGCCGGCGTGCAGTGGTGGTTCTACCCCAAATGCCGCCTGCAACTGCAATACACCTACCGCGACCCCAAGCTGCGCGACGCCTCAAACCTCGTGCAGGCGCAGGTGCAAGTGAGATTCTGACATACACATAAACCATACCCCCTGACATACCCATGAACGAAGCATCCATCAACCAACTGCATGAGAGCATCATGGCCCTCATCGAACAAAAACGGCTCAAAGAAGCCCAGGCACAACTCCAGACACTCGCGGAACAGTCCGCCTACTGGGACCTGACCGAGCACCTGGAACAAAACAAGATTTCCTACAACTACATGCTGGAGTACCTGGAACAAGGCACCAACGACCCGCAACGCCCGAAACTCCACCGCCGACTCTGCCTCGAGCTCCGGGAACTGGCCGACCTCGCCCGACTGTTCGCACTCGACAAGGTATCGCCTGCCTACTACCACGAGCAAAGGAGGCTGCGCGCACACCAGCAGAAGTCATCATCCATCGAAGGCTGGCTGAACATCCTGCAAAACCAGGCAGACAACATCGCACTCTGCCAACTGCCGCCGCACAACGGAAACGTCCCCGACGAACTCCTGCACACCTATGAGGCGAGCGCCAGGCAGTTCTTCATCGACATCTGGACCGCCGACCCCTGGACCGCCGAAGACTCACAGCAGGCACGCCAATGGCTGGAGACTCCCGGCGTCCCGGCCCAGGCTCTCTGCCTCATGACAAGCGCGGTGGGCATGAGCCTCCTCGAGATACTGGACCCCGCCAAGGTGCAATGGTTGCTCACGGCCACACTCCCGATGGACCCCGACGTGAGCGAGCGGGCACTCGTGGGGCTCACCCTGGCCCTCATGCACTGGGGGAAACGGGTGGACGACTACAAGGACCTCTGCGACCTCATCTGCATACACGAGAGGAAATACGACCTGGCCCGGCGCATGAACACCGTCATCATCCAACTCTTGCGAAGCCGCGACACGGCACGCATCGACCGAAAGATGCAGGAAGAAATCATGCCCGTGGTCATGAAGAACAAAGACCTCTTCCGCAGGCTAAGCTTCGGGCCCGAAAAGGAGGAAGCAGACATCAACCCCGACTGGGACGAGGCACTGGACAAGACAGGACTGACCGACACACTCCGAGAGATGAACGACCTCCAGCTGGAAGGAAACGACGTCTTCATGAGCACGTTCAAGAACCTCAAAGCCTTCCCCTTCTTCCAAGAGATGCCCAACTGGTTCCTGCCCTTCGACCCCGGACACTCCGCCGTGGCCTCCATACTGAGCCAGGTGGACGGGCCGGGAAACATCCTCAAGCCCATGCTGGACGGAGGCGTGGCCTGCAACAGCGACAAATACTCCATCACGCTCATGATGCAGCACCTCCCGGCCCCCCAGCGGGAGATGATGCTGGCCGAGATGAACCGGCAGTACGGAAACGTGCCCATCGACGAGGAACGCTACGCACTCCTGACCGAAAACGCCCGGGAACCCGAAACGGTCAGCAGACAGTATATCCACGACCTCTACCGCTTCTTCAAGCTCTTCCGCCGCAAGGCCGACTTCCATGACCCCTTCTGCGACAACATGGACCCCTACGCCGGGGAAATCCTCGCCCTCATCCTGGAGCAGCAGCCGCTGATGCGCCAGGTGGGCGGGCTCCTCATCCGACAGCAACGCTGGGAGCAGGCCAAGGACGTCTACGAACGGCTGGACGACCTGGAAGAACCCAACGCCGAGACCTACCAGCGCATCGGCCTCTGCCGCCAGAAGCAGAAGGACTACCAGGGAGCCATCTTCGCCTACGAGGCTGCGGACGACATCAAGCCGGACAGCCTCTGGAACCTGCGCCACTTGGCCACCTGCCACCGCATGCTGGGACAATATGACGAAGCCCTGCTGACCTACGAGCGCATACTCCGCATTTGCCCCGACGACCTCGACATGACCTACCACCAGGCCATCTGCCACCTGGCCATGCAGCTCTACGAGGAGGCGCAGGGATACTTCTTCCGCGTGGACCTGGGCGAGGAACACAGCCTCCGCGCCTGGAGAGGCATTGCCTGGTGCGCCCTCATGCTGGGCAAGAACGAACAGGCCGCCAAATACTACGACCGCATACCGGAGCAGGAGCGCACCGCCGACGACTGGCTGAACCTGGGGCACGTGCACCTCGTCACCGCCGACCCGGCCCGGGCAGCACAATGCTACCGCCGGGCCGCCAGCCTCTACGGCAGCCACGCCAAGCTGCGGAAAGCCTTCTTCCACGACCGCAACACCCTGCGCGAGCTGGGAGTGAAGCCGGACGACATGCCGCTCATCATGGACCTCGTCCTCTAAAGCGCCGGCACCTGCCTCAGCTCCCTGTACAGCCGCTGCACCGGCAGGCCCATGACGTTGTAGTAACTGCCCGCGATGTGCTCCACCCCCACGTAGCCTATCCACTCCTGCACGCCATAGGCCCCGGCCTTGTCGAAGGGGCGGAAGCGGTCCACGTACCAGGTCAGCTCCTCCTCCTCCAGCGGGGAGAAGCGCACCTCGGTGCGGGCCGTGAAGGCGCGTTGCCAGCCCGCCGCCGTCAGGCACACCCCGGTGTGCACCTCGTGCGTCCGCCCGGACAGCAGGCGCAGCATCCGCAGGGCGTCCGCCCGGTCCGCGGGCTTGCCCAGCACCTCGCCCCCCAGCCACACGATGGTGTCCGCCGTGATGAGCAGCTCGTCCGCCCCGAGGGACGGGCGGTAGGCTTCCGCCTTCTCGCGCGCTATGAACAGCGGGATGTCGCCGCCCGCCAGGCCGGGGGGAAAGGACTCGTCCACGTCCGGCAGGACGCGCGTCTCAAACTCCAGCCCCAGGCCCGCCAGCAGTTCCTTGCGGCGGGGCGACTGGCTCGCGAGGACGATGCGGTAATTCTTCAGATTGTCAAGCATATTTCTTGGGAAATTAAGATGATTCATTGCATACAGTGACGGCCTGCCACACCCTTGCGCAGGCCGTCGTCGTGTCTTGGTTCAAGCACGTTTCACCCCGTGGAGGGGGCGGCTGCAACTCCATGGAGTTGCAAATTAGAACTCCATAGAGTTTGTGCCGAAAACTCTATAGAGTCATATTAAATAACTCCATAGAGTTGTCGAGGACAACTCCATAGAGTGGCAACCGGCGGCTTCATGGAGCCCCCGGCACGCACATTACCAGCCGAACGCCTGGTCGTCCGAGAGCCAGAGGCGCTGCGCCTTCAGGGTCTGCTCCACCAGGTCGCGGCCGCAGCCGTGGCCTCCGTCGGCGTGCGACAGGTAGCGGCACGCCTGCTTCACCTCGGGCGCGGCGTCGCGGGGGCAGCAGGGCAGCCCGCAGAGGCGCAGCACGGGCAGGTCCGGGATGTCATCGCCCATGAAGGCGATTTCCTCGTCCGCCAGGCCGTGGCGCAGGCGGAAGTCACGGTAGTCCTTCTCCTTGAGCGACGAGCCCAGGTAGATGTCCGCGGGGTCCAGGCCCAGCGACAGGAAACGCCTGCGCACGGCTTCCGTCCGCCCCCCGGTGATGATGCCCACGTGCAGGCCGCGGCGCACGGCCAGCTGCAGGGCGTAGCCGTCCTTGATGTTGACGGTGCGCATGGGCTCGCCCTCGGGACTCATGGGGATGACGGTGGCGGAGAGGACGCCGTCCACGTCGAACAGCAGGGCGCGCAGGCGGCAGAGGTCATAATTGATGGTACTCATGGTCAGTGTCTTTGTTCAGTCCTTGTTCTTGCGTTCTTCTATTCCTTGTGACAGCAGGCGGTACACCTGCGCCAGGTAGGGGTCTTCCTCCAGCAGCCGCAGGTGCTCGTCCATGACGTGCCGGTCCCCGCGTGCCGCGGGTCCGGTCTGCGCCTGGTGGGGGGAGAGCTCGTGCACCTTCCTCGCCGTCTCGTCTATCAGGGGCTGGAGGGCGTCGAAGGGCAGGCCGTGGCGCACCAGGAGGTCGGAGGCCAGGGTGTAGAGGTGGTTGGTGAAGTTGCAGGCCAGCACGGCCCCCAGGTGCAGGTAGCGGCGCTGTGCCGAGGTGGCCTCGTAGACCTTGGTGGAGACGGTGGCCGCCACGGCGCGCAGCAGGGCGGTGGTGTCCGGGTCGCTGCCTTCCACGAAGACGGGTATGCGGCCGAAGTCCACCTCGTGCTGCCGGCTGAAGGTCTGCAGGGGGTAGAACACGCCATACCTCTCCGCGTGCCCGGCCCAGAGGTCCAGGGGCAGGCTGCCCGCGGTGTGCACCCAGAGCGCGCGGTTGCGCCCGGAGGTCAGGGCCGGAATGAGGCCGGGCAGGGCCTCGTCCGTCAGGGCGGCGATGTAGAGGCGCCCCCACGTGGTCAGCGCCGCGGGGTCGGTGACGGGGTCTGCCTCCACCTCCTGGGCCAGCCGGGCGGCAGACTCGGGGGTGCGGCTGTACACTTGCAGGATGCGGAAGCCTTTCTTGTAGAAGGCCCGCGCCAGGTGGGTGGCCAGGTTGCCGGCCCCCACCATCACGATGGATGTGTCTTCTATGCTACGTTTCACGGTGCGGAGGGTTTATCGGTTGGACATGAGGTGCACCTTCTCCCACTGCAGGTGTTCCTCGTTGAAGGGCTTGCGCTGCATCCCCTTGTGGCCGACGGCCAGGATACAGAGCACCTGGAGCTGGAGCGGGAGGTCGAGGACATCATGCACATAGTCATTGCTGGGCCGGCCCGAGGCGGTGGCCCGTTCGCGCACCTGCACCCAGCAGCTGCCCAGTCCCAGGTCTTCGGCCTGCAACTGTATGTAGGCGGCGGCGATGGCGCAGTCTTCTATCCAGACGTCGCTGGCCAGGGGGTCTGCCGCCACCACGATGGCCAGGGGGGCGTCGGCTATGAACTGTGCCCCCTGTGCCTTGCAGAGGGCGAGGCGGCGCAACAGTTCCTTGTCGTCCACGAGGATGAACTGCCAGGGGTTGCCGCGCTTCGACGAGGGGGCCATCAGCGCGGCGCGCATCAGGGCCACCACCTGGTCCTGGGTCAGGTCCTCCGGAGTGTATTGCCGCATGCTGCGGCGTAGCTTGATGAGTTGGCTGAAACTTTCCATAATAGTGTTTTTGACAAAATCGGGGGCAAAGATAAGCAAAGTCTCAGATTTTTCCTATATTTGCGGCCGATGGCTTTGCAAGTTACCATATACCGCCGCAAGAGCCCGCCTCCCGACCTGCCCGGGACGGACCTCTTCCATTCCTCGGGACTGTTCCGCCTGTATGCCTCCACGCCCGGCTACAGCCCCTTGCTGGCCGTTGCCCGCGGTGAAGGCGGCGCGGTGGCGGGCAAGTTGCTGGGCGTCGTCCGCCGGAGCGTGCGGCTCACGCCCCCTGCCTTCATCCGCCGCTGCGAGGTGTATGGCACGGGGGAGTACTTCTGCCCTGCCGACGAGCGTGAGCCTGTCTTTGCTGAACTCTTGTCCGCGCTGACGACGGAGGCGGCCCGGCGGTCTTTCCTCATCGAGTTCCGCAACCTGGACGACGCGAAGTTCGGCTACCGGCTGTTCCGCCACCAAGGGTATTTCCCCGTCAACTGGCTCAGGGTGCGCAACTCGCTGCACGGCACCCTTCCGCCGGAGAAGCGGTTCAGCGCCTCGCGCCTGCGCCAGATACGCAAGGGCCTGCAGAACGGGGCGGAGGTGCGCGAGACGCACGACCCGGCGGAGATACAGGCCTTCGCGCGGATGCTGCACAGGGTGTACTCCTTCAAGGTGCGGCGCCACTTCCCCAGCCTGCGCTTCTTCCGCGAGTTGGAGCATTGGCTGACGGAGGGCGAGCGGAGCCGCATCTTCATAGTCACCTACCGCGGGCGCATCATCGGGGGCAGCGTGTGTGTCTACTCCGGCAGCACGGCCTACCTGTGGTTCTCCGGCGGGATGCGCAAGACGTACCTGCGCCAGTATCCGGGGATTCTGGCCGTGTGGCATGCCCTGGTGGACGCCCGCCAACGCGGGTACCGTCACCTGGAATACATGGACGTGGGGCTGCCCTTCCACCGTCATGGCTACCGCGAGTTCGTGCTGCGCTTCGGCGGACGGCAGACCAGCACCCGCCGGTGGTTCCGCCTGAGGTGGGGCTGGCTGAACCGCCTGCTGAGCTGGCTCCACGACTGAGGGGGCGGGCGGCGCGGGCTCCCGCGTCAGCGGTTGAACAACTCGAAGGTGAACTTGCATCCCACTTCCTGGTATTTCCAATTGGCAAAGCTTACAAAGACGCCGAAGTCGAATACGTGTGTGCCGACGCCGTAGCCCGCCTCCAGGTAGGGCTTGAGGTGCGGGACGGCCAGCGCGTTGAGGTAGAGGCGCTCGTTCAGCACATACTGGGTGTACTTCATCAGGTGTGGCAGGAGGAGGAAGGGCGCCTCGTAGGTCAGGTGGCCGCGGAGGTACTCGCGCGAGGAGTTGTACCACCGCCCGTCCAGCAGCTGGAAGACGCCGCCTATCTCGTCGTTCCACCCCACGGGCAGGTTGTGGCGGGTCAGGTTGGCAAAGTCCACGAAGTAGATGTCGTCCTGGTCGGTGAACTTTCCCCATCCCATGCGGTAATACAGGGTCCTCATCGGCCCCAGGGGCAGCTTGTGCTGGAAGTCCACCTCGAAGCGTTCGTAGGAGCCGGAGTTGGGCAGGACTCCCGCGATGCCCCGCTCCCAGTCGACGGAGACGCTGGGGAGGTTGGAGTGCAGGTTCACCTTGCGCCTGCCGTCCATGTAGTAGTATTGGCCGGGCCTCCACGTGAGGACGACGCGCGGCGCGAAGCTGTTGTAGGAATGGCGGAAGCGGTTGAGCAGCGCGGGGTCGAACGCCGGTATGGCGGAGGGCGAGCCGGGGGTGCCGCCGTCGGCCTTTCCGAGGGACTTGACGGGCGGGGTCTCCGGGTAGACGTACTCGAAGTTGCTGCGCTCGGCCTCCGTGCGGCGGTGGATGGAGATGCCCAGGTCCAGTGTCAGGCCGTTGACAATCTCCCAGGTGTGGCGCAGGCGGAAGTAGAGGTCCTTGAAGTAGTCCAGGTGTATCTGGTCGAAGTCGAAGATGCTGTCCGGCATGGCCTTGAGGTCCTCGAGCACGCGGCTGTTGTATATGCGGTTTCCGTTGCCCACATTGATGTGGAAGGCCGCCCGCTTCTGGGGCCAGTAGTCGAAGTCTGTATCGAGTGACCAGTAGAATTCCTTCCGGGTGAAGTTGTATCCCATCTTGGGCACGACGCGCAGGAGGCGGTCGCCCGGGAAGAGGCGGTTGTACTTGAACTCCTGCCGGTAGGAGAAGCCGTTGGAGCCGCTGTAGCTCACGAGCAGGGGGTTGATGAGCGGCGAGCATCGCACGCTCCCCACCTTGGCCAGCTTCAGGGTGTAGTCACTGATGAGGAGGTCGCCCACCTGCCCCATGAATTCCAGCGACTTGCTGCGCCGGCGCCTGCGGCGTGGCAGAGTGTCCTGCGCCAGGTAATAGTCCTTGTAGACCGTTTGCTCGTGGGGGGTGAGCGGCAGGGGCCTCAGGTCGTTGAAGACGGCTGTGTCGCGCACCAGGGCGTTGGTGTCGCAGCGCAGCACGTAGGACTCCGTCAGGTCGTAGCGGCTGCGTCCCCGGCGGGGCGTGGCCTCCCTGTCGGCGCGGGGGGTGATTTCCTCATAGTCCAGCAGGGCGGTGTATCGTCCCTCGATTTGGTTGCCCAGCAGGCCGAAGCGGCCCTCCAGGTCGCAGCTGAGGGGCAGAAACTCTTCGGCCTTCCCCACCCCGCCCATGCGGAGCAGTACGTTGAACCTGAACCACTCCGATCGTCCCGAGAAGCGCATCTCGCGCACGCTCCACACATTGTCACTCACCACCACATGTCCTTCCACCAGCTGGAAGCTCTTGGTGCGGGGGGTGAAGCTGATGCGGTAGGTGCGGTCGTGGCGGGGTCCCCACACCGAGTCCAGCCGGTAACGGTAATACCGGTCGGCCTTCGCGGACAAGGGGGAGATGAGTTTATCGTTGAGCAGCGTGGGAGAGTATATGTTGATGTGGAAATACTCCGGGAGGCGGTGGTCCATCTCCCAGAACTCGGAGGCCGTGCCCATCGTGGCCGTCACGCGCTGGTCATACTGGTCGGGGGCCGTGTAGTTCAGCTCTCCGCAGGTCTCCATCAGATACTCCCGCACGCCCTTCCTCAACCGGAAGATGCTGGGCCAGAAGCGGAGGAGGAAATTCTGCTTCTTTATATGGATGCGTCCCTTGATGTAGAGGTCTGCCTTGTAGGCGGACACGGCCTCCTCGTACATCGGGGCGAAGAAGATGACGCGGGACATCAGCGAGTCTGCCCTGACCTCCCGCGTGTCCGGGGGGACGGGAGACTGTCGTTTCCTGGCGTGCAGGGCGGCGGGCAAGAGGAGGCACACCCCCAGGAGTATATAGCATATACGTCTCACTTTCTTCGGTCTTGAACACAGGGGGCAAATATAAGGATTATCATTGGAAGTTCATGCTTTTTTTGCCCGAATCAGATGAAAAAACAATCCCCCGCCTTTGCGAGGGATTGTCCGGGGCTTTGCGAAGGATTGTCCTTGCCTCCGTGAAGGATTGTCCCGAAGTTATTGGTGCACAATCAGCGCCGAGCGCGGGGCGACGCTCACGGGTCCGCCCTGCACGGTGCCCAGGGCGCGGTCGGGACTGATTCTCCCGTCGCGGCACACCACTTGCCAGGTGCCCGCGGGCAGGCTGACCTTCGTGGCGCGGTCGCGTGCGTTGAGGATGACCGTGATGTCTTTCCACGTGTCGCCCGCGGGCTGCCCCTTCAGGCGGAAGGCCACCACGTTGTCCTCCGTATCGGGCAGGAACTCCAGGTGTTCACGCACAAACTTCGCATCGCCCAGGCGGAAAGCGGGGTGGGCGCGGCGCATCTTGACGAGGCCGCAGACGTAGTCGAACACGTCGCGGTTCTCCCGCTTCAGCTCCCAGCGGATGGCGTTGATGCTGTCGGGGCTGTTGTAGGAATTGTGTACGCCTTGCTTGTCGCGCATCACCTCATCGCCCGCGAAGATGAAGGGCACGCCCTGCGAGGTGAGCACGGCAGTCTCCGCCAGCTTGTGCAGGGCCTTGCGCACGGCCACATCCGCATCGGGCAGGGTGGCTTTCAACCGGTCGGCCAGGCACATGTCGTCGTGGCAACTGACGTAGCTGATGAACTGGGTGGGTTCGTTGGCCCAGAACTTGGGCGTGCGGCGCGCCTCGCTGAGGTTGGCCTGCGGATGCTCCACGCCTCCTGCCAAGCCGAAGCGTATGCCTGCCTCGTGTCCCTTCAGTCCGGCCAGGAAAGCGCCTTGCGCGTCATTGCCGAAGGGACCGCGCAGGCTGTCGCGGAACTCGTCGCTGAAGGCGGCAATGCGCGAGAGGCGGCCGATGTTGTTCTTCATCGCCAAGGAATCCGCGGGAAGCTGGGGAGCGCCGGCGGCCCATCCCTCGCCATAGACGTAGATGGTGGGGTCTATCTCGTCCAGGGCTTGGCGGATGGCGCGCATCGTCCCCAAGTCGTGGATGCCCATGAGGTCGAAGCGGAAGCCGTCCACGTGATACTCCTCCACCCAATACTTCACGCTCTCCACCATGTAGCGGCGCATCATGGTGCGCTCGGAGGCAGTCTCGTTGCCGCATCCGGAGGCGTCGGCAAAGGTGCCGTCGGGCTTGTGGCGGTAGAAGTATCCGGGCACGGTGCGCTCGAAGTTGCTGCCGTCGGTCACGGCGGTATGGTTGTACACCACGTCCATCACCACGCGGATGCCCGCCCGGTGCAGGGCCATCACCATCTGCTTGAACTCGCGGATGCGCGTGGCGGGGTCGTAGGGATTGGTGGAGTAAGAGCCTTCGGGGGCATTGTAGTTCTTGGGGTCATATCCCCAGTTGTATTGGGGTTGGTCGAGGCGGGTTTCGTCCACGGAGGAATAATCGAAGGAAGGGAGGATGTGCACGTGGGTGACGCCCAGCTCCTTCAGGTGGTCGATGCCCGTCTTCTGCCCGCGGGCGGAGGTGGTGCCTTCCTCGGTCAGGGCCAGGAACTTGCCGCGGTGCGCGATGCCGCTGAGGGAGTCGATGGAGAAGTCCCGGTGGTGCATCTCATAAACAATAATGTCTGCAAAGCTTTTCAGTTCGGGGCGGACGTCCTTGTCCCAGCCTTCGGGGTCGGTCGTGTCCAGGTCGAGGATGGCGGCGCGGTCTCCATTGACGCCCACGGCCTTGGCCCATACGCCGGGCGTGTCGCCCAGCCAGGCGCCATCCACCTTCACATCAAAGGTGTAGAACTGGCCGTTCAAGTCGCCCGATACCTCGGCGCGCCACATCCCGCCGTCGGCCTCCTTCATCGGGAGGACTTGGACAGGTTCGCCGCCCAGCCCCTCGGCATAGAGCTTCAGGCTGACCTCTTCGGCGGAGGGCGCCCACAGGGCGAACTTGGTGCCCGCAGGAGCATAGTTCATTTCTTCCCATTCGCCTTCCGGCACGGGATACTTGTCATACTCATCTTGGGATGGCTGCACGTCTTGGCATCCCATTACCGACAATGCCGGCAAAATCAACAAGTGCTTCAACTTCATACGTAAACGTTTAGATGTGGATAATTGAGTTTTGAGTTTTGCTGCAAAGATACACGCTTTGTCCGTCATAACCTCGGAAATAGAAAGAAAATAGAGGCTGCATCCTATGCACCTGTCTGTGTATCAGCAAATAACGTCAAGAGATAGGGCAAATCCATGGAAACCCGGAGAAGCCCCGTCAGCGTTTTCTCACATCCGTGAACAGATGCTGACGGCACCTCCCCGCCCTATCGTCCGTTTATATTTTCATCCAGGAGAACCCGCCCCACAAGTGCTTCTGGAGGCGTTTTTAGCCTAAATTGATTTATATTTTCATTCTTTGCGCGGGTGTTTCCCTTTTCTCTCGCTACTTTTGCGTCACGATTATGTAATTTACTAATACCGAAACGACTTATGACAATTACCTTCAGAATTCAGTATCACACCACGTGGGGCGAGAGCCTGCGTGTCCTTGTCAACGAAGGACCCGAAGCCGAGTTGTCCACCGTGGACGGAAACGTATGGCAAGGCCAAGCCCATTTCCGGCCGGCCAACTCCGATGCTCCTGTCTCCTACCGCTATGCCGTCTACCGGGACGGGCACCCCGTGCGCGTGGAGTTCGGAGCCATCCCGCACACGTTCTGCCCTGTGGACGATGATTTGCGCCACTATCTCCTGCAAGACGCCTGGCGCGACCTGCCCGCGGAATCCTACCGCTTCAGCTCCGCCTTCTGCCACACGGGCGAAGAAAGCACGGGAGAGACGCTCACGCAGCCCGCAGGCGACACGCGCATCATCCTCCGCGTCCTGTGTCCCGCCGGAAACACGAAACGCCGCACGCTGGCCCTGTCCGGCAACTGCAAGGCGTTGGGAAACTGGGGAGCCTCCGCCCCGCTCCGGATGCAGGAGGTGCGCCCCAACGTGTGGCAACTGGCCTTGGACGCCTCCACCCTGCCCCCCGCCTTCCAATACAAATATGTGACCCTCGATGAAGACGGACAGGGCATAGCCGAATGGGAGTCGCACGACAACCGCTTCCTGGCTCCCCCCGCGCTCCAGCCGGGCGAGACCTACGTGGGCGTGGAAGAAGAAGCCTTCTTCGCCAGCGAGCACTACAAAGTGGCGGGAAGCGCCATCCCCATCTTCTCCCTCCGCTCCGAGGGAAGCTATGGCGTGGGCGACTTCGGAGACCTGAAGACCTTCATCCGCTGGGCGGCGGACACACACCAGCACGCCGTGCAGGTGCTCCCCATCAACGACACCACGATGACCCAGACGTGGACGGATTCCTATCCCTACAGCTCCATCTCCATCTACGCCTTCCACCCGATGTTCGTGGACCTGCGCCAGCTACCGCCCCTGCACGACCACGAGGCCAGCATCGCCTTCGAGCAGAAACGCCAGGAACTGAACGCCCTGCCCCAGGTGGATTATGAAGAAGTGAACCACTGGAAGCGCGCCTACCTGAAAGCCGTCTTCCAGCAAGAGCAGGAAGCCGTGCTCGCCTCCGAAGGCTACCAGGCCTTCTATCGGGAGAACGCCTCGTGGCTCCGCCCGTATGCCGCCTTCTGCTACCTGCGCGACCGCTTCCGGACACCCGACTTCCACCAATGGGGCGAATATGCCACCTACCGCACGGAAATAGCCGAACAACTCTGCGCGCCGGAGAGCGAGACCTACGCGGAGACCTCCTTCCACTGCTTCGTGCAATACCTGCTGCACATCCAGCTGCTGGACGCCTGCAACTACGGCCGCGAACGGGGCGTCATCGTCAAGGGAGACATCCCCATCGGCATCAGCCGCACGAGCGTGGAGGCCTGGGTGGAGCCGTATTACTTCAACATGAACGGACAAGCCGGAGCGCCCCCCGACGCCTTCTCCACCAAGGGACAGAACTGGGGACTGCCCACCTACAACTGGCGCGTGATGGAAGAAGACGGCTACCAGTGGTGGAAACGCCGCTTCCGCAAGATGGCCGACTATTTCTCCGCCTACCGCATCGACCACATCCTGGGCTTCTTCCGCATCTGGGAGATTCCCACCCACTCCGTGCATGGCCTGCTCGGCCAGTTCGTGCCCGCCCTGCCCATGAGCGTGGACGAAATCCAGCGCTACGGCCTGCACTTCCGCAAAGACTTCATGACGCGCCCGTTCATCAACGACTTCATGCTGAACCAGATGTTCGGCCAGCGGGCAAACATGGTGCGCGACACTTTCGTGCAACCCCTGCACGACGACCGCTACGAGATGCGCCCCGAGTTCGACACCCAGCGCAAGATTGAAGCCTACTTCGCCGGACAGGACGATGCCGACACCCTCGCCTTGAAGGAGGGACTCTACGCCCTGGTGAGCGACGTGCTCTTCATCCCCGACCGCGACAACCCGGAGATGTACCACCCGCGCATCGCCGTGCAGAACGACTACGTCTACCGCCAACTGAACCCGTGGGAGAAGGACGTCTTCAACCGCCTCTACAACGACTACTACTACCGCCGCCACAACGACTTCTGGTATCGCGAGGCGATGAAGAAGCTCCCCGTCCTGACGCAATCCACGCAGATGCTGGTGTGCGGCGAAGACCTCGGCATGGTGCCCGACTGCGTGCCCTGGGTGATGGAGCAGCTCCAGATTCTCTCGCTCGAAATCCAGCGCATGCCCAAGCATCCGGAGGACGAGTTCGGACACGTGTGGGCCTACCCCTTCCGCTCGGTGTGCACCATCGGCACGCACGACATGAGCAGCTTCCGCGGCTGGTGGGAAGAGGACCGCATGCAGTCTTCCCGCTTCTTCTACAACGAGCTGAGGCATTGGGGCGAACTGCCCCGGCACGCTCCCGGCTGGCTGTGCGAGGACGTCATCCGCCGGCACCTCTACAGTCCCTCGATGCTCTGCATCCTGACGTGGCAGGACTGGACGGCCATGGACGAGACGCTGCGCAACCCCGACATCGCCATCGAGCGCATCAACGTGCCCGCCAACCCGCACCACTACTGGCGCTGGCGCATGCACGTCACGCTGGAGGACCTGATGAAACAAGACGCTTTCAACGAGAAAATCCGAAAGATGATTGACGAGAGCGGACGGTAAATGATAATTTATCGGTGGATTTTTGGCGCGGATTACACGGATTTCACGGATTAAGTTTTATCATAGAATTATGAATGCCAATGGTTTCACAAATAATAAATCCGCGTCCATCCGCGTAATCCGCGCCTAAACTAAATTCCTATTTACAACACCAAAACCAATGAAAGAAATACCCAACCATAGTTTCTGGAAGCTGTGGAACATCAGCTTCGGCTTCTTCGGCGTACAGATAGCCT
>CALNEX010000002.1 GCA_939791845.1 uncultured Mediterranea sp. | reverse complement strand
CTCCACCGTCTACCCGCTCACCATGTTCCTCCGCATCTTGGCGGGACAGATGATTCTGCTGACAATGATGTAAGGCCGACGGCCTGACTCCATACAACGAAACCGGCTGCACCGCGGAATTTCCGCCATGCAGCCGGTTTCTTTTTGCAATGCCTCCGCGCGCGTATTTAGAGCGAAAGCTTCTTGCTTACAAATTCCTCAATGAAGTCCACCGTCCCCTCAATGCCCAGCACGGACGAGTCGATGCAGAGATGATAGGACGCCGCGGCACCCCACGTCTTGTAACTGTAATAATTGTAATACTCCGAGCGTTTCTTGTCCGCCTTGGCCATCATGTTCTCGGCCTCCTCCTCTCCGATGCCGTGGATGCGGCACAAGCGGGCGATGCGGTCCTCACGGGTGGAAGAGATGAAGATGTTGACGCAACGCGGATGCTCGCGCAGAATGTAGTCGGCACAACGGCCCACAAAGAGACACGACTTCTCGGCCGCCAGCTTCCGTATGACATCGCTCTGCACCTTGAACAACGAGTCATTGCTCAGGCAATTGGTCGCCGGTATGGTGCCGTCCGTGATGAAAGGGAAACGCATCCCGAACCATCCGCCCATCAGCGTCTTGGCCGGACGCTCGTCGGCCCGCTCGAAGAACTCACTGCACAGGCCGCTCTCTTCCGAGGCCAGCGTAATCAGTTCCTTGTCATAGAAGGAGATGCCCAAACGGGCAGCCAGCTTCTCGCCTATCTCACGGCCGCCGCTTCCCAACTGACGACCGATGTTCACTACATATTTATTGTCCATATTCCAATCCTCTTGCTTTATTATGATAAGACATCAGGTTTGTCAACGACAAATATACGCATTATCGGGCAACCGCCTCCTCCTGAAAGCACATTTTTTGCCAACGAAGGCAGGAAAAAGTCATTTTTCCGTCTTCCGGCCCGAAATCTTCTCCAGCACGTAGACCAAGAAGAAGCCTGTCAGCATCAAGACCACCGCCGCCGCCACGTGTTCATTGGGCAGGACATTGGTCTCCACCACCATGCCATGCAGGTTCTCGCCCACTTCCTTCCAAGGCCACACCTTATTGAGCGAGCCCAGCATGAAACCCGTCAGCAAGGCCAGCGTGAGGTTGCGCACATGCTTCAGGGCATAGGACAACACGCGTGAGAACGATGTGATGCCCAACAATGCGCCCACGGCAAAGATGCCCAGCGTCAACAGATCCAGCGTCTTCACCGCCTCCATGATGTAGAAGTACTTGCCCAGCAGCACCAGGATGAAGCTGCCCGATATGCCCGGCAGAATCATGGCGCAGATGGCTATGGCACCGCAACAGAAGATGAAGAGCGGATGCGTGGAGGTCTCCATGGGCGTGGCCACCGTGATATAATAGGCCACCGCCGCCCCCACGATGAAAGCCAGCACCGTCCGCCAGTTCCATCCCTTGATGTCCTTGCCCACAAACCACGTGGACGCCAGCACCAGTCCGAAGAAGAAGGCCCACACCAGCACGGGATAGGCCACGAGCAGCCACGTGATGAGCTTGGCCAACGAGAAAATGCTGATGCCGATGCCCAGCAGCAGGAAGAAAAGGAAATTGCCGTTTATCATCCGCCAAAAAGCGGCGAAATGTCCGGTGAACAACATCTTCAGGCTCCGCGTGTTAATGCTCTTGATGGAGTCTATCAGTTCATCATAAATGCCCACGATGAAGGCAATGGTCCCACCCGAAACGCCGGGCACCACATCCGCCGCCCCCATGCAGATGCCTTTCAGCGAGAGCAGCAGGTAATCTTTCAGTTTGCGTTCCATTTGGTTACGTTCTCTTAATGTCCTGCGAAGATAAGGAAAAAATTCCGCGGAGACAAGCATATAGTTCCGGAAAAAGGAGCCTGTGTCCCTCGATACCCGCGAGCACGGGCGCAGATACCTCCAAGCAGAGACACGGGTATCTTTATCCCATCCACAAGCATAAGAACCGCGATTTCTATCTATCTTTGCACCTGCTAATCCCCAATAACCCGATGAAGACAAAGAAGATAATCCTGCTTTCGGTCTGCGCGTTGGTCATCCTCTTCCAAGGCATAGGTATCGGATACGCCTACCATTCGCTGAAGGAAAAGGCTGATGTGTCGCTGAAGGCCGCTTTCCGGAAGGCATTTGACACGTTGGTGGACGAACAGGTCAACGCCTTGCCCTATCCCGACGGCACCGTCACCCACCTGATTTATACGCCTGCCGATTCCCTCTACCTGCAGGACGAAGAACTGTTCAGCTTCTATACCTCCCAGCAGACGTCTGCCATCCTGCAAGATGCCTATGGGCAGCCGGAAATGTCGCTCGACTCCCTGCGCCGGAGGTTGGAGAGCGAACTGCGCTATGACGGCGTGGAGGGCGATGTCAGCATCCGAAAGTTCAATGCCCGCACGGGAGAAACCTTGCAATGCGTGCCCGATGCGTCCGAAGGCCATGCACCGGGCATATATGTCATCTCCGAGAGGGCCAGCCTGCACGAGGCAAAAGGCATTGCCGTGGAGGCACGGCTTTGCCAACCTTACTATAAGGGATATATGGGGCGGATGCTTTTATTTTATGCGGTGACATTACTGCTTGCCTTGGCAGTCATCATTCCTTTTGTCGTCCGTATGCGCAGGTTGCAGCGGGAGCAAGCGGCCATCGACGGGCAGCGGCGTGAGTTTTACGGGCAGGCCAAGGAGATGGAAATGCCTGTCCGCCGGATGAAGGATGATTTGGACGCCGCCCGGTGGGCGCAAGCCCGAGAGACGGCGCAACGGTTGCTGACCGCCACGGAAGCAACCTTGACGCACGCCAAGCAGAAGGATGCCCGGGCACATCGGAGCCGTCCGGCCTCTTCCCTCTGTTGGCTGGGGCTTGCCTTGGTCAGCTCTCTGCTACTGACTTTTCTTTGGAGCAACTATATCTACCGGGAGCAACGCCTGGCGATGGCGCACGAGGTGCAAGTCTGCTTCGAGGAGGCGTTTGTGAGCGAAAGCGCCCACCGTTATCAACACCTGGTAGACTCCCTGCCTGAACACCCGCGGGCCCGGACGGCCACGGACTTCTGCTACCGGCAGACCGACACCTTGTTGAAGCGGGGGGACAGCATTTGGATAGGCATGGCGTTCGTCCGGCGGGGCGGTATGAACATGGAGGAAAATGCCCGTGTCCGTCGTGCTTACAACAATCAGGAGATTTTCAAGGACGCCGGTGTTCCCTATGTGCCGCTGGACAGCGTGATGATGGATTCGTTTTTCAATGTGCGTTTGAGGGCGGCGGGGTTACCGGAGGGGCATATCCGCTTGTCCGACCAGACTGCCGGAAACATCATCGGGCAAGGGCCAGGTATGTTGTTCACCCTTGGGAAGGATATGGTTACTCGGCCCGTGGCCGTGACCACTGACCGAACACGGTGGATGGAAGGCATCGTGCCTTTCCCTGGGACTTTTATTCTCCAATCGGTGTGGTATCTGTTCGTGGCCTTGCGTCTTATCTCCCTGTTGACCTTGGCTTGCATCGTGGGTTTGTGGTACGTGGGGCGGCGTTTGCGCAAGCTGGGGCAATTCCGCGAAGACTTCACCTACTCCATGATACACGACATGAAGTCGCCCCTGCAATCCGTCCTGATGGGTGCGCAAATTCTGTCAAGCGGCCGCCTGCCCGAAGGCTCGGAGAAGGCCGTCCGCATCCGCCAAGCCATGACCGACGAGTGCGACCACCTGCTGACCCTCTCCAACCGCGTAGTCACCCTGACGCAGATGGAGCGCGGCGAACTGGAGCTGCACCGGACGGATATCCCTTTGCGCCCGCTGCTGGAAGACCTGGCCGCCAAGTTCCGCCTGAAGGCTCCGAAGCCCGTCTCCTTCGACATCGCCTGCGACAAGGACTTGCTGGCAAATGCCGATGCCTTCTGCCTGCGCGAGGTGCTTTCCAACCTGATAGACAATGCCATCAAGTACTCCCGCGAGGAGGTGTCCATCCGGCTTTCTGCTGAACTGGGAGCGGACGGGAGCATGTGTATCTGTGTGCGCGACAACGGTATCGGTATTCCTCTACGTGAACAGCAACGCATCTTCGGCAAGTTCGAGCGCGTGGCATCGGGCAGCCGTACCACGGGGGCTTCCGGCTTCGGCTTGGGATTGAACTTCGTGTGGCAAGTGGTGCGGGCGCACGGCGGCAGGGTGGAGGTGCGGAGCGACGGGCGCAGCTATAGCGAGTTTAGGGCGACTCTTCGTTTCTAAAACCGCTTGGAAAACTTGTCGAAGCCGCTTGAAAACTTCATTTCTAGGCTGAAAATGTATATTTCTAGACTGGAAATATACATTCTTAGGCTGGAAATATGTATTTCTAGCCTAGAAATACAGATCATCCCGGCTTTCGGCAACTTTTCGGGCGGCTTTCGCGGATGTTTTCCTCAGCATTAACCTAACCTTAACGTAGCCTTAACCTTCCACCTCCCTAAGCCACCCTATCTTTGCAGTGTCAAAAGGACAAAGAAAGAAGTAAAACAATAGTATAACCCATTAAAACCAGTACGATTATGAAGACTTTAGTCATGTCATTTGTCATTGCAGCCACCGGATTGTTCAACAACGCTTTCGCAGGGAATGCCACGCAACGCTTCGCCTACAACACGGAGACGGACAGCACGGGCACCGAGATGCAGTATATATATAAGGTGTCCGCGGACGGCCAATATCTCCGCCACCACCTGCAATACCGCAGCACCTACGACGGCCAATGCAGACTTTTGACGAAGGAAATCCTTCGCTGGGACGCCGTCTCCGCCAAGTATTGCCCCGCCTACGCCCTGCACTATGCCTACGATGGCGATGCCGTCACCGTGGAGTGCGCCCTTTGGAGCCGGCAAGACCAAGCCTATACGGATGTCCGCGAGAAGGCCGTCTACGCCGCCGATGCCCTGGGATTGACCTACCAGGCCTACGAATACGATGCCAAGGCGGACGCCTGGTGCCTGACCGGGGAGCATGAGGTGGATGCTGCGCTGCTGGCAGAGAGATGAGCCGCTGTATAAAAATAGGAGAAGGATTCTTTGGCGCAAGCCGGAGAATCCTTTATCTTTGCAGAATATAAACCGAACGCATTGATTATCGACTTATGACCATAAAAGAATTCTTCTCCTTCCGCGCCAACCGCTTTTTCTGGCTCAACATCCTGGCAATGCCGGTGGTGCTGATTATCGGGGTGTTCGCCACGCTGCGGTGGCTGGATGCCTATACCCGCCACGGCGAGGCCGTCATCGTGCCCGATGTGAAACACAAGCCTGTGTCCGAAGCCCTGCGCACGCTGGAGGCCGAGGGCCTGCAAGGACAGGTGACGGACTCCACCTACGTCAAGACCCTGCCACCAGGTTGTGTGTTGGACTATAACCCGCCTGTCAACCAGAAGGTCAAGAAAGGCCGCATCATCTATTTGACCGTCAACACGCAAAATGTCCCTTTGATGGAACTGCCCGATGTGGCGGACAATAGTTCCTTACGCGAAGCCGAGGCCCGTCTGCTGGCGGCCGGCTTCAAGCTGATGCCCAATGACACTGTGCCCGGCGAGAAAGACTGGGTCTATGGCGTGAAACTGGCGGGCCGCGTGCTGGGCCAGCGGGAGAAGGTGCCCCAAGGCGCCTACCTGACCATCGTAGTGGGCGATGGGCATTCGCATGCGGAGATGCAAATGGACACGACGGACATTTCCACCCCCATCCCGGTGGACGAAGCCGGGGAGACTGGCGCTGCAGACGAGTCCTGGTTCTGACTTATCCATCTTTAATGAAGAACAAAGAATGAAGAACGAAGAATGGGTTGACGATTTGCAGGACGAACTGACCGACAACGAACTGGACGAGCTGGAGCCCACCGCCACGGGCGACGAGGCACAGCTCTACGAACACTTCCGCGTGGTGGTGGACAAGGGGCAGGAAATGGTGCGCGTGGACAAGTACCTCTTCGACCGCATCCAGAATGCCTCGCGCAACCGCATCCAGAAGGCCGCCGACGCGGGCTTCGTGCTGGCCAACGGGCGTCCCGTGAAGTGCAGTTACCGGGTGAAGCCGCTGGACGTCATCACCCTCTCGATGGATCGTCCGCCCTACGAGAATGACATCACTCCCGAAGACATTCCCCTCGACATCGTATATGAAGACAACGACGTACTGGTGGTCAACAAGCCCGCAGGACTTGTGGTGCATCCCGGCCATGGCAACTGGCACGGCACGCTGGTCAACGCCATCGCCTGGCACCTGAAGGACAATCCCCGCTACGATGCCAACGACCCGCACGTGGGCCTCGTCCACCGCATCGACAAGGACACGTCCGGCCTGCTGGTCGTGGCCAAAACGCCCGATGCCAAGACCGCCCTGGGCAACCAGTTCCTGCTGAAGACCACCCGTCGCCGCTACCGTGCCCTGGTGTGGGGCATCGTGGAGCAGGACGAGGGCACCGTCATCGCCAACATCGGCCGCGACCCGCGGGACCGCATGCTGATGACCGTCCTGCCCGAAGGCGAGGGACGTCATGCCGTCACCCACTACCGCGTGCTGGAGCGGCTGGGCTACGTCACCCTCGTGGAGTGCGTGCTCGAGACCGGGCGTACCCACCAGATACGTGTCCACATGAAACACATCGGACACACCCTTTTCAACGACCAACGCTACGGGGGCCACGAAATCCTGCGCGGCACCCGTTTCGCCAAATACAAACAATTTGTAAACAACTGCTTCGACATCTGTCCGCGGCAGGCCCTGCACGCCATGACGCTGGGCTTCAAGCACCCCGTCACGGGCGAAGAGATGGACTTCACCTGTCCCATTCCCCCCGACATGACCGCGCTGATAGACAAATGGCGGAGCTACATCAGTAACAGAGACATCGAATGAAACGTACAATCGCCATCGTGGCTGGAGGCGACACCTCCGAGTATGAAGTTTCCCTGCGCAGCGCGCAAGGCATCTATTCTTTCCTGGACAAGGACAAGTACAACCCCTATATTGTCGTACTGCACGGCACGGACTGGCACGTCCAGTTGGCCGACGGCACCACGGCCCCCATCGACCGCAACGACTTCAGCTTTACAGTAAACGGGCAGAAGACCACTTTCGACTATGCTTACATCATCATCCACGGCACGCCCGGCGAGGACGGCCGCCTGCAAGGCTACTTCGACATGCTACATTTGCCTTACTCCGGCTGCGGCGTGCTGGCCTCGTCCCTGACCTACGACAAGTTTGTGTGCAACCAGTACCTCAAGGGCTTCGGGGTGCGCATCGCCGAGTCGCTCCTCCTGCGCCGCGGACAGAGCATCGCGGACGAGGATGTCATTCAGAAAATCGGCCTGCCCTGCTTCATCAAGCCCAACTTGGGAGGCTCCAGCTTCGGCGTGACCAAGGTGAAGGCTCCGGAGCAGATTCAGCCCGCCATTGCCAAGGCTTTTGAAGAGGCACCCGAGGTCATTGTGGAAGCCTTCATGGACGGCACGGAAATCACCTGCGGATGCTATAAAACAAGTCAAAGCAGCGTGGTCTTCCCCATCACCGAGGTAGTGTCCCACCATGAGTATTTCGACTACGACGCCAAATACAAGGGCGATTCGGACGAAATCACCCCTGCCCGCATCCCCGACGAACTGCGCGACCGCGTGCAGAAACTGACCTCCGCCATCTACGACATTCTGGGCGCGCGGGGCATCATCCGCGTGGACTACATCATCACCGAAGGTTCCAAAATCAATCTGCTGGAGGTGAACACCACGCCCGGCATGACCGCCACCAGCTTCATTCCCCAGCAGGTGCGCGCCGCCGGGCTGGACATCAAGGACGTGATGACGGACATCATAGAGAATGACCATTAACCATTGAACATTAATTATCATGAACCAGGAATTCGATGAAATCCGCCCCTACCACGACGAGGAACTTCCCGCCATCTACGAGGAACTGATTGCCGATCCCGCCTTTCGTCAAGTGGCCGAGGTCGCCCTGCCCGGCATCCCCTTCGAGGCACTGGCCAACCAAATGCGCGCCTGCAAGACCAAGCAGGAGTTTCAGGTGAACATCTGCTACAACATCCTCAAACGCATCATCCGGGAGGCTACGCTGGGCGTCACCTTCGACAACTCCGCCCAGCCGGAGCGGGGAGGCGCCTATACCTATGTGTCCAACCACCGCGACATCGTGCTCGACTCCGGTTTCCTCTCGCTGATGTTGGTGGAGCAAGGACAAAACACGGTGGAAATCGCCATCGGTGACAACCTCCTCATCTACCCGTGGATCAAGAAGCTGGTGCGCATCAACAAGTCCTTCATCGTGCAGCGCGCCCTCACCATGCGCCAGATGCTGGAATCGTCCGCCCGCATGTCGAGGTATATGCACCACACCATCCGCGACAAGCACCAGTCCATCTGGATTGCCCAGCGCGAAGGCCGTGCCAAGGACTCCAACGACCGCACGCAGGAGAGCATCCTCAAGATGATGGCCATGGCGGGCGAAGGCGACATCATTAGCCGACTGAAGGAGATGAATATCGTCCCCTTGGCTATCTCCTACGAATACGACCCGTGCGACTTCCTTAAAGCCAAGGAGTTCCAGCAGAAACGCGACAATCCCAATTACAAGAAGACCACTGCCGATGACCTGCTGAACATGCAGACCGGCCTGCTGGGTTATAAAGGCCACGTGCACTTCTGCACCGCCCCTTGCCTCAACGAGCAGTTGGAAGCCTTGGACCGCTCCCTGCCCAAGCAAGAGCTTTTTGTCCGCGCCGCCAAACTGGTGGACCGCGGCATCTTCGCCAACTACCGCCTCTATCCCAACAACTACGTGGCCGCCGACCTGCTGGACGGGAGCAACCGCTTCGCCTCGCACTACACCGTGGAGGACAAGCAACGCTTCACGGACTACTTGTCCCGCCAACTGGCCCGCATCGACCTGCCCGGCAAGGACGAGGCCTTCCTGCGCGAGAAGTTGCTGCTGATGTATGCCAACCCCTTGCGCAACCAACTGAGCCTGTAAGATGAAGAAGTCTGCCCATAGCCTGTGCCGCCTGCTCCTACTGCCCCTGCTTCTCCTGCTGGGGACAGCCTGCGGCGGGGACGATTACCACTACCCCGACATCGTCATGGAATACCTGACGGCCCACAGCGGCGCGGACGGACGGCTGGAGACGGTCCTGGCGGACGATGGCACGCTTTATGACGTGCTGAATGCCGTCTCCGCTCCCAATGCCACGCCGGACACTACCTTGCGCATCGTAGCCAACTATACCTGCGAGACAGACGGAAACGGCGGCACGGGCGTTCGACTTTATGCGGCGCAGACCACCGTGTCGCCCCTGCCCCGCCCGGCGAAGGAGTTTGAAGACGGCATCAAGGCTGACCCCGCTTCCGTGCTGAGCATTTGGCCGGGACTGGACTACCTGAACATCGTGCTGGAAATCAAGACCGGCGGCGGAGGCCACGCCTTTCATTTCGTGGAGGAGGCTGTGCGGTGGGACGAAGCCGCCGCCTGCCGCGAGGTCGACCTGTCGCTCTACCACGATGCCGGCAACGACCCGCGGTATTACACCCGCCGCGTCTACCTTTCCATCCCCTTGTATCCCTACACCGCGGACGGCGCGGAAAGCGTGTCCGTCCGCTTCAGCCTGCGCAATGATGAGGGGGAGATGGAGAGCCATGCCTTCGAGATGGGCCACTGACCATCGCCCGGCGAACGACAACAGTCAGAACCGGTTCTTTATCACGTCCAAGTCCGCACCGAACACTCCCCGCACAATGGGAGCCAGTGCCTCGTCGCTGCCCTGCAAGTGAATCACCTGCTGGGTGTGCGTCAGGCTCTCGCCCGGAGCCAGTTCGGCCCCCGGCGAAGAAGTCTCAATCTCATAGAACGGCCCCATGATGGAACCATCGTCCAGCGGCCCGTCGTTGTAGGCATTGATCACATCGCCATCAAAAGGATTGTCCTGCGGTCCCCACTGACCGTTGACATACACGCACGGCTCGCCGGGACGACGGTACCGCAAGACGGTCAGTACGCCCTGCCCCGAATCATAACTGCCACAAAGGTCCAAAGCACGCCCGGCGGGCAAACCCAGCTTGGAACGGAAACGCCCGTCTATGCGGAAGTAAACCAGCCCATCGTCCACCACCAACCGGTCTGAGGGAATCCGACCGAAGTATGTGTCGTTCACCACGGGCCCCTCGGCATACCGGTTGTAGGGAATAAATACAGTGGTAGACGGAGTGGGATTGAAACACCCAAGCATCCAGACAGACACCAGCCCCGTGTCACGGGTCCACGCCCGGAGGCCGATGTTAGTAATCCGATTGTCCGTCCGATAGCCCACCAGCTTCACGCCCTCGGGCACGGGGACACCCAAGTCCCGGCCGGCAGCCTCACGGTCCATCAAAGTGACGGCACGCTGCATACCCAGGTCCAATGTGGTGCCCGAGGCATTCAGCAGGCGGGCACTCTTGGAGAGCCGGATACAGGCATCCGTCTGCGCGTCCACCTCGAAAGCCTCAGTGTCCAGCACGGACGGCACTGCCCAGTTGGCATACACCTGCTCCGCACCCGGCTTGAAATAGAGGGAGAAAGGCCCGCCTTCCGGCCCCAGCCAGAAACGTTCCTCCCCGCCCACGGGCTGAATCTGCGGGCTGACTTTTCCCTCCGCGATAAAGCGGTAGTTTATCCATCCATAACTGTCGCCCTCGTTCCCGGAGGCCGAAGATGTCATCACACGTCCCTGCCAGGCGGGCACAACCATCACTTTGGATTGTCCATCGGCCGAAACCAATTCCTGAAATCCGATGCCGTGCTGGTGCAAGAAAGCGGCATCATTCGCATACGTTCCCATTTTGGTATTTACTTTTTAGGTGAATATATAATTAATAATGCCTGCCATACCGTTGCCTTGCGGAGCTTTCAGACGGAAACGATGACCGCCCATCACCGCGGACAGGTTCGAAAGCAATGCCTTCCAGCTTTTGTAGGACACGGACAGGCACATTCAGCACCCATTCTCTTTCTTCCCCGGGTTGCAGGTTCCACATGCCTGCCAAACCGCTCCACATACGAGCGGCGTAATCGTCCACTGACGGCAAAGATAACGATAAAATTCGTAAACGAATCTCTCCGGGCTTGAATTTTCCTTCATGCCATTATAATATAAAATAGGTGTGGAGCGCACTGGCACCGGGAGAGGACACAGACCGCGCGGACGAGCGCAGAGGCCCGCAGAAACAAGGGGCACACTGCCTGTCACGCCAAACGTAATGACAAGAGCCGCCCGGCACTGCACTCACTGCGATGCCGGGCGGCTCTTGTCTGTTCGAGCGGGTTCCGCGCTTATGCCTTCACGCCGTTGTACTCGTCGGATACGGTCAGCTTCTTGCGGCCTTTGGCGCGGCGTGCAGCCAATACTCTACGGCCGTTTGCAGTGGCCATTCTCTCACGGAAACCGTGCTTGTTTCTTCTCTTTCTGTTAGAGGGTTGGAATGTTCTTTTCATCGCTGTATCTTTTTTTATGTTATTATTCTCCCAGTTTCGGGCTGCAAAAGTAGGGAGTTTTCGCGAAATAACCAAGGGGATAACTCATTTTCTCTCAAATCTTTTGTGTTTTTTGCCGAAATACATTACTTTTGCAGCCGAAAAGCGAGCCGGTTCCTTGGCTCGACTTCCTTCATGCATCGTATAACATAATAATATAGTATCACGTATGATTAATGCCCAAGACATTAAAATCGGCACTGCCATCCGCATGGACGGCAAGCTCTACTTCTGCATCGACTTCCTGCATGTGAAACCCGGCAAAGGCAACACCTTCATGCGCACCAAGCTGAAGGACGTGGTGAACGGCTATGTGCTGGAGCGTCGCTTCAACATCGGTGAGAAGCTGGAAGACGTGCGCGTAGAACGTCGCCCGCACCAATATCTGTACAAGGAAGGTGAAGACTACATCTTCATGAACCAGGAAACCTTCGAACAAATTCCCATCGCCCACGACCTCATCAACGGCGTGGACTTCTTGCTGGAAGGCATGGTGGTGGACGTAGTGTCCGACGCCTCGACGGAGACCGTGCTCTATGCCGAAGTGCCCGTGAAGGTACAAATGAAGGTGACCTACACCGAGCCGGGCCTGAAAGGCGACACGGCCACCAACACGCTGAAGCCCGCTACGGTGGAATCCGGCGCCACGGTGCGTGTACCCCTCTTCATCAACGAAGGCGAAATGATTGAGATTGACACGCGCGACGGCTCGTACGTCAGCCGCGTAAAGGCATAATGCCGAACAACAGAACAATCGACAAGATTAAAATTCAGTCCCCGGATGCGCCGAGAGGCACATTCGGGGCTTTTTTCTTACAGACATCCCCGCACCTATGAAATATTCCCTACTCATCCCCGTCTACAACCGCCCCGACGAAGTGGACGAACTATTGCAAAGCCTCACGGCGCAGACCCTCCGGGATTTCGAGGTCATTGTCGTGGATGACGGCTCGTCCCTCCCCTGCCGGGAGGTGGCGGACCGATATGCCGGCCGGCTGGACCTGCACTACTTCACCAAGCCCAACTCCGGCCCCGGACAGACGCGCAACTTTGCCGCCGAACGCGCCCAGGGCGACTATCTCCTCATCCTCGACTCGGACTGCATCCTGCCCCCGGGCTACCTGGAGGCCGTGGACCGGGAACTGCAACGCGAACCGTGCGACGCCTTCGGCGGGCCGGACCGTGCACATCCGTCGTTTACGCCCCTGCAGAAGGCCATCAACTACTCGATGACTTCTTTCTTCACCACCGGCGGCATCCGGGGAGGCAAGAAGAAGATGGACAAATTCTATCCGCGCAGTTTCAACATGGGCGTGCGGCGCACGGTGTATCAGGCGCTGGGAGGCTTCTCCGCCATGCGGTTCGGCGAGGACATTGACTTCAGCATCCGCATCTTCCGCGGGGGCTACCGCTGCCGCCTGTTCCCGGAGGCGTGGGTGTGGCACAAACGGCGGACAGACCTGCGCAAGTTCTTCAAGCAAGTACACAATTCGGGCATTGCCCGCATCAATCTCTATAAGAAATACCCCGACTCGCTGAAGGTGGTCCACCTCCTGCCGGGTGTCTTCACCCTGGGAACGGCCATACTGTTACTGGGCACGGCGGTCTGCCCCTGGTCGCCGGCGCCGCTGGTGCTCTATGCCTTGCTGGTCTGCCTGGATAGCACGGTGCAGAACCGCAGCCTGCGCATCGGCCTGCTGTCCGTGGCGGCCGCCTACGTGCAGCTTATCGGATACGGCACGGGCTTCTGGCGGGCCTGGTGGCGGCGGTGCGTGCGGGGCCAAGCGGAGTTTGAGGCGTTCCGGCACAACTTCTACAAATAAAACCTTACAAGCCTCTGCCCGGCTTCCGGCCGCCATAAGCCGAGTAAGTTCGCCGTATCCGACGAACGTGCTCGCCGGCACCGCGGAACGCGCTCGCGGGAGCCGACGGACACACCCGGAGAATACGCTGAGCAGATAGCTGACAGACAATCATTTACAAAATATATACCCTTATACTCACACCTTTGATTAATCCTGACAATCTATGGACAAACTCAACATCAACCAGTGGGCCGAAGAAGACCGCCCACGCGAGAAAATGATGCAGAAAGGCGCCGAAGCCCTGAGCGACGCCGAACTGCTGGCCATCCTTATCGGCTCGGGCAACACGGAGGAGAGCGCCGTCGCCCTGATGCAGCGCGTGCTGGCCGAGGCGGGCAACAACCTGCACCGCCTGGGCAAGTGGCAGGTGCGCGACTTCGCCCGCTTCAAGGGCCTGGGGCCCGCCAAGAGTATCAGCATCATGGCCGCCCTCGAACTGGGAAAACGCCGCACGCTGCAGGAAAGGCCCGAACGCCCCGTCATCCGTTCGTCAAAGGATATCTACGAACTGTTCCACCCCCTGCTCTGCGACCTTGCCACCGAGGAGTTCTGGGTGCTGCTGCTCAACCAGAGTGCCCGCGTCATCGACCGCGTGCGCATCAGCCGCGGCGGCCTGGACCAGACCACGGCGGACGTGCGCACCATCCTGCGCGAGGCACTGCTGGCACGCGCCACCCAGCTGGTATTGGTACATAACCACCCCTCGGGCAACACGCAGCCCAGCCCGGACGACACCCGCCTCACCCAGGCCGTGCGCGACGCGGCCCGCCTGATGAACATCCACGTGCTGGACCACATCATCGTGACGGACGGCGCGTATTACAGCTTCAACGACGAGGGACGGCTGTGAAAATCAGAGGGACAGGCTTTGCCATCTCACGGAAAATGGTTAGCTTTGCCGTCCTAACCAAAACTGCATACTGATATGACCAAATTTGAGATAGAAGAGAAAATCGTGGCCATGCTGAAGACGGTGTACGACCCCGAAATCCCGGTGGACGTCTACAACCTGGGCCTCATCTACCGGATAGACGTGACGGACGACTTCGACATCAGCGTGGACATGACGCTGACCGCCCCCAACTGCCCCGCGGCGGAGTTCATCATGGAGGACGTGCGCCAGAAGCTGGAATCCATCGAGGGCGTCCGGACCGCCACCGTCAACCTGGTGTTCGAGCCGGAATGGGACAAGGACATGATGAGCGAGGAGGCGAAGCTGGAGCTGGGATTCCTCTGAAGGAAATGAAGAACGAATAATGAAGAACAACGTATGAAGAAAGCAACGCTTATGGGACTGGCCGGGGCGGCACTGCTCTGCGCCTGCCAGCCCGCACAAAGGCCCGGCACCGTTAGCGGCACACTGACGGACATAGGGAACGATACGCTCCTCGCTACCAGTATTCCGATGGATGGTAGCAAAGACAAAGAGAGAGTGAAGGACACCCTCGTCCTGCAAGAAGGAAAGTTCATGTTCCAGGCGCCCTGCGATACCGTGCCCTACCAAATCATCCTGCACACCCCTCAGGACAAGCTCAACTACCTGGAGCTTGTACTCCTTCCTGGCGAGTCGCTCACCGTGAGCGGCACGACAAGCGACTACCGGGTGGAGGGCAGCCCCTTCAACACGGCCTTGCAGCAAATACTTGACACCTTAAGGCCTTACGAACGCAAGGTCTACGCACTAAGCGACACCATGTTCCGACTGGAGAAAGAGCAGGGCAAAAAAGCCAAGGAAAAAGTCCGCAAGATATACACCGAATCATACCGTCCGGCCCTCGAACAAATGATGGACGTACGCCGGAACTACGTGAAGCGGCATCCAGACAACGATGTTTCCCTCTATTTGCTCTCCATGATGGGATTAGGCAACATCCGTGAACTGCTGCCTACGCTGGCCGACGAGGTCAAGAACGGTCCGCTTGCCCCGCTTTACCGCACCTTCGAAAACTCCATCAAAGTGGCGGACAAGCGCGAGGCAGCCCAAAAACGCATCAAGAAAGGTATCGAAGCCCCGGACTTCACGCTGAAAAACCTGCAAGACCAGCCCTTCACCCTCAGTACTCTGCGCGGCAAGTATGTCGTGCTGGATTTCTGGGGAAGCTGGTGCGGCTCGTGCATCGCGGACATTCCCAAGATGAAAGAATACTATAAGAAGTACAAGGACAAACTGGAAATCCTCGGCATCGACTGCCGCGACACGGAGGAGAAATGGAAGGCCGCCGTGGAGAAGCACAAGATACCCTGGCTGCACGTCCGCAACGAGGACAACCCTGATGTCAGCCTGCTTTACGGTATCCAAGCCTATCCCACCAAGATAGTCATCGACCCCGCAGGCAAGATTGCCAAGATAGTCCTGGGCGAAGGTCCGGCTTTCTATGAATACTTGGACAAATTGTTTAACTAAAACCGATACATTCAGATGAAAAAGAACGTACTTATGATGTTGGCCGGGGCTGCACTGCTCTGCGCCTGCCAACCCTCATCGAAGAACATCACCATCAGCGGCACGCTGACGGGGGTGGAGAGTGACACGCTGCTGGTGACGCACGCAGCCCTGCCTACAGTTTCCGGTGGAAGTTCCGCCACCAAGTTGGACACCGTTGCCCTGCTAGACGGCAAATTCAGCCTCACGCTGGAGTGTGACACCCTGCCCATACAAGCCGTCATCTTCGCCAAACCTGCTGGCAACAAGATGCTCAACATGACCCAGAACATCCGAATCGTGGCCTTCCCCAACGACGCACTGACAGTGAACGGCTCATTGGAAGATTATAAAGTGGAAGGCAGTGACTTCTATGCCTCCCTCAACGAAGCCGAAAAGACGTGGCAACCCACCATCGACTCTCTCCAAACCATCCTGAAGAAGCACAGCAACATCGACCCGACAGACCTCCCGGAAGATTCCACCATCACCGCACAAATACAAGCGTTGGGACAACGGGCGATGGCTCTGCACATCGATTATATTCGCCAACATCCGGACGAGGATGCCTCCGTTTTCCTGGCCTCCCAATCCGGAAGCCGGATGGAAGAAGCCCTGTCCCTGCTGGGCGACAAAGCCAAAAACGGCGTATTCTCCGGATTCTACCAATATTTGGATGCACAAGTGAAAAAGGCAAAGGCCCGTGAGGAAGCCGAAGCCAAAATCAAGGAGGGCCTTCCTGCCCCCGACTTCACCCTGAACGACCTCAACGGCCAACCCCTCTCCCTCAGCTCCCTGCGCGGCAAATACGTAGTGCTGGACTTCTGGGGCAGCTGGTGCGGCTGGTGCATCAAGGGCATCCCCGATATGAAGAAGTACTACGAAAAGTACAAGGGCAAGCTGGAAATCCTGGGCATCGACTGCCGCGACACGGAGGAGAAATGGAAGGCCGCCGTGGAGAAGCATGAATTGCCCTGGCTGCACGTGCGCAACGCCGGCGACCCCGATGTCAGCATCCTCTACGCCATACAGGGTTATCCCACGAAGATTGTCGTGGACCCCGAAGGCAAGATTGCCAAGATTGTGGTGGGCGAAGACCCGGCCTTCTATGAATACCTGGACGAACTGTTCAAATAACACCCCGCATGAAGAATTGCATTATCACCTGGACAAGCATTGTGCTATTGTTGACAGCCTGCCAAGCCAATGCTCCGCGCGAGACAAGCCTCAGCGGGACACTGACCGGGCTTCCCAACGATACACTGCTCGTATCCAGCCGTTTTGTGGACGACATCAAGGATGAACACATGCGGACGGACATCATCGTCTGCCAACAAGGCGCCTTCTCCTTGCCCATCGAGAAAGATTCGCTTCCGGTGAGAATCACCCTCTATCCCCTCAAGCAAAAGAAACAACAGGAAATCGAGGTAGTGGTCTTGCCCGGAGAGTCCGTCAAGGTGACAGGCTCGGTGGACAGCTATCAAGTAAAAGGGAGCGCGTTCTACCAAACCTACCTGGACAGCGAAAAACTATGGCAGCCCTACCTGGACAAGATTGCCCAAGCCGAAGCACAGGCCGATTCCATGCAGGCAGCCGGCGTGGACCGCGACTCCATCAGCAACTTCCGCATGGCCTACTATGACTACTATCAGGACATGGACGAAGCCATCCTGGAATACATCCACGAACACTCGGGCGAAGACGCGGCCCTCTACCTCTGCTATAAAAGGGGGATTACCGGACACAACGGCTCCCCGCTGCACGACCTGTCCGACCAAGTTAAGGGCGGCCCGTTGGCCCCGCTCTACCAAAAGCTGGTGCAGATAGGACAGGAGCAGGAGAACAAGAAAGAAGTCCTGAAAGGGGAAAACGCCCCCGACTTCACCTTGAAAGACCTGCAAGGCCATGACTTCACCTTATCCTCACTACGGGGCAAATACGTCATCCTTGACTTCTGGGGAAGTTGGTGCATCTGGTGCATCAAAGGTTTCCCGGAGTTGAAAGAGCACTACGCCAAATACAAAGACAAACTGGAAGTAGTGGCCATCTGCTGCCACGACACGGAAGACCGATGGAGGAAAGCAGTGGAAAGATACAAACTGCCTTGGGTGAACGTATTTGACCATAACGAACACGGCGAAATAACGAGAGCCTATAACGTGCAGCATTTTCCCACGAAGGTGCTTATTGACCCGGAAGGAAAGATTGTACAAGTGGATTTCTCGTACAACTTGCTGAACGACCTGCTGGGACATCGGCCATAAAAGCCAAAGGAACGCCATCCCTTATTTTTATATGAATCACTACTTATCAACACGCTTATGAAGAACGTCTACTTCCTCTCCGATGCCCATCTGGGCTCCCTCGCCATCCCCCACGGACGGACACAGGAACGCCGCCTGGTCCGTTTCCTGGACAGCATCAAGCACAAGGCTTCGGCCGTCTACCTGCTGGGCGACATGTTCGACTTCTGGTACGAATTCAAAACCGTCGTGCCCAAGGGCTACACGCGCTTCCTGGGCAAGGTGTCCGAGCTGACGGACCTCGGGGTGGAAGTGCACTTCTTCATCGGCAACCACGACATCTGGTGCGGCGACTACCTGGAGAAGGAGTGCGGCGTCATCCTGCACCGCGAGGCGCTGACCACCGAAATCCATGGCAAGGAGTTCTACCTGGCCCACGGCGACGGTCTGGGCGACCCCGATGCGGGCTTCAAGCTGCTGCGCCTGCTGTTCCACAGCCGCACGATGCAACGCCTCTTCTCCGCCCTGCATCCCCGCTGGAGCGTGGCCTTGGGCCTGAACTGGGCCAAACACAGCCGCCTGAAGCGCGTGGACGGCAAGGACCCGGACTATATGGGCGAGGACAAGGAACCCCTCGTGCTCTACACCAAGAACTACCTGAAGACGCACCCGGACATCAACTACTTCATCTACGGGCACCGCCACATCGAGCTGGACCTGATGCTGAACGCCACGTCGCGCGTGGTCATCCTGGGCGACTGGATCAACTTCTTCTCCTACGCCGTGTTCGACGGGGAACACCTCTTCCTGGAGAACTACATCGAGGGAGAAACGCAGTTGTAACGTCACGAAAAGAGGCGCGGATTACGCGGATTCCACGGATTCTTCCCCTTATGGGTTTATTCCGTGAAATCCGCGTAATCCGCGCCTGACTTATATCGGTTTGCCCGTTATTTGTAACCGGCAGCCTTGGCGATGCGCTTGGGGATGTCCGTATTGTCCATCTTGCCGAAAAACGCCTTGGATCCGGCACCGATGGCGAAGACAGGCACATACTCGGCCGTGTGGTCGCCCGACGTCCAGCCGACCAACGCCAACTGGCTCATCACCTTGCGGGCGGCAGCGGCCAACGGCTCGGTCTTGGCGTACATGCTCTCGGCAAACTCCACGTGGTTCTCCACGAAGGATTCCTGATAGACATCGTGCAACAGGCGTTCCTGCTCCCAGCTCAAGGGGAGTTCCTCCCAGAAGCCCATCTTGTCGGCCAGCAGGGCCTTCACTTCCTCCCACGTGGCCTTGTGGCCCGCATTCTTGCGCAGGTCGGTGATGGCGCGGGACAGCATTTCCTGCGAATTGTCCTGGTTGACCACCGACTTCAGGGCCAGCGTGTAGCCTTCACGTCCCATGCCCAGGCCGCCCGTCTCGTGGTCGGCGGTGATGACGATAAGCGTCTCCTTCGGGTGCTTCTTGTAGAACTCGTAGGCCACCTTGACCGCCTCGTCCAAGTCCAGGACCTCACGGACCACCGTGGCCACGTCGTTGTTGTGGCAGGCCCAGTCAATCTTGCCGCCTTCCACCATCAGGAAGAAGCCCTTGTTGTTGTCCTTCATCAGGAAATCTATCGCGCTCTCGGTGATTTGCTTCAGCGTCAGGTCGCCTTCCTCGCGGTCGATGGCATAGGGCAGGTTGGTGTCGACCGCATCCTCGTCCTGAATCAGCACCATCTTGTCGGCATCGGCACACTTGGCCTCATACTCGTCCACACCGCGGGCCAGCGTGTAACCGGCCTCCTCGATTTGCGGGAAGATGCTGGGGGCCGACTTGCCATCGAAAGTTTTGTCCGGCTTCAGGAAACCGCCGCCGGCATAGAAGTCGAAGCCTGCCTTCAGCATATCCTGGGCGATTTCATAATACATGTTTCGGTCCGGCTGATGGGCATAGAAGGAAGCGGGCGTCGCGTGGTCCACGCTGACGCTGGTGGTCACGCCCACTTTCTTGCCGGAACGCTTGGCACGCTCGGCCACGCTCATCACGGTTTCCTTGTCCGTGTTCACGCCGATGGCGCCGTTGTAGGTTTTCGAACCGGTGGCCAGAGCCGTGCCGCCTGCCGCCGAGTCGGTGATGGAGTTGGTGGCGGAGTAGGTCGTTGCCATGCCAGCCACGGGGAACGAGGCGAAGGTCAGGGGGGCGATACCGATGCGGCCTTCCTGTTCGCCCAGATACATCTCCGTGGTGTTCACCTGGTTCAGGCCCATGCCGTCGCCGATGAAATAGAACACATACTTGGCCCGCTGGGCTTGGGCTGTCACCGCCAGCAGGACGAAAAACAAAAGATAGGTCAGTCTCTTCATAACTGCAAATGTTTATGGTTTGAAATGAAAGTTATTGTCCACGTCCGTAGAAATGCGAACAAAGGTAGGCATTTTCGGCCTACCTCTGTCCTTATTGTCCGTTAAAACAATGAAACTTCCACGCCTTGCCCGTAGGCGGTGAGCAGGTTGGTCACCGTATAAGTGACGTTGCCGGCCCCGTCCTTCGGCACGCTGACCACCACCGATGCCCCGGCGGGCAGCACGATGAAAGCGGGATAGCCTTGGGGAGCATCTTCAGCCTGAAGTGTGAAGGGGACATCGCAGGTGTTCTTCACCGTCAGGTAGGCATAGGCGTCCGTCACGTGGTGAGGAGTCTCCACCTGCACGGCCGCCCGGAAAAACTCCTCCAGGTAATCGGCCTTGCCCAACAGCGTGTCATAGAACCAGATGAGGGTGCGGCCGGCAAAGAGCGCATCCTTGATGGCGGCGGCACTCTTCTCCTTGGCCATCACCAGCGTCAGGGGACGGTGGGAGGCATAACGCTTGTCATACAGGCGCTCGATAACGTCGTGCACATCGGTATTGGCCACGATGGTGAGGTTCTTCTCCTTGGCCCACTCCAGGGCTTTGGGATACCACTCGAACTCGTTGAAGACCTCGATGCCGTTCAGCAAGCCTTCCTGCCAAAGCTGTTCGTGCAGGTCGTGCCACTTCACCTCCTTGACGTTCCAGCCCGGATGATTCCAGAAGATGAACGCGCCCTGCTTCTTGGCCTCGCGCAGCGCATCGAGCACGTCGTCCTGCTGCAAGGCGTCCACGTCCTGCAGGAAGAGGGCGTTGAGATGGCCTGGAGGCATGGAGCGGGTGATTTCGGCCCCTTTTATCAAGACGATGTCGCGGCGGTCGGCCTCTTCCTCGGCGTTCTTGCAGGCCAGGTCGAGGTCACCCTTCTGCACGCCTTCGCGGGCGGGCTGCCCCTCTACATGGTCGGTCAGGGCGATGGCATCCAAGCCCTCTTCCCACGCCTCGCGCACCCGCAACGACGGCCACACGATACCGTCGGAGAAGATGGTGTGGATATGCAGGTCGCACTTCAGCAAGTCGTAACCGGCCACCTGCGGGAGGCGGATTTCCTTGCGCACTTTCACTCTCTCCTGCCCCATCTTCACGCGGTCGGGCAGGTCTTGGCCTTGCTGGGCGGACATGCCAGTCCAGCCGGCCGAGGCAGCAAGCAGCGTCGCTGCCAGGATGATGCTTTTGCTTCTCATTCTTATTTGAGGGTTTAATGATCATTTACTTCTTCTCCACATCCCAACCGTAGTCCACGTATTCCCACGTGACGCGGTTGTTCTCGTCCACCTTGACCAGCAGGATGCCTTCCTCGGTCGTCAGGAAAGCGCCTTGCCACCAGTAGGCAGACACGGCACCGGCGGTGACGAACCACAGGTCGCGTTCCTGAATCTGCTCGTAGATGTGCTGGTGTCCCTGGAGGACGAGTTGCGTGTTGTGCTCCTTCAGCAAATCTACCACGGCCTTGGTGTCGGCTATCATGTCCCAAGCCTTCATGCTGCCCTCCACCACGGGATAGTAGAGCGAGAGCATGGGCACGTGGATGGACACGATGACGGGGGTCTCCCGGGCCACGGTGTCCAAATCGGCCTTCAGCCATGCCAGTTGTTCCGCGCCTACGGTGTAGGGGGCCTCATCGCCCTGCGGATGGAGGGCATTGAGAATAACGAAGTGCACGCCCTTCTGCGTGAAGGACCGGTATGTGGGGCCATAGTGCTTCTCGAATGTCTTGAAGCCCAATGTGTCCGCCTGCCCCTCGAAGCGATAGTAACGGTCGTGATTGCCTATGGTATAGTAGGCGGGCAGTCCGGCTTCTTCCACCAGGCGGACGAAGCGGGCGTGGAGGGTGTCGGCCGTGGTTTCGGCATCGCCCAGGCGGTCGGTGTCGGCATTGTCACCGCCAAACATCAGGAACTCCGCGCCGTTGTCCACGGCGGCCTTCAAGGCTTTCTTCAGACCCTCGTTGCCATTCCCGGCATTGTCCTTGTTCAGATGCACGTCGGTCAGGTAGGCGAAGGTCAGCTTCGTGGCGGGTTGTGCGGGTTGTTTTTCTTTTCCTGCCGTGCCGCAAGAGGCCAGCAGGATGGTCAGGCAGCACAGGGCCGACCATTTCAGGAGATTTCTTCTTTTCATTGTCATTGCTATCAGGTTATTATATTGTAAACGCATCACTCCCAGCCGAAGAGCTGCGGGCCCAGATTGGGGTTCAGTTCCATCTCGTGGTTCGGTATGGGGCGGTAATAGAACTTCGGTTCCTGGAACGTGCCCATGTCCTTGATGGTCAGGATGACACCATGGTCCCCTTCCGTCAGGTAGACGGTGGCGTTCTGGTCATCGATGGTGCCCGTGCGATAGTAGGCCAGTTTCTTGCCCAACGCGTTCGTTTCCTTGTCCTCCTCGGCGGGGATGTCCTGATCGGAGGGGATGAGGCAGATGTCCTCGATGCCGTCGCCTGTCAGGTCGAACTTGCCCAGGCTGGGGAAATAGAGGCCTTCGGGCTCCTTCTCCAGCAGCTTGCCGGCGTGCCAGCGCATGAGGTCGTCGAAGCGGAAGCCCTCGAACACCAGTTCGACGCGGCGTTCGCGACGGATTTCGAGCAGGGTGGACTCCACGCCGGGGAAGGCGGCCTGCATCACGGGGTCGGCAGGCGGGTTCATCATCAGGTGGGGCATGCCGGCGCGGTCGCGCAGCAGGTTGACAGTCTCGTCCAGCACGTCCTGCGTCAGTTCACCCAGCTCGGCCTTGGCCTCGGCATAGGTCAGCAGGACCTCGGCGTAGCGGATGACGGGGAAGTCAATGCCCATGTAATAGTTCTCGTCCTTGTTGTTGATGAAGCCCTTGATCTGGTGGTAGCCGGAGAAGTTCTTGTTCAGCTCCTGCACATAGATGCCGGCACCGGTGGCGTAGGTCATGGTGTTTATCAGTTCCCAGCCCGGATAGGCCAAGGTCTGGTAGATGCGGGGGTCGCGGTCCCGGAACTCCTCGACGAACTGCTTGGTCTGGTAGTCCGGCTGCGAAGAGTAGTACGAGCCGTCGGCCATCAGGTAGGCCTGCACCAGGTCCTTCGTGGGACAGGGGATGTAGCTGCCGAACATATAGGCCCAGAAGCCGTTCTCGGCCACATCGTTCTCATAGTAACGGGCCTGGATCATCTCCGGATTGGTGGTGAGGTCTTCACTGTTGAACAACGTGTAGTAGTCCTCGTAGGGCTTGCCGGTGTTGTAGATGCTGAAACCGCCCTCCTGCATGATTTGCCAGGCGGCATCGGCGGCCTTGCGCAGGAATTCGTCGGCCGTGGCTTCCAATGCCAGCTCGGGGTGATATTTGCGGTAAGTGCCTTCGTAGAGGGCATGGCGGGCCAGCGTGGCGAGGACAATCCACTTGTCTATGGCACCCTTGGGCTGGCCGGGCTGCACATGTTGGGCGGCAAAGTCATAGTCCTCGAAGATGTGCTGCACCACCACCTCGCGCTTGTCGCGGGCCTTGTAGAGGTCGGGGTCGTCGGTGGTCAGCACCTTGTCATACCAAGGCACGTCGGAGTAGGTCTTCACCTTGTCCATGTAGAAGGCGGCGCGGTAGTAGCGCGCCACGCCTTGGTAGTGGGCCAGCACTTCGGGCGTGACGTTGGCACGCTCGCAGTTGGCCAGGAAGAAGTTGATGTCGTAGAGGCGCTCCCAGTCCCACCCGGCGTCTATGGTGACGGAGGTGGGGTTGGGCGAGGCCATGATGTTCTTGATGAGCACCATGTCGGTAGTGGCCTGGTCGTCGGTGCCCTGGTCCGAATTGTAGCTGTAGCCCGGCGTGTTCATCAGGCCGTAGCAGTACATCTGCAAGTCGCGTTCGGTATTGAAGTAGCTCTCCACACCGATTTCCGTGTGGGGCTGCCGGTCCATGAAGGAGTCGTTGCACGAAGTGCCCAGCAGCAAGGAGGCCGACAAGGCCACGAGGGTATGTATCTTTTGTCTCATAGTGTCTGTCCGTTGTTTTAGAATGTTACATTAAGTCCGAAGGAATACTGGCGGCTGAAGGGGTAAACGTAGCCGAAGGTGGATGTGTCCGTGATAGACTCAGGGTCAAAGAAGGGCTTCACGCCACTCCACTCAAAGAGATTGTCGGCACTGACGTAGAGGCGCACGCGGTTCAGGCGGAACTTGCGCGTCCACTCTTGCGGCAGGGTGTAGCCGATGGTGATGTTCTTGATGCGCAGGTAGGAGGCGTTCAGCATGTAGCCGGTCTGGGGGATGGCCAAGCCCATGGCTTGGTCGATGCGGGTACCCAGGTTCTTGTCGGCCAGCCAGGACTGGAGCACGGGGAACTTGGCGTTGAGGTTCTGGTTGGCCAGTCCGGCAGCGATGTAGGACTGCGAGTGCTTGGCCATCTCGACATCACTGTCCGTGGTGGGACGGTAGAAGTCGAAGGTGTGCACCTGTCCGCCGCTGTACGGCTGTTGGTAGAAGCCCCAGTAGAGGAAGCTCTGCGGATAGAAGTCGCGCTTGCCGATGCCTTGCAGGAAGACGGCCACGTCAAACCCGTTCCATTCGGCATTGAGGTTCAGGCCGAAGCGGAAGCGCGGGGCGGAGTTGCCGATGACGCTCAGGTCGCCGGGATTGTCCACCGTGGTGCCTTTGGTGATGCGGTGGTCGCCGTTCAGGTCCTTGTACTTAGGCCAGCCTTCCACGATTTCCAAGGCGCCCCAAGGGATGATTTCCGTCTCGTCCAAGGCGGCAATCTCTTCGGCGCTACGGAAGAAGCCGTCGCTCTGCAAGCCCCAGATTTCGCCGATTTCCTGGCCTTCGTAATACTGCGTCAGGTTCTTGGTGGGGTTATCAAACTTGGTAATCCACGTGCGGCTGTCGGAGAGGACGAAGCGTGCTCCCCAATTGAAGGGTTTCCCGGCCAGGCCAAAATTGTCCTGATAGCCGATGGAGAGCTCCCAGCCGCGAGTCTTCAGGTTGGCGGCGTTCTCCTGCGGCTCTTCCTTGCCCAGCACGCCGGGCAGCTCGCGTCCCAGGGTCAGCATGCCCTTGGTGTCGCGACGGTAGAAGTCGAAGGTCATGGTCAGCTTGTTGCGCAGGAAGCCCAGGTCGATGCCGCCGTTGATGGTCTGCACCTGCTCCCACGTATAGTCGGGCGACACGAGGCCGGGGGCGGTGACGGTCTGCTGCAACTCGCCGTCCACCAGGTAGCTGCCCAGCTGTGAACTCATATAAGGAATATAGCCGTATTCGCTCACCAACTGGTTGCCAAGCGAACCATAAGACGCACGCAACTTGAACTGCGAGAAGATGTCCGTCAGGCGGGACTCCTTGAAGAAGGATTCACTGTCCACGCGCCAAGCCACCGAACCCGAAGGGAAGAAACCGAAACGCTTGTTCTTGGGGAAACGCGACGTACCGTCATAGCGGCCGTTCATCTCGAAGATATAGCGGTTGTCATACGAGTAGTTGGCGCGGAAGAAGAGGCCGCGGATGGCCCAGTCCTTATAAGTTTGATCCACGTATTGCACGCCGGAGGACAAGCCGATGGAGGGCAAGCTGTTGGAAATGATGTCGTAGCGTTCGGCCGTGAAGTTGTCCGAACGATTGTACTCTTGGTTGAAGCCGAGGATAGCCGTCACCTGGTGGTGCTCCTTAAACAGCTTATTGAAGGTAGCATAAAGCTCGAGTACGGTATAGAGGTCGTCCGTACTGCCCTTGTAGGCACGGCTTTCGCCCAATTCGCGGATATCTTCGGGACCGTAGCCTATGGAGTACGGGGTCTTGTACCAGTCGTATTCCTCGTGCCCCTTCATGAAGGTGAAGTTGGCATTGACAACCAGCATGCGTTCCCAAAATTTCAGCTCGCCGGAGAAGGTGCTCTGCAAGCGTCCATAAGTAGTCTTCTCCTCGCCACCGTCCACCAACTGAGCCAAAGCTTCGCCCAATTCGCCGCTGGCCCACGTGCCGTCGGGGTTGCGGTCCATGTCGTGAGGTTCGAGGTCGAAGAAGGAGGAGATGTTATAATAGCTGGGCTTCTTGCGCTCCGTCACCACGTAGGAGGTGTTGTTGGAGAGGGTCAGCCAATCCCACACGTCATAGCTCACCTTGCTACGCATGCTGTAGCGGCGGTACTTGTCGTTCTTCACCAAGTTGGAGAACATGCCCGCCTCGTCATCGAAACCGCCGGAAAGGTAGAAGCGAGTCTTGTCCGTGGCACCGGACACGGACACTTGGTGTGTCTGGTTGAAGGTACTGCGGTCCAGGTAGTAGCTGGTCCAGTCGCGATTGCCCATATACTCCCACTGGGTCTCGTCCAACGGATTGAGTCGGACAGCAGGCGTGCCGGCGGGATTGTCCGAACGCTGTCGCGCCCACTCCAGACGCTCGTCGCTGGTGACGTGTCCCGAGCTCCAAGGAGTGTTGAGCACGGCGATATTCTTCAGTTTCAAGTAGATGTAGGGGTCAGAGGTCTTCTCGGTCAGCATTGACGGGCGTTTCCAGCCGAAATTGCCGTTGTAGTTGACCTGCACACGGTCGCCCGCTCCCTGCTTGGTGGTGATAAGGATGACGCCGAAGGCGGCACGCGCACCGTAGATGGCGGCAGACGAAGCGTCCTTCAGCACGGACAGGCTCTCGATGTCTTCGGGGAGGAGGCGGTTCATCTCCTCAGCATCGGCAGCCACGCCGTCAATCAGGATGAGGGGACTGCCACCGTTGATGGAAGCCTCGCCGCGGATATTGATGTTGGCGGCCTGTCCCGGCTCGCCGCTGGTGAAGTCGATGTTGAGGTTGGGAATCATGCCCTGCAAGCCGCGGGACAGGTCCGAGATGGGGCGTTTCTCCAGGTCCTTGGCGTTGATTTGGTCCACCGAGCCGGAGAGGTTCACCTTCTTCTGGATGCCGTATCCCACGACCACGACCTCGCCCAGCGTGGCGGCATCTTCCTCGAGCACGACCTTCAGCTGTCGGCGGCCCGACACCTGGACTTGCTGCGTGCGGAAGCCCACGTAGCTGACTTCGAGCACGGCATCGGCGGAGACGGACACCGCAAAGTTGCCGTCAATGTCCGTGATGGCCCCGTTGCCCGTGGCCGGTTCGAGCACAGTGGCGCCCGGCAAGGGCTCGCCGGCGGCATCCACCACCTGGCCCTTCACTTGAATCTTGGCGCGCACCTGGTCCACCGAGGCGGCAGGACGCTCATCACCCGTGGCCCATGCGGATGTGCCGACAGACAGCAACCCCATGGACAGGCATAACATACATCTTACTAAAAGGAATTTCCGTTTCATACTACAAGCATTAATTTGGATGCAAAGTAAGATGTTGACGGTTACATGGGGATTGCAACGCATTCTCATTCCCTTTACGGGCCTGTTACACTTCTGTTAACGCGCCCTTGCAGATGCGGGTTTTTCCTACATGCCATGTAGAGGGGTTCCACATGCCATGTAGAAGCGTCCTACATGCCATGTAGAAGGGTCCTACATGCCATGTAGAAGAAACAAGGTCCGGAAGGGCCTGGAGGGGCATAAGGAAGAAGGGCTGCGCCCGTCCCGGCCCGGACAGTTCCGGCAACCGGGACAAGCACAGCCCCTCGGCGCGCTTGCTTCCTTATTATATATAGGAGGGAGTTACTTCTTCAGGATGTCCATCGTGTCCGATGCAATCATCAGTTCCTCGTCCGTCGGGATGACCACGACCTTCACCCGGGAGTCGTCGGTGGAGATGACGGCTTCCTCGCCGCGCACCTTGTTCTTCTCGGCATCCAGCTTGACGCCCATGAACTCCAGCCCCTCGCAGGCGGCCCAGCGGGCGGAAGCCTGGTTCTCGCCCACACCGCCGGTGAAGACGATGATGTCCACGCCACCCAGGGCGGCGGCATACGAGCCGATGTACTTCTTCATGCGGTAGAAGTACATGCGCTCGGCCAGGAGGGCACGCTGGTTGCCGGCAGCGGCTGCGGACTCCAGGTCGCGCATGTCGCTCGACTCGCCGAAGATGCCCAGCACGCCGCTCTTCTTGTTCAGCAGGTTGGACATGCCGGCTGCGTCCAGTCCTTCCTTCTCCATGATGTAGGTCACGGCGCCGCCGTCGATGTCACCGCTGCGGGTGCCCATCATCAGGCCCTCCAGCGGGGTGAGGCCCATGCTGGTGTCCACGCTCCGGCCGTCCTTGATGGCCGTGATGGAGCCGCCGTTGCCGATGTGGCAGGTGATGATGCGCTGTCCTTCGGGTTTCACGCCCAGGAACTCGCATACGCGCTGCGAAACGTAGCGGTGTGATGTTCCGTGGAAGCCGTAGCGGCGCACGCCGTACTTCTCGTACAGCTCGTAGGGGACGGCGTACATGTAGGCGTAGTCGGGCATGGTCTGGTGGAAGGCGGTGTCGAACACGCCCACCTGGGGCACGTTGGGCAGGATGGCCGCGATGGCGTGCACGCCCTTCAGGTTGGCGGGGTTGTGCAGGGGGGCCAGGTCGTTGCAGGCTTCGAAGGCGGCCAGCACCTCCGGGGTCAGCAGGACGGACTGGCTGAACTTCTCGCCTCCGTGCACCATGCGGTGGCCCACTGCGTCGATTTCGTCCATCGACTTCACCACGCCATACTCGGCGCCGGTCAGCGTCTGCAGGATGAATTCCACACCGGCCGTGTGCTCAGGGATGTCCTTCTCCAGGATTTTCTTCTCGCCGTTGGGCAAGGTCAACTTCAGGAACGAGTCCTTCAAACCGATTTTCTCGATGCCTCCTTGGGCAATAACGGCCTTGTGGTCCATGTCGAACAACTTGTACTTGATGGACGAACTGCCGCAGTTCAATACTAATACTTTCATGTCTATCAGATTAGAGTGTGTCATTTCTGGTTCTTGGCGGCGATGGCCTGGTTGGCCGTGATGGCTATCATGCGGTAGACATCCTCGATGGAGCAACCGCGGGACAGGTCATTCACCGGGCGGGCAATGCCTTGCAGGATGGGGCCGATGGCGTCGGCGTGTCCCAGGCGCTGCACCAGTTTGTAGGAGATGTTGCCCACCTCGAGCGACGGCACCACCAGCACGTTGGCGTGTCCGGCGATGGCCGAGCCGGGAGCCTTGCTGGCGCCCACTTCGGGCACGAGGGCCGCATCGGCCTGCAATTCACCGTCGATGGCGATGTCCGGGGCCATTTCCTTGGCAATCTTCAGGGCTTCCACCACCTTGTCCACCACTTCGTGCTTGGCCGAACCCTTCGTGGAGAAGCTCAGCAGGGCTACCTTCGGGTCGATGCCTACCACAGCCTGTGCCGTGCGTGCCGTGCTGACGGCGATCTCGGCCAGCTGATGGGCATCGGGCACGGGCGTCACGGCCACGTCGCCCATCACCAGGATGCCGTTCTTGCCATACTCGGGCGCATGGGTCAGGAGCAACATGGCGCCAGACACACACGTGATGCCCGGGGAGGTCTTGATAATCTGCAAGGCGGGACGCAGCACGTTGCCCGTCGTGTTGCGGGCACCGGCCAACTGGCCGTCGGCATCGCCGTTCTTGATCATCAGGCAGCCCAGGTACAAGGGGTTGTGCACCAGTTCGCGGGCCTCTTCGATGGTCATGCCCTTCTTCTTGCGCAGCTCGCACAGCAGTTGGGCGTATTCCTCCGCGCGGGGATTGTTGTCCGGGTCGATGATGGTGGCCTTGTCTATGTTGCCCAGGCCCCATTCCTTGGCGCAGGCGTGGATTTCATCCGGATTGCCCAGCAAAATCAAGTCAGCAACTCCGTCCGTCAATACTTGGTTGGCAGCTTTCAATGTGCGTTCTTCCGTGCCTTCCGGAAGGACGATGCGTTGGCGGTTCGCCTTGGCGCGCTCAACGATTTCATTAATTAACCTCTGCATGATGTTATAAATTGTATATAGCTAAATTGATGCAAAATCCGTGTGCCCGGATAACCAGGCACTGTCCGCCCTGCAAAAATACACAATTTTGCCAGACGCGGATAGCAAAACGGGGTGCAATGTTGCACCCCGCCCGACCATTATTGGAAAATTTAACAGTCTCAATAGATTACCTGCGGCCCTACGCTTTTATATTGGTCCATGCATTGGCCCACAGGGGCTCCGATGTACGTGGGGTCGCAAATCACGTATCGCGTGCCGTCGGCCACCACAACGGCATCGCCGGGCACTTTCTCCGTGAAGCGCACGGCCGAGGCTATGTGGTTGGGATAGTCCAACAGGATGGTCTCCAACCCCAGGAGGTCGCGCACCAGCGTGGAGTAGAGCATCGCGCGGTCCTCGCAGTCGCAGTACGGGTAGTAGAACGTCTCGTCGGGGAAGAAGGGTTTCTCGTAACCGAACTGGTCGCCATCCGTCATGTACTGGAAGGAAGTCTGCACGAAATGCAGCAGGATATTGGCCGCCTCCACCTCCGACTTGCCGGCAATGGCCTTGCGCAACTGGGCGTACAAGGGCTCGCGCAACCCTTCGCTCATCGGGGCTTTGTAGTGAATCACCACGTCGCACTGAGGATAGTCGCGGTAGAAGTCCATCAGGTTCTTGTTGACCACCGTCTGGACACTTACCTTGCCATCGGCCGAGGTGAAGGTGCGGTTCTCTTCGGACATTGTCAGTGAAGGTATGCCGTCGATATTCAGGCATACCAGGTTCTTGGCATCGGCAAAGTCCTGCTTGTAAGTGTAGATGCGCATGGAAGCATCGGGCACCGGCTCGAACACATAATACTTATCGCCGTTGATGCGCAGATAGGGCGTGCCGTAGATGGTACCTGCCGGAGCCACCAGCAGTTTCAGCCGGTCGTCAATCTTGGCCAGGCGCACCTTGTATCCGGACTTGTTCAGCAGGAACATCTGCAGGAAAGCCACGTCATTGGGACGGTTTGCGCCGTACAATTGCTCGCCAATCTGCTTACTCAGCGAAAGATAGGCCCAGTCGGTCAGGTTCTTCTCCTTCTTCAGGGTCATGCAGTCGTTGACAAACTGCTCGTAGTCCTTCGTACACAATTCCTTCCAGGCATCGGCCACATTGGCTTCCTGGATGCCGGCCAGCGAAAGTCCTTCGACGGCATCCGTAGCCAGCTCGAACTCCGTGCCATAGAAGGCTATCGGCGTGCGATAGACGGTCCGTCCCGGCTTCACCGTGGGAGGAACCACTATGACCGGCGTATAAGGCATGCCCGGCACGTAGACGCCCGGAGCAGGCTTGTTGGCCATATCGGGCAGGCCGGGATACTTCACCGGCACCTTCTCGCCCACGCCCGGCACCGGTGCCTGGGGCACCTTCAAGTCGCCCGGCTTGATGTCCACCGGAGGCAGTTCCGGCCTCTTCGGGTCATACTTGACCGGCTTGGGCGGTTCGGGGCGGACGGGCGCGGGTTCCGGCGCAAAGGCGTCGTAGGCTTCCCACGCGGCCCTCAAGAAAGACTCGTACTCGGCATCCGCCTTGCTCTTGAACTCGTCGTAAGCCTGCTGCTGCTGCCTGGCGAAGTCTTCAAACTCCTTTTCTATATCTTGCGCAAAGGAGGGCAATCCCGGCCACATCAGAGCCAGGCATGCCACCACCGCGCTTCTCATTTTATCCATGTCACTATTGTCATTTAATCATCACCATATCATAATGGGCGCAACGCTGGCTGCCGGGGATGGCATATATCCACTTCAAGACGTTCTGATAGGTGACCTCGCCCGTGAACGGGATGTTCTCCTTGGTGAGCACCCATATCAGATTCACTTTCTCGCCGCCTTCCTGCTGCTTGACCATCTGATAGTCAAAACGCGCGTCAAAGGGGAGCTGGTATTCCTTCCCGGCCTCCAGCAGCCTGTCCGGCTCGTATTCATTGGGATAAATCAACGAGCCTCCGGTGCTGTCGAACCAGAAGAACTTCAAGTAGGAATTCGTACCGAACACACGCAACGTGCAATGCAAGGACTCTCCCGATTCATAAAGCGGGTCTATGCCCTTCACCTCCAGCGCATACGTGTTGTCCGTATCGTCTTGCTTCTTCACCTCGGCATCGATGGTCACCACTTTGTAGAGGCTGCGGGTGTCCACATCCCACACTTCCTCCACCTTCTGCTTGGTGATGTTCACCATGCCGCCGATGGCCAGCACATTCATCTGCGAATAGGCCTCTTCAAACTCGGTCCCGTTCTCCTGGGTGATTTGCCCGAAGACGGACCACACGTTCTCCATCACTCCCGCACGCCGCAAGGCCTCTTTCTTGGCTTCGTTCAGCGCGCGTTCCTCGGCCTCTTTCAGCGTGACATTGTCGCTCACCTGCCAGCGCCCTTGCACATTGCGTACCTTGACGGTCTTCTGCGCGTGCAACGGCGCCGCCAGAGCGATTATCAACAAGAGAAATAGCCACTTTGTCAGACTGTCCTGTCTCATTCAGCCGCGACCTCTCCTGACTAATTAATAACCGAGTTTGTCCAATTCCTTGGCCAGTTCCTCCGACTTGTCGGCCAATGCCTTGCGGATGGCCTTCACGGCTGTTTCATTGGCCATCTGGGCCGTGCAGCCGATGGTCACCATCACTTCCACGTTCTTGTTGGGCAACGTGCGGTACACCTCTACCAAGGGCACCGTGCGACCCAATGTGCCGGAGATGATGCTCTTGCTGGTAGCCACCATGCTCTTCAGGCTGGCAGCCTCTTCCTGACCCATGTCGTCATTGGCTGTCTTTTCCTCGATGAGTTGCGTCACCTTGGTCTGGATTTGGCCGGCAATGTCAATCTTGGCGGCATTCGTGGCCTGCAAGGCGGCGGCGGACTGGTTTCCACCGATGATACGGGCCGAAGCCACATACCAGTACGGATTGCCCTCCATGTCCAGTTCGGCCTGCTTTTCCCAAGCTGCCTCCAGCTGCTTGTCCAAGGGGAGCTTGCCCACCGGCGTGCGGAAGCCTTCCTTCTTCAGCGCCTTGGCCTCCTTGCGGGCTTCCTTGATGGCCTTCTTCTTCAAATCCTTATCCAACACTTTCTCATGCTTCTGCAAAGCCTCGCGAGCTTCGCCCGTGGCCCGTTGCTGGGCATTCACATTCACGACAAACATCAGGGCGATGGCTGTCAATACCGTGATAAAGAATCCTTTTCTCATAATCGTCTACATTTTAAAGGTTAATTATTCGCATACGAGCAACCAAATACTCGTTACTCTATGTGAGGACAAATGTAGAGAATTATTTTCAAACTACGCACACGCCACTCCGCTTTTTTTCGTTTTTACACGTCTATTTGGTAGAATACGGGTACTAAAACAGCCAAATTCGGGATTAAAAAAACGCCCGTATCCAACGGCAGCACGAAGCAAAACCCCGAAAAAACCGCTTTGAAACGCACCAAGCAACGGAAAGAATGCGTACCTTTGCGCCCGTTTTCAGAGATTAGCTGTTTTTTTAGTAACGATTGAAACCTAAGAGATTATGATTCGTCAATGTGCCATCCTCTTCGGATGCCTCGCGTTGGGCGAGCTGGTCGTCTGGCTGACGGGTGTCAAACTACCGTCCAGCATCATCGGGATGCTGTTGCTCACTCTCTTCCTCAAGTTGGGTTGGATCAAGCTGCAATGGGTGCAGGGAATGTCCGACTTCCTCGTTGCCAACCTCGGATTCTTCTTCGTGCCGCCCGGCGTGGCGTTGATGCTCTACTTCGACATCATCCGGGCCGAATTCTGGCCCATCGTGACAGCCACCGTGGCCAGCACGCTGCTGGTGCTGGTCGTGACGGGCTGGGTGCACCAGCTGGCACGGAAAATAAACACCCATCACTAACCGCTAACCATCCTGTCTTATGTCTTTCTTAGAGAACGAATTTTTCCTGCTGGCCGTCACCTTCATCGTGTTCTTCCTGGCCAAGCTGCTGCAAAAAAAGACGGGGCTGATGTTGCTCAACCCCATCCTGCTGTCCATTGCCGTGCTCATCATCTTCCTGAAGATGGCCGGCATCAGTTATGAAACGTATAGCGAGGGCGGCCACCTCATTGAGTTTTGGCTGAAGCCCGCCGTCGTGGCTTTGGGCGTGCCCCTCTACCTCCAGTTGGAAACCATCAAGAAGCAACTGTTGCCCATCCTGCTCAGCCAACTGGCGGGCTGTGTGGTGGGCGTCGTATCCGTGGTGCTCATAGCCAAGTGGATGGGTGCCTCGGAGGAAATCATCTACTCGCTGGCCCCCAAGTCGGTGACGACCCCCATCGCGATGGAAGTGACCCAGTCGCTGGGCGGCATCCCGTCGCTGACGGCGGCGGTCGTGGTCTGCGTAGGCCTCTTGGGCGGCATCCTGGGGTTCAAGGCCCTGAAGCTGACCCACGTTGGCAGCCCGATGGCCCAGGGACTCTCCATGGGAACGGCGGCCCACGCCGTCGGCACCTCCACCGCGATGGACGTCAGCAGCAAGTATGGCGCCTTCGCCAGCCTGGGGCTGACGCTGAACGGCATTTTCACAGCGCTGCTGACGCCTACCCTGTTGCGGTGGCTGGGCTTGTTATAAGCCGCTGAAGCTGACGCCCTCGAAGACCAGCGACGGAATCTGCCACGAGCGGATGGGCTGCGGGTCGTTGCCCACGGCCACGAGCGACTGCCACAGCGTCAGCATGTTGCCCGTGACGTTCATCTCATTGACAGGCTGCACCAGCTTGCCGTCTTCGATGAGGAAACCCTCGATGCCGTAGGAGAAGTCGCCCGTGCTGCTGTTGCTGTTGCCTCCGTTGAAGCCCGTGACAAGGATGCCCTTCCGCACATCGGCCACCAAGCCGTCCAGGTCTTTCGTGCCGGGTGTCAATACTAGGCGCGAAGGCGAACTGATGGTAGGCTCCACGCCCATCTTGCGGGCATTGTACGTGTCTATATAATAGGTCTTCAGCACGCCTTGGTCGAAGACGGCCCGCGACGTGGTGGCCACGCCCTCCGCATCGAAGTAGCGGGAGCCGTTGGCACCGATGACGTGCGGTTCGTCACGCAGGGTGAAGAGGCCGGAAGCCACCTTTGTGCCCAGCTTGTCCAGCAGGAAGGAGTTGCGCTGCTGCAAGGCCGAGCCATAGATGGCACCGAGCATCGGCGAGAACAACGTGCCCGCCACCAGCGTGTCCACCACCAGCGTATATTGTCCGCTGGCCGCCTTCCTTTGCCCCAACTTGCGCAAGACGCGTTGCAGGGCGCGCGTGCCGATGCCCGTGGTCTTCAGTTTGTCATGGAAGAGGGCCGTGTCGCTCCACCCGTCTGAAGGACGTGCCTCGCCCTCGCCTTTGACAGAAACAGAAGCGGAAAGGGAGAACCAAGTGCTGGAGGACTCACCCTCGAAGCCGTTGCTGATGAGCCGGTAGGACGAACTTTCACCATCGCTGTAGGAGGAATCCACGGAGATGATGCGCTCGTCCTTTCCCATTGCCTCCTCGGCGGCGGCACGAGCCAGGTCCACCTTCGTGTCGGGATGGATGTCGTAAAGGGTCTTGTCGAACAGTTGCAGGTCGGGCAGCCCGCCTTTGTAGTAGCGTGAGGGGTCGGGCAAGGCGCGGGCCTCGTCAGGGGCCAGGTAGCGGGTGGATTCAATGCCGCCCAGGATGAGCTTCTCCAATTCTTTCTTGTCCAGCCGGTTCGTGGAGAAGGAGCCGTAGCGCCCGTCCACATAGAGGTTGATGCCAAGGCCGTTCTCGGTGGACTGCTGCAGGCGGTCCATCTTGGCGTTGCGCAGCTCGAAGGACGAGCTGGAGTTGTTGTAGAGCACCAGTTTGGCAGCCTGCGCGCCGTTCTTCAGGGCGAAGTCCATTGCCCACTGGGCCAGTGATTTATTGTCTTTGCTTATCATAAGATTCTTCGGTTTATCAATTTATACTCATTCACCGCCCACCGTCAGTTTGCTGACCAAGGCCGAAGGCATTCCGCACGTCACGGGGCAGGACTGCCCGTCCTTGCCACAGGTCCAGGTGCCGTTGTCAATCTTGGGGTTGGAGGCCACCATCGTGATGTCCGCCAAAGCCTTGGGACCGTTGCCGATGATGTTGATGTCCTTGATGGGCTGCGTCAGGCGTCCGTCCTCGATGAGGTAGCCGGACTTGACGAAGAAGGTGAAGTCGCCCGCGCCAATCTGCACCTGCCCGTTGGTGAAGGTGTCCACAAAGATGCCTTGCTTGACGGAGGCGATGATGTCGGCCTCTTTCACATTGCCAGCCTCCATGTAGGTGGCGCGCATACGGGGGATGGGGACATTGCGGAAGGTGTCGCGGCGGCCGTTGCCCGTAGGCTCCACGCCGTAGTGGCGGGCACTGATGCGGTCGTGCAGGTAGCTGGTGAGGATGCCCTCGCGGACGATGTAGGTTTTCTGCCCTTCCACCCCCTCGTCATCGAAGTTCACCGAGCCGCGGTTGAAGGGGATGGTGCCGTCGTCCACCACGTTGATGTGCGCATCACAGACCTTCTTGCCCAGCAGGTCACAGAAGATGGAGGTGCGCTTGCGGTTGAAGTCAGCCTCGAAAGCGTGGCCGATGGCTTCGTGCAGCAGGATGCCCGAGCCGCCTGCCCCCATCACGACGGGCATCTCGCCGCCCTTGGGCTTGACGGCCTTGAAGAGGATGGACGTGCGGTCCACCGCCTCGCGGGCCAAGGTCTCCACAACATCATCGGTCAGGAACTCAAAGCCCTGGCGATAGGAGCGCGAAGCATAATTGTTCTCCATCCGGCCGTTCTCCTCCATGATGCAGACAGCGGCGAAGGACACCATCGGACGATAATCATAGTAGGACACGCCCAGCGAATTGCAGAAGAGGACGTGGGACGTACTGTCGCTCAACGCCGCCTGCACCTTGCGCACGCGGGGGTCGAGGGCAAAGATGCGCTCGTTCAGCTTCTCCAGATAGGGGATTTTGGCCTTGACACTGACGTCCTCCCAAGACTGGGTCACGGCATAGCGGCTTTTGGGAAGGGCCTTCTCCGTCAGGCCGACGGGCTTGTGAGACTGTCCGGACGTGGCAATGCGGGCGGCGGTGCGGGCGGCACGGAGCATCTCGTCCAGGGTGACGCCCTCCACATAGGCATAGCCCGTCTGGTCGCCCGCCACAACGCGCACGCCCATGCCGAAGTCGATGTTCGAGCCGCAATTGCTCACCTTGCCGTCCAGCAGGCTCACGCTGTTGTTGAAGGTATGTTCAAAGTACAAGTCGGCATAATCGCCTCCTTTCTCCAAGGCGGCGGCCATCACCTTCTTCAGGTCGCTTTCGGTCACGCCGAAATGGACCATCGCGGCGGCCACGGGCGACGAGCCATCCGACTCACCCAAGGCGCGGCGCACCGAGGCAGGCATGGCCAAAGACGGTACGGCCAATGCCCCCAGGGCTGCCAGGCTTCCCGTCCGCAGAAAATTTCTTCTATTCATGTGATTCTATATTTTAGGTAACTATTGTTTCGTCAGCAGACTCTCCAGCCCCTCGGCATTCAGCCGGAGGTGGAACTGCCCCTTGTAGGCCACGGAGATGCCGCCCGTCTCCTCGGAGACGATGATGGCGTGGGCATCGGACACCTGCGAGATGCCCAGCGCGGCACGGTGGCGCAAGCCCAATTCCTTGGGGATGTCCAGGTTGTGGGACACGGGCAGGATGCAGCCCGCGGCCTTGATGCGCTTCTTGCTGATGACCATCGCCCCATCATGCAGGGGGCTGTTCTTGAAGAAGATGTTCTCAATGAGCCGCTGGTTGATGTTGGCGTCTATGACATCGCCCGTGCGCACCACGTCGTCCAGGGGCATGTCGTGCTCGATGACTATCAGCGCGCCCACCTTCTGGCGGCCCATGCTGACGCAGGCCATCACGATGGGCATGATGTCCTCGTGGGTGACGTCGGCCTGTTTGTTGCCCGTGAAGAAGTTGACGAACTTCTTGATGTGCCGGTGCGAGCCCAACGTCAGCAGGAAGCGGCGGATCTCCTCCTGAAAAAGGATGATGAGGGCCAGCACGCCCACGCTGACCAGCTTGTCGAAGATGGAGCCCAGCAGTTTCATCTCCAGCACCTGCGACACCACCAGCCAAAGGAGGATGAACACCAGGATGCCGATGAACACGTTGAGGGAGCCGGAGGCCTTCATCAGCTTGTACGTGTAGTACAGCAGCAGGGCCACCAGCAGGATGTCTATGAGGTCTTTTATGCCAAATGCGAAAAACACGGGAGTAGTGATTAGGGGTTAGTGATTAGTGATTAGGGGTTAGTGATTAGTGACGCTTCGGCCTGCCGCCTGCACCAGCCGGACGGCCTCCACGGCAGGACGCACGTCGTGCACGCGCAGGATGGAGGTGCCTTTCGTCAGGCAGAGGGTGTTCAGCACGCTGGTGCCGTTCAGGGCTTCGGCAGGCGTGATGCCCAGCACCTTGGTTATCATCGACTTGCGCGACACGCCGACCAATACGGGCAGGCCGAAGACGGAAGGAAACTCGTCCAGGTGCGCCAGCAGGGTGTAATTGTCCTCCAGCGTCTTGCCGAAGCCGAAGCCGGGGTCGAGGATGATGTCCTTCGCCCCCAGGTCGCGCAGCTGCTGCACCTTGCGGGCAAAGTAGAGGAAGACATCACGCAACACATCGTCATAATGGGGAGCGTCCTGCATGTGTTGCGGCGTGCCCTGCATGTGCATCAGGACATAGGGAACACCCAGCCGGGCCACGGTGGGAAACATCTCCGCGTCCAGCTCGCCCCCCGAAATGTCGTTGATGATGGCCGCGCCATACTCCTCCACGCACATCCGCGCCACGTCCGCCCGGAAGGTATCGACGGACACCACGGCCCCGGGAGACACCCGGCGGATGACCGACAGACCGAGGCGCAGGCGTTCACATTCTTCTTCGGGCGATACATCGGCCGCCCCCGGTCTTGACGAGTAGCCGCCAATGTCAAGGATATCGGCTCCCTCCGCCATGAGTTGCTCCACGCGGCGGGCGATGGCGTCCTCCGTCTGCGTGCGGCTTCCCGCGAAGAAGGAATCGGGCGTCACGTTGACAATGCCCATCACGCGGGGTGTGGAAAGGTCCATCAGCGTGCCGTTCACATTGATTGTATAGGTTGTCTGCATAGTCTGTTTTCGCTTAGTCCTTGCAAAAGTAAGGAAAAAAGCACTACCCTATGCCTGTGCGCTTGATTTTTTCATCGGAAGCCCGCATCCGATGTGCATTTCTTCATGCCGATGCCCCTCATTTTCAGCGTTTAGGCGGAGGCACGCCCAAGCACGGGCGGGCGTACCGCCAAGCACGCTTGGGCGTACCGCCGGGCGCGGGCGAAGATACCGCCAAGCAAAGCCATATAAAACAAGAGGAAATCAGCCCTAAAAGGATGCCCTTATAATCCATAAAGAGGAAAGGGACATCTGTCATAAAAAAAACACTTCTTTCTTGCTCGAATGTATCCAATTAGTTACCTTTGCAACACCATTAAAAGATTTCAAGCAATGCGGGAGTTATACTTTTCAAATGAATTTTGGGAATTCTACCATAAACAACAAGACAAAGTGCAACGCAAGTTTGACTATGTCATCAGTATTATCCGCACGGAAAAAGTACTCACGACCAAATTCGTAAAGCACTTGGAAAACAGCACGCTGTATGAAATGCGTGTATCAGTCGGCACGAATGAATACCGCACCATACTATTTGCCGTCAACCACGACAATCTCATTCTCGCCACCAAAATACTGGTCTTGAACGCATTCCTGAAGAAATCCGGCAAAGATTACAAGAAGCAGATAGAAATAGCAGAAAACATATTGGGAGGATATACAAATGATACACTTTGACGAAAACAAGCTGATGCAACTGCACAATGCAGACGAATTGCTCAACGAGAAATACGGAGAAGAAGGCACCGAAAGCCGCAAGGCATTCGATGAGAAAGCACAAGCCTATTATTATGGAAACATTCTGCGTGATCGGCGCAAAGAACTGAAAATGACCCAAAAGGAACTTGCCGAAAAGACAGGGACAGCCCGCAGCTACATAGCCCGCATCGAAAAGGGGGAGACTGACATACAATTGTCCAGTTTCCTGCGCATTGCCCGTGCGCTGCGGATGAATTTCTCACCTGTCTTTATGTAACAAACCACTTGACTGATATGACTACAATGACAGACCTCACCACCCTCTACCGGATATTCCTGCAAAGCACGGGCGTCACCACCGACAGCCGCCGTTGCCCCGCGGGTTCCCTGTTCTTCGCCCTCCGGGGCGAGACGTTCGACGGCAACGCCTTTGCCGCCCAAGCCCTGAAGGACGGCTGTGCCTACGCCGTCATCGACAATCCCAAGTACCTGCCCGAAGGCGACGCGCGCTACCTCCTGGTGGACGACTGCCTGAAGGCCCTGCAAGGATTGGCACGCCACCACCGCCGCGCATTGGGCATCCCCGTCATAGGCATCACCGGCACCAACGGAAAGACCACCACCAAGGAACTGATGGCCGCCGTCCTCTCCCGGAAATACGCCCTGCACTACACGCAAGGCAACCTGAACAACCACATCGGCGTGCCCCTCACCCTGCTGGGCCTGCGCCCCGAGCACCAACTAGCCGTCATTGAGATGGGCGCCAGCCATCCGGGCGACATCCGCGAGCTGGTGGACATCGCCGAGCCGGACTACGGCCTCATCACCAACGTGGGACGGGCACACCTGGAGGGCTTCGGCTCCTTCGAGGGCGTCATCCGCACCAAAGGCGAACTGTTCGACTTCCTGCGGGAGAAAGGCGGGGCGATGGTCTTCGTGCACGAAGACAACCCGTACTTGAAAGAAATGGCGCACGACCTGAAGCAGGTGTGCTACGGCACGCAGGCAGGACTGTACGTCAGCGGGCAGATGACCGACAACTCGCCCTGCCTGGCCTTGCAATGGAAAGCGGAAGGGGACACGGAGGCACACTCCGTGCAGACACGCCTCATCGGCGAATACAACCTGCCCAACGCACTGGCCGCCATCACCGTGGGACATTATTTCCATGTCCCGGCCGAGCAGATTGACCAGGCCCTGGAAGAATACGCCCCCCACAACAACCGCTCGCAACTGGTGCGCACGGCAGACAACACCCTCATCGTGGATGCCTACAACGCCAACCCCACCAGCATGAGGGCCGCCATTGACAATTTCCACAAGATGCAGGCCGGACACAAGATGCTGATACTGGGAGACATGCGCGAACTGGGAGCCGAAAGCCCCGCCCTGCACCAGGAGATAGTGGACCACCTGGAGGCCTGCGGATTCGAGGACGTGGTGCTGGTGGGCACGCAATTCGCCGCCACACGCCACCGCTATCCCACTTATCCCGATGCCCCTGCCCTCATCGCCGAGCTGCGCGCACACCGCCCCACGGGCAAGACCATCCTGATAAAAGGCTCCAACGGGATGCACCTGAACACGGTGGCGGAAGCGCTTGAATAGCGTAGTGGTTAGTGATTAGTGGTTAATGATAAGTGACAAGCAAGGTGAATCACACCAAACACTAATCACTCATTAAACGCCTTCTTGCGCACCACCTGCGCCACCCCCGACGCCAAGAGTGCCCCTGCCGTGTTGGCGGCAAAGTCCCACCAGTCGCCGCCACGGTAGGTGGTGCAATAGGCCTGCAACAGCTCCACCACCCCGCTGAACAAGACGGGACAGAGCAACGCGCCCACCCAGGCGTGCCACAAGGGCGTATGGTCCCGCCGGTGCGCCCGCAGGAACTCCAGCCACAACATGCCGGACATGCCGAAGTACATGCACACATGCACCACCTTGTCTATATTAGGGATGGTGCTCAACTCCGTGCTGGGCGGACGGAAGAAAGAAAGGTAAATCACAGCCAGTATCACCAGCAACGAGAGGGGGTATTTCTTGATAAAGTACAGCATACACATAAAAAATTACGAATTGCGCCCCAAAAGTACGGAAGATTTCCTACATTTGCGCAAATGTATCACTTTTAATAACAATTTGCAAGAAAACCACAAGGCTATGACAACAGACAAAAGAGCCAACTTCGGCACCAAACTGGGCGTCATCCTCGCCT
>CALNEX010000001.1 GCA_939791845.1 uncultured Mediterranea sp. | reverse complement strand
ACCCGTCACGCAGGTGTTCCGCCGCTACACCGATGGCAAGAAGGGCTGGAAGCGCGGGCTGCTGGCCGTGCAGTTCGCGGGCGTCAGCTTTGTGTTGGGGCTGCTGCTGGTGACTGCGATGCAATACACCATGCTTATCAACGCCGACATGGGTTTCCGTATCCCCGGCCTCGTGCAGGCGGAGAATTGGATGGATGGGGAACAAGGCGAATCCGTCTGCGACTATATCCGCCGCCAACCCTACGTGGAGGGTGTCACCACAGCCGCCAACGGCATCTTGTGGGATTACTGGACGCAAGGGCTGATAGACAACAGCGGCAAGCGCATCGCTATCCTCAACTGGAATCCCTGTGGCAAGGATTACGTGCAAGTGACTGGCATCCAAATGCTCGAAGGTCATGCCCCTGAGCGATTGGGAGAAGTCATAGTCAATGAGGAAGTGGTGCGCCTCATGGGCTGGACGGATGGTGCCATCGGTAAGCGGCTGAACAACTTCCGTCCTGGCCGGCAGGAGGATTATCCCATCGTGGGTGTCTTCCGCGATGTGCGCAACTCCGGTTTTGCCAATGGACAGAATCCCATCGCTCTAGCGTATGCCACTGTCTACCACGCCTTCAACGTCCGCTTGAAAGAGCCTTACGACGATAACCTGAAGCAGCTGAATGCCTTTATGAAGGAGGCTTTCCCCGACGTGGGGCTGCACTTTGTCAGTGTGGATGAATTGCACCGCAATATGTACTGGGACGTTTCCCGCTTCCGCAACTCCGTGATGCTCACCTCGCTCTTCATCGTCCTCATCGTGCTGATGGGTCTCATCGGCTACGTCAACGACGAGACGGGTCGCCGCGCCAAGGAGATAGCCATCCGCAAGGTCAACGGGGCCACGGCGGGCGATATCCTGGCGTTGCTCTCGCGCGGCATCCTCTGGGTGGCGTTTCCTTGCGTGGCGTTGGGCACTGCCGTGGCCTGGTATGTGGGCACGGAGTGGCTGACGCAGTTTGCCGGGCAAGCCGAGGTCAGCGTCCTGCACTTCGTCTTGCTGGCCGTGGTGCTGCTGGTGCTCATTGTTGTCATCGTCATCCTCAAGGCTTGGAGCATTGCCAACGAGAATCCGGTGGAGAGTATCAAGACAGAGTGATTTATTTGACAAAGGGACATATTTATTAGACATAGGAACAAAGGAACATATTTTTGCTCGTATTACGGTGAGATGAAACGAATATGTCCCTATGTTTCTATGTCTAATGAATAATATGTTCCTTTGTTCTTATGTCTAAAAAATGATCTAACTATAAATATGTCCTTATGTTCCTATGTCTTAAAAATAGAAAAGGGGAACCCCGCGAGGAGCTCCCCTTGTTCTTATCCACAGGCGTGTGTCAGCTGATGTAGTAGCACAGCGTGAGGTAGATGATGGTCTTGCGTCCCACCTTGCTTTCCTCAATTTCCACTTTGCCTTCGCGTGCCAGCCATCCGATGGCGGCGTTCAAGTCGCGGTCGGCCAGGCCGGTGCCCGCTTTCACTTCAGCGTATTCCCATTTGCGGTGTTCGCTTGCCAGCTGTTTCCAAACGATGCCGGCGTTTTCTCCGATGCTTTGTACGTTCATAAGATTAAGATGTTTTAGTTAGGGTTTCACGGGCAAAGGTAACAAATTTATTTTAGACAAAGGAACATAGGGACATATTTTCAAGTAGGTTTTTAAGGACATAGGAACATAGGGACATATTTTAATAGGGCATAGGGATATGCCTTTAAGGGAGTGGGGGACGATATATGCGGTATTTCCTTTTGATTTCCAGCTTCTCTCCCCGAAATTGATTAAGAGACCATCGTCTATGTGTGTAGCTGTGAGATGATTCTAAAAAGCCTGCAGCCAGTTGCCTTCTTACTTTTGAAGCACATCGTATGATGGTCCTGATAATATCCTCTGTATTTTTCATTTCTTCCTGTCTATTAAGAATATGTTCTTATGTTCCTATGTCCTTAAAAACCTACTTGAAAATATGTTCCTCTGTTCCTATGTCTAAAATAAATATATGTCCCTATATTCTTATGTCTAAAAAATATCCTTATGTCAATCTGTCACCGCCCGCTTTTGCCTCCTCATATACCACAGCAACGCCGCCACTGCCGTCAGGAAGGCCAGCAGGTCGCTGACGGGCAGGCTGACCCACACGCCGTCCAGGCCCCAGATGCCGGGGAAGAAGAGCAGGCAGGGCAGCAGGAAAATGAGCTGGCGCGTCAGGGAGAGGAAGAGACTCATCTTGGCCAGGCCGATGTTTTGGAAGAAGTTGCCGATGACTATCTGCGCCCCGATGACCGGGAACATCGCCACGCAGATGCGCAACCCGTGCGACGCCATGTCGATGAGGACATCATCGCTGGTGAACACGGCCGACACGGCGTGGGGGAACAATTCGCAGATGAGGAAGCCGCTGGTGGTGATGCACACGCCCCAGGTGATGGCTAGGCGCAGCGTCTGCTTCACCCGCTCGGGCTTGCGGGCCCCGAAGTTGTAGCCGATGATGGGTTGCATGCCCATGGTCAGGCCCATGACAATCATCAGGTAGAGCATCAAGAGGCGGTTGATGATGCCGTAGGAGCCGATGGCCAGGTCGCCCCCGTGGTTGCTCAGGGCGTTGTTGATGATGATGACGATGACGCAGGCCGTGACGTTCATCAGGAAGGGCGACATGCCGATGGAGAAGATGTCCCCCACGATGCGCCGCTCCAGCTTGAGGTAGGGGCGTTGCAGGCGGATGTCGCTCTTCTTGTTCAGGAAGTGGTTCAGCACCCACAACATGCCGATGAACTGCGAGCACACCGTGGCCAGGGCGGCGCCGCGGATGCCCCAGTCGAACTGGAAGATGAACAGGGGTGCCAGGATGACGTTGACCAGCACACTGGTCATGGACGTCAGCATGGCCTTCTTGGGATGGCCCGTGGCACGCATCACGTAGTTCATGCCGATCATCACGTAGGCGAAGGGGGTGCCTGCCAGGATGATTTGCATGAAGTCCCGGGCATAGGGCAGGGTCTCGCTGCTTGCGCCGAAGAAGCGCAGGATGTAGTCGAGGAAGAGGAAGGACAGCCCTCCGAAGATGATAGAGTTGACGATGCAGAGCATCAACGTGTTGCCCAGCACCTTGTTGACGCCCACCAGGTCCTTCTGTCCCAAGCGGATGGACGAAATGGTGGAGCCGCCAGCCGACACCAGGTTGCCGAAGGCCGCCGTCAAGTTCATCATCGGGAAGGTGATAGCCAAGCCAGCGATGGCCATCGGACCTACGCCGTGGCCGATGAAGATGCTGTCGATGATGTTGTAGAGCGAAACAATGGTCATGCCAATAATGGCAGGAATGGAGTATTGCAACAGCAATTTGCCGATGGGCTCCGTGCCCATGAGATGAGGATTGTTGTGGTTCATACGCTTATGTCTCGTTATATATTATATAATGTATAGGAGTTGACCGTGGATAAAAAACCGTGCAAAGGTACGAAATATCTTGCATCTGTCGGATAGATTTCAGACCTTTGTGCCCGATTTAACAACAATGCAATGTTTTATGGATAACACGCTTTGTAAGGCCGTCCTCTTTGACTTCGACGGCGTGATAGTGGACACCGAGGGGCAATACAGCCTCTTCTGGAATAAGATAGGCGAAGACTACTTGGGCGACCCCGGCTTCGGAGACCGCGTCAAAGGACAGACGCTGACCTATATCTACGACAAGTTCTTTCCCGACCCGCAGGTGAGGCCGGCATTGACCGATGCCCTTGTCCGTTATGAGGAGCAGATGACCTATGACTACGTGCCCGGCATCCTCGATTTCCTGGCCGACCTGCGCCGCCACGACGTGCGTATGGCGGTAGTTACCAGCTCTAACGAACAGAAGATGGCTGCTGTCTATCGCCATCGTCCGGAGATACCCGCCTTGTTCGACCGCATCCTTACCGCCGAGCATTTCCGTCGCTCCAAGCCCGACCCTGATTGTTACCAGTTGGGGATGCGTACCCTCGGCACCACGCCTGCCGATACTTGCGTGTTCGAAGATTCCTTCAACGGGCTGAAGGCTGGCATGGCATCGGGCGCACTCGTCATCGGCGTGGCCACGACAAATCCCCGCGAAGCCATCGCCCCGTTGAGCCATCGGGTCATAGACGACTTCCGCGGTTTCACTTACGAAAATCTGTGTGATACATTGTCAAACACTAATCGCTAAACACTAATCATTATAATCATGGCTGGATACATTTCAGAAGACAATCGTAAAGTAACTACCCATCGCCTCGTAGAGATGAAGCAGAGGGGCGAAAAAATATCCATGTTGACTTCGTATGACTACACCATGGCCCAGATCGTGGACGGTGCCGGGGTGGACGTCATCCTGGTGGGCGACTCCGCCTCTAACGTCATGGCGGGCAACGTGACTACCCTGCCCATCACCCTCGACCAGATGATTTACCACGGCAAGAGCGTGGTGCGCGGCGTGAAGCGTGCCATGGTGGTGGTGGACATGCCTTTCGGCTCCTACCAGGGCAATGAACTGGAGGGCCTGGCATCGGCCATCCGCATCATGAAGGAGAGCCACGCCGACGCCCTGAAGCTGGAGGGCGGCGAAGAGGTCATCGGCACCGTGAAGCGCATCATCAGCGCGGGCATCCCCGTGATGGGACACTTGGGCCTGATGCCGCAGAGCATCAACAAGTATGGCACCTACACCGTCCGCGCCAAGGACGAGGCCGAGGCCGAGAAGCTGGTGCGCGACGCCCATCTGCTGGAAGAGGCAGGCTGTTTCGGCCTGGTGCTGGAGAAGATTCCCGCCGCATTGGCCGGGCGCGTCTCCCACGAGCTGACCATACCCGTCATCGGCATCGGTGCCGGGGGCGACGTGGACGGGCAGGTGTTGGTGGTCCAGGACATGCTGGGCATGAACAACGGTTTCCGCCCCCGCTTCCTGCGCCGCTATGCCGACCTGTACACGGTGATGACGGATGCCATCAGCCGTTATGTCAGCGATGTGAAGAACCTGGATTTCCCCAATGAGAAAGAACAGTATTGACAACAAGCCCTTGTACAACCGCAACTTCGGGCTGGTGTGCGTGTCGGGTTTCCTGCTCTATGCCACGGCCTACGCGGTGCTGCTGCCCCTGATGCGTTCGGGGCTGGCGGCGGACATCTGCTTCCCGTTCGTGGTAGGGATACAGTTGGCCGGGGCGTTCAACGCCTGGCTGGCGGACAAGTTCCGCCGCAGGCACGTGCTGGCCTATCCGTTCGCGGGGATGCTGCTCGTGGCTGTGGGTTACGCATACGCCTCGACGCCCCACCAATACATGGCACTGGCCTTGCTGCACGGGATATGCTTCGGGCTGGCCACGTCGGCGGCCTTGACGCTGAGCATCGACGTGGTGCATACGGGAAACCGCACGCAGGCCAACATGGTCTATGCCTTCGTCAGCCGGCTGGGCATGGTCGTGGGCGGGACGGCCGGCTTGTGGCTGATGCCCCTCAGCACCTACCATTGGCTGGGGCCTGTCCTGGCCGGTGCGGCGGGTGTGCTGGCGGCTTCGTGGATGTACGTGCCTTTCCGCGCGCCCATCGGCCTGCCGGTGATGAGCAATGACCGCTACCTGCTGGTGCGTGCCCTCCTGCCGGGGCTGAACGTGGGCATCTTGGCCTTTGCCTGCGGGATGCTGGTGTTGCCCATGCAGGGCGGGATGGCCTGGTTGCTCCTCCTGACGGTGTTGGCACCGTGGCTGGTGCGGATGTTTGTCAAGCTGTCCCACCATTGCCAGCGGGCCACGGGCAATGTGACGTTCAACCTGTTTGTGGACGCGGGCCTGCTGTTCGGCGTGGCGTATGCGCAGGCCGTGGGGGCATTCCCCCTGTGGGAGCCTTTCGCGTGGATGGCGTTGGCCGGGGCGATGTACCTCTGCGTCACCCGCGTTTATTACAAGAAGAAGCGTGTCAGATAGGGCACGAAGATGATCAATCCCACGGCAATCGCCGCCAGGGCGCACACCAACACCGCCCCGGCGGCGATGTCTTTTACCTGCCCGGCCAAGGGGTTGCGCTGGGGCGACACGAGGTCCACCAGCCGCTCGATGGCCGTGTTGAACAATTCCGCGCCTATGACCATCCCGATGCAGAGGCAGATGGCTGTCCACTCGCCCCGCGTGATGCCGAAGGCGAAGCCAGCCCCAATCACCAGCACGGTAGTAATGAGGTGGAAGCTGAGGTTCTGCTCCCGTCCCACGCATTGGCGGATGCCCTGCCAGGCGTAGCGGAAGCTGCGGAGTTGTTTTTTGTAATCGTATTTCATAATGGTCACATGGATGATTTTCTCCTTCCGGAGGCGGTCTTGGGGAGGGCTGAAACTAGGACTAGTCCTAGGCGGCGTTGAGGACTAGTCCTAGGCGGTGTTGAGGACTAGTCCTAGACGGTGTTGAGGACTAGTCCTCGGTGGGGTCGAGGACTAGTCCTAGTTTCAGGCCTCCTCCAGACCTGCCTGCGGGCTCCTTGGAGAGCTTAGTTTCTGGTTACTTGTTTCACGCCTTTCACCGTGCGGAGCTTCTTGATGAGCGCCTCCAGCCGTCCCGTGTCGCCCAGCATGACGGTCAGGTTGCCCCAGAAGAGGCCGTCGTTGGAGTCGATGCTGATGCTGCGCAGGCTGATGCCATCTTCCTTGTTGATGATGGACGTGATGTTGGTGACGATGCCGATGTCGTCGTGGCCCACCACGCGCAGGGTGATGGGATACTGCGTGCCCTCGGCCTTGCCCGCCCAGCGTGCCTTGACTATCCTGTAGCCGAAGCGTTGGCGCATCTCCGGGGCGTTGGGACAGTCCGTGCGGTGTATCTTGATGCCGCCCGTGACGCTGACGAAGCCGAATACGTCGTCGCCGTAGATGGGGTTGCAGCAGCGGGCCAGCTTGTAGTCCAAGCCCTTGAGGTTCTGGTCGATGACCAAGACATCTTCCTTGCCGCCCGTCGTGGCTTCATCGGGTGTGGCGGGTGTCAGGTTGAAGGCTTCGGCGCTGCGGTAGATGGCGGCGTCGCGGGTGTCGGCGGTGTCGTGGCGCAGTTGCTCCAGGTAGCGGTCGATGAGGTCGTTCACGTCCAGCGCGCCGTCGGCAATGGCCTGGTAGAATTCGGTCACCACCTTGTAGCCCATGCGCTTGATGAGGCGCATCATCGTGCCTTCGTCATAGTCTATCTTGCGGTTCTTGAACTTCCGCTCCAGCATCTCCTTGGCGAAGTCCGTTTGCCGGGCGGCCATCTCCTTCAGGGCCTGGCGGATTTTGGTGCGCGCCTTCGACGTGGTGACGATGTTCAGCCAGTCCTGCTTGGGCGTCTGCGTGGCGGAGGTCATCACCTCCACCTGGTCGCCGCTCTGCAGATGGTGGCGCAGGGGGACGTTCTTGCCGTTGACCCGCGCGCCGATACACCGGCTTCCCAAGGCCGTGTGGATGTGGAAGGCGAAGTCCAATACCGTGGCTCCCTTGGGCAGTTTGAAGAGGTCGCCCCGCGGGGTGAAGACGAACACCTCGTCCTCGTACAGCTCCAGCTTGAAGCGGTCCATCGCCTCGAGGTCGCTCTCCGAGTTCTCCAGCGCCTCGCGGACGGAGGTCAGCCATTCGTCCAGCCCGCTTTCGCCTTTGATGCCCTTGTAGCGCCAGTGGGCGGCCAGTCCGCGCTCGGCGATGTCGTCCATGCGCTCGGTGCGTATCTGCACCTCCACCCACTTGCCTTCGGGACCCATCACGGTGATGTGGAGCGACTCGTAGCCGTTGCTCTTGGGCACGGACAGCCAGTCGCGCAGCCGCTTCGGGTTGGGCTGGTACATGTCGGTGACGATGGAGTAGACCTGCCAGCACTCCTGCTTCTCCCGCTCCAGCGGCGAGTCGAGGATGACGCGGATGGCGAAGAGGTCGTACACGCCTTCGAAGGGGCACTTCTGCTTCTTCATCTTCTGGTAAATGGAGTGGATGGACTTGGTGCGTCCCTTGATGTGGAAGTGCAGCCCGGCCTCTTCCAGCTTCCGTTGGATGGGGGCGATGAAGTTGGCGATGTAGCGGTCGCGCGAGGCTTTCGTCTCGTTCAGCTTGTCTTTGATATGGTAATATACATCGTGCTCGGTGTATTTCAGCGAAAGGTCCTCCAGTTCCGACTTCAGCTTGTACAGGCCCAGCTTGTGGGCTAGGGGGGCGTAGAGGTATGCCGCCTCGTTGGCCACGCGGAGGCGTGCCTCGTTGTTCTCCGCATCCTTTATCTGGCGCATGATGTTGACGCGGTTGGCTATCATGATGAGGATGACGCGCATGTCCTCGGCAAAGGACAGGAGCAGCTTGCGGAAGTTCTCCGACTCGATGCTGGGGCTTTTCAGGTAAAGCTCCTGCACGCGGATGAGGCCGCGGATGATGCCCGCCACGTCCTCACCGAACTCCTGCCCGATTTCCTCGACCGTGTAGGTGCCTATGCGCACCGAGTCGTGCAGCATCACACCCAGGATGGACGCGCGGCGCATCCCAATTTCCTCGGCCACGATGACCGCCGTCTGCATGTCCTTGATGATGGGGTTCAGCCCGAACACGTCGCGGGGCAGGGGGTTGGCCTGGATGGAGTGGACAAGGTGGGCCTTCAATTGCCGGCAATCCTCCTTCTGGAGGGTGTCTCCGGAGAGTTGCAACAATTTGCGGTAGAGGGAGAAGAGCTGTGCCCGTTCCTCGAGGGTGAAGAATGCATTTGTTTCCATATCTTTTTGTTTTGACGGCACAAAGATAGTGAATTTATTCTTTATGCTTGCAAATTGTAGGCTGAAAATGTAATTCTATATCTATATGAATACTGCTACAATGCTCTTGTAACGTGCTTCATTGGAACCGTTCTCCCCACAACGCCTGCATCCGCTCCTTGTGGCGAGCCTCGGCGGCGTTCTCTTGGGGTTGCCAGATGCGGTGCTCCTTCAGTTCGTCAGGCAGGAACTGCTGGCGGACGAAGTGTCCGGGATAGTCGTGGGCATATTTGTAGCCTTCGGCATAGCCCAATTCCTTCATCAGCTTCGTGGGGGCGTTACGCAAATGCAAGGGTACAGGCAGATTACCTGTCTGGCGTACCAAGGCAAGCGCATCGTTGATAGCCATGTAGGCGGAGTTGCTCTTGGGACTGGTGGCCAGGTATACGGTACACTCCGCCAAGGGAATGCGTCCCTCTGGCCAACCGATTTTCATCACGGCATCAAACGTGGCGTTGGCCAGCAGGAGGGCGTTTGGATTCGCCAGGCCGATGTCCTCCGCCGCACTGATGACCAGCCTGCGGGCGATGAAAGCTGGATCCTCGCCTCCCTCCACCATGCGCGCCAGCCAGTAGATGGCGCCGTCGGGGTCGGAGCCGCGGATGGACTTGATGAAGGCGGAGATGATGTCGTAGTGCATCTCCCCGTCCTTGTCGTAGGCCAGGGGATTCTGCTGGAGGCGGTCGGTCACCAAGGCGTCGGTGATGACCACGGGGTCTTGTGCCTCGGCCTCCACCACCAGTTCGAGGATGTTGAGCAGCTTGCGGGCGTCCCCTCCGCTGTATCGCAGCATGGCGTTCGTCTCCTTCAACTCTATCTTCCGTTCCTTCAGGAGGATGTCCGTGCTGATGGCGCGGTGCAGCAGCTCCAGCAGGTCTTCCTTCTCCAGCGACTTGAGCACGTAGAGTTGGCAGCGGGAGAGCAGGGGGCGGATGACCTCAAATGAGGGATTCTCCGTGGTGGCGCCTATCAGCGTCACTGTGCCTTGCTCCACGGCTCCCAGCAAGGAGTCTTGCTGCGACTTGCTGAAGCGGTGTATCTCGTCGATGAAGAGGATGGGGCTGGCCTGCGAGAAGAAGCGGTTGTTCTTTGCCTTCTCAATGACGTCGCGCACGTCCTTCACCCCGCTGGTCACCGCGCTCAGGGTGTAGAAGGGGGTCTCCAGCTTGTGTGCAATGATTTGCGCCAGCGTGGTTTTCCCCACCCCCGGAGGTCCCCAGAGGATGAAGGAGGAGATGCGGCCCGAATCTATCATGCGGCGCAACACGGCACCCGGGCCTACGAGGTGCTTCTGGCCGATGTATTCGTCCAAGGTCTTGGGACGAAGTCTTTCTGCGAGAGGTTGCATATATCCTTAAAATATCGTCAGTATCATGAACCGGATGCCCCACTTGGTGGTGCCCGGTATGTTCGTGTAGGTCAGTCTTCGCACATACTCTATGTGGAGCAGCTTGAAGATGTTGTAAATGCCCACGCTGGCCTCCACGTAAGGTGTCTGGTGGTCCATCACGTGGCTGGTGGGCACCCCGTCGCGCATCGGGAAGAGGAAGATGCCCGCATCGTGGTTCTTGTACGGGTTGTTCTTGTCCGTCAGCGTTCCCCAAAGGGCCCGCACGCGGAACATCTCCCTCCATTTCAGCTTGCGGATGAGGGGGATGCGGTTGAAGAACTTGCCGTTCAGGTCATAGCTCAGGGCCACCGAGGCATAGCGGTCGTTCAGGAACTCCATGTTGTTGATGAGGTTGAACGACTCGTTGTTCTGCGTGATGTAGGACAGGTTGGCCATGGGCAGGTTGAGCAAGGGGAAGGGCACCTTGTTCCATTGGGCACCCGCACGGAGCGTGGCATCCAGCTTGCCCCACGAGCCGAACCAGAAGCGTTTGCGCAGGCTTATCTCCGTGAGGTTGAAGTTGTATTCCCCGCCCAGCAATCCTTTGAAACCCGCTGTGTGCGAAAGGCTGAACACCGGGGCATCCAACGATACGGGCACGCGCCGCTGCTTGGTGTTGACGAAGGTCTCGCCGGGAGCATAGCGCAGGGTGACGCCCAGCTCGGTGGTGGTCATGTCGTGTACACGCGTGTTGGTTTCGTCCAGCACGCCGGGGGTCTGTCCGTCGTTCTTCCAATATTCCAGCTTGCCGCCCGGTTGGTCATTGCGGTGGCGTGCCATGGCCTGCATGGAGAAGCCCGAGTTGGTTTCCAGCTCGTAGGTCAGCGTGGCGTCGCGGATGTAGGACATCTGGTCCACCTTTGTCCATTTCCATCCCACGAACATGTTGTCCTTGTCCGTGGCCAGGTACTTGTCCATCGGGTTCATCACGTCGTAGGTGTATTTGAAGGCCAGGTAGTGCTTGGGAAATTCCCACAGCACGTACTCCCGCTTGTTGAACGAGTAGGCCACCTGCCCGGAGTAGAACCATTTCTTGTCCTTTGTGCCATAGGCGCCATAGCCGCTCAGGCTCCAGTGCGGATGCAGGTTGCCCGTGGTCATGGCACTGAGGCGGAAGCGCGTCCCGTTCAGGTAGTTGCTGGTGATCATCGTGTTGATGGGGCCTATGTCCACCTTGCTGGGATGCTTCTTGCCGCCCGTCTCCACGAAATTCTCGATGAGGGCTTTGGCGAAGAAGATGACATACTTGAAGCCCGGTATCTGTTCGATGCGGTTCATGAAGAGGTCCATCGTGCTTTCCTTCTTGGTCAGCGGCACTTGGCGCACGCTGGCCCAATACTCGTCGGAGCGCGACAACATGTTGGCCTCCTTGATGATGCTGCCCTTGAGGCGGAAGTAGCGTGCCTCGATGGGGTCGAACTTATAGTCGGTGTACTTCGTGGTGCGCTGCACCTCCAGTCCCTGTATGCCCTTGGTGATGCCCAGCTCCACGGTCATGTCGTCGTCGGTCAGCACCCAGTTGCTGTCCGGCAACTGCTCGAACTGCTGGACGATGCTCATGGACTCCACCCAGTTGACGCCTGTGTTCTTGGGCAGGTTCATGGTGCAGCGGCGCACGGCATACGTGGAATCCTTCTGCACGTAGAGGTGTCCCGTGAAGCCGAAGTCCTGCGAGTTTTGGGGGACGAAAGTCAGATGGACGCACTCGTGCCCGTCCACCATCACGGTGTCCTCCAGGTAATACTTGTAGAAGGCGATGCCTCCACGCCCTATCGGGCTGGTGAAGTAGCGTTGCAGCAGGCGGATGTTGTCCTCGTAGATGTTGACGTCGGAGAACACGTCGTTCAGGATGGTGCCCAGCATGTCGCCCGTGTTGAAGAACTCCTCGATGCCCGTCGAGTTCATGCCCTCAATCAGCGTCTTCTTGCTCTTGGGATCCTTGCGGTAGAGGGTGCGGCTGGCGGTCTCCTTGATGGAGATGGGCAGGATGAGCTTGCCGGAGAGGGCGGATTCCTCCACTTGGTCCTTGAAGAAGGCGAATTTCTTGTAGATGCCTTTCTCCATCTTCTCGGGTGTGATGTCGTTGAGGGACATCTTCATCTTCTCGTACTTCTGGTACTGGTAGTAGTCGTTTTCCTCCAGTTTCAGGGCCTTCTTGTGCTCGATGACTTTGCGCATGAAGTCCACGGCGGGGTTGTTCTTGCGCGAATACCGCTCCCGTTTGGGCTTCACCACCAGCTCGTTGAGTACGATGTTGTCCGGACATAGTTGCACGTCCAGCTTTGTGGTGCCGGGCTTCAACTTGATGGTCTTGGTGACGTATCCCAGGTAGGAGAAGGTCACCTCGTCCAGTCCCTGCCGCACCGTCAGGCGGTATTCGCCTTCCTCGTTGGTGCGTGTGCCGTAGGCGGTGCCTTTGTATTGTATGCTCACCAGCATCAGCGGTTCGTGCGTCACCGAGTCGGTGACCACCCCCCTGATTTGCGCCCATGCACCGGCCGGAAGAAGCGTAAACAGCAGGAAAAGAACGTAATATATACGGAATCTTTGCTTCATATACTTCATATTCAAGATGCAAAGGTAAGAAATCGGCGCGAATCTGCCGCGGGTGCTTGCTTTCTTTTAAGAATGATACTTTATCTTTATAATTTTTAGACGCAGATGGCACAGATGACGCTGATTTTCCTGGGGTGAATTTCAAAAAAATAAAGAATCTGCGTCATCTGTGTCATCTGCGTCAGAAAATCATCCCTCCAGCAACACCTTCACGATGCGCTCCGCGGCTCGTCCGTCCCAGCGTTCGGGCAGGGTGGCGTGCTTCCAGCCGCCGCGCATCAACTTGTCCAGGGCTGCGGAGAGGGCGAAGGTGTTCTCGCCCACCAGCTCGTTGGTGCCGATGCGCCACGTCTCCGGATGCTCGGCATAGGTGTTGAGCGTGATGCAGGGCACGTCCAGGAAGGTGGCCTCCTCGGCGATGTTGCCCGAGTCCGTCACGATGCCCCGTGCCTGGTTCACCAGGAAGCCGAAGTGCAGGTAGCTCTGCGGGGGCATCAGGTGCAGGTTGGGTGCGTCCAGCCCCAGGCTTGCCACCACCTGTTCGGCATAGGGGTGCAGCGGTGCCACCACCGGGGTGCCTGCGGCTTTCTGCAGCAACGTCTGCAGCAGGGAGTGGAGCACGGCGCGCTTCGCCAGCAGGTCGTGGCGGTTCAGCGTCAACAGCAGGTAGCCGCCCTTGCGCAGGCCCAGCGAGTCGAACCACAAGGGCTGCAACAGGCGGTGGCGGTTGTAGCGGATGGTGTCGATGAGGATGTTTCCCACATAATGGATATACTCCGGTATCATACCCTCCTGGTTGAGGTTGCGGTTGGCCACCATGCCGGCGGTGAAGAGGTAGTCCGAGATGGCATCCACGATGGTGCGGTTCACCTCGCGCGGCATGTTCATGTCGAACGAGCGCGTGCCTGCGATGACGTGTGCCACTTTCAGCCCGCGTTTCTTGGCCACGATGGCACAACTCATGGTGGCGGTCATGTCGTCCACCACCAGCACCGTGTCCGCGGGGTGCGCGTCCAGTTCGCGCTCAAAGGCCAGCATGATGTCGGCGGTGATTTGCGAGTGGTCATGCCCCGTGACGCAAAGGCAAGTGTCCGGGTGCGGCATGTCCAGGTCGGCAAAGAGCGACGGCTCCAAGGCGGGGTCGTCCTGTGGTCCGGTGTAGACAATGCGGTAAGCGATGTCCTTGCCCGCCTCGCGCGCGGCGTCCATGGCGCGGCAGATGGGGGCTATCTTCATGAAGTGCGGGCGTGCGCCCGCGATGATGGTTGTTTTCATACGCGTTGCTATATAATATGTTGGTGCAAAGGTATGATTTTTTAGACGCGGATGACGCGGATGACGCGGATTTTTCTTGTTATCCGTGTATCACCCATGCCCGGTTGGCTGGTCAGTCACGGAAAACTCCTCCAACCGTATCATGTACCCTAGGTCCGGCCACATCACGTACACCTGGTTGTCCTTCCAGTTCCGGGTCAGCAGGATGCATTGGGAGGGATTGATTTCGGACAGGAAATCGTAGGCGTCTATGGGCAGTTCGTAGCGCAGGGCTTTGCCCTGATGTTCCACGCAGAGGGCAAAGCGGGTGCGGCTGATTTGCACGTCGGTCAGTTGGTATTCCTCCTGCAATTCCGTCTGTTCCGCCTGTTGTTCCTTGGCTTGGCGGAAGACCGCGCTGCCCTGTTCCTCGTCCACCATCCAAAAGCAGAAGACCACCTCCATATTATATAAACTGTGTCAGTCTCTGCCGATGCTTCTCCGGCAATCCGGCGTAAAGATAGGCAAAAAGTCTGAAATAGCCTTGTTGAAGGCTTCCCAAGTGATCAGTTGACGGCTGTCTGTCCCTTCAACTGACGGCTGGGGGTAGTGATCAGTTGAAAGCTCGGGTAGTGTTCAGTTGATCATTTGCAGAGGGATGTGTACGAGGGAATGTAGTCTTGATTATAGATGCGTAATTAATTCAAGTTTCGCAAGTTCAACTTGCCTGTTTTAATCCGATATAAGGATATGGCTTTCAGGTGCAACAGATTCAGAAATGTCCGATAAAATGAATCTTGCGGTATGGTTCAGTCCGCAGGTTAAAGGCTTCCCAAACAAACTGTCAAGAGTTACTGGAAAAACACTGAAGTATTTTTTCCGTTATCCTTAAGTCTTTCTGCAAAAATACTTAAGAGTTATGACCAAAATACTTAAGTGTTTTTTAAAGGAAATATTAGAAATTGCATTCGGCTGATTGTCAGTAATCCATATTAAGTAAAATCCGTACAAAAATATTTTTATAAGGAAATGATACCACAAACTGCATTGGATCCCAATAAACATGCAATTTTCAGTTGCAAAACCATCAATACCGAGGTGACGGGCATCATGACGTCATCATTGAGACATCAACAATTCAGAAAGCGCTCTGCCTCAGCAGAGACCTTCATCGCCTGAACACACCCCTACCTTCCTACACCTTATTACATATATACAACTTTCGCCGGGATCAAGTTGTAACTGACGAGTGACAAGTCCAACAAGGCGATTGTGCGGGTTGTTTCAGATAGGATTGATAGGTCCAGATTATTTCATCTCAGTTGCTTCGTCAACTGAAGCCTTGTCAACCAAGAATATTATCAGGGTGAAGCCGTTTCGCAAAACTATCGGTTGGCACGTGAATGGTTCTACCTGTCCGCTTTGCAGGGCAATGCCGCAGCTCAAATGAACCTGGCCTATCTGTATGCACATGGCTATGGAGTAGAAGCGGATGAGCAGGAAGCAGCCCGGTGGCGGGAAAAAGCGGAGGCAAATCCGAGTTTGGGATTGAAGTCATACAAGGATTTGCTGCTGAAAGACTGATGCCAATGCCTCGCTACAATCAAAACGACCAGCCCTACACCTTGTTTGCGGACGAAAGGATGTTTGCAAAGACAGAATAGCATACAGCCCGGATGCCGACGAAAAATAAAATCCGCGCAACGTGGACGATATTTGCCCGAAAATTCGTTCCTTTGCGCGGAGTTTTCATTTTAATGACGAGACAGACATGCCTACATTTGTTCAGATACTCGATTTCATCGGTACTTTCGCGTTTGCCGTGAGCGGCATCCGCCTGGCTTCGGCCAAGAGGTTTGACTGGTTTGGCGCCTATGTGTGCGGCTTTGCCGTGGCCGTGGGTGGAGGTACCATCCGCGATGTCCTGCTGGACGTGACCCCGGCGTGGATGACAGATCCCATCTACCTGCTCTGCACGGGGCTGGCATTGGTGTGGGTCATCATCTTCGGCAAGCACATCGTGCATCTGAACAACACGCTCTTCACGTTCGACGCCATCGGGCTGGCCCTGTTCACAGTGGTGGGCTGCGGCAAGGCACTGGCGCTGGGGCATCCTTTCTGGGTGGCCATCATCATGGGCAGCATCACGGGCGCGGCGGGCGGCGTCATCCGCGATGTGCTCATCAACGAGACGCCACTCATCTTCCGCAAGGAAATCTACGCCATGGCGTGCGTCGTGGGCGGCACGGTCTACTGGGCCTGTGGTGTGTGCGGGGCGGATGCTGTGGTGTGTCAGGTGGCGGGCGGCGTCACGGTGTTCCTGGCGCGCGTGCTGTCCGTGAAGTACAACATCTGCCTGCCCATCCTTTCGGGGCATGAGGACGCGGAGAAGGAGAAGGAGTAGGGGATACGGGGAAATACATTTGGACACTTGGCGGATTATGCTTACATTTGCATCCGTCTTCATGAGATTCATGCAATGGAAAAGAAAACAGAAACAAAGGACAAGGCCGCGCTGATGTCTTTTTGGGACAAGGCGACGGGGGTGCTGCGGAGTGAGACCGTCCGCTTCATCGCCGGCCTGCTGGTCGTCATATTTTCGGTCTACCTGCTGTTGGCCTTCACGTCGTTCTTCTTCACCGGCGCGGCGGACCAAAGTATCATAGACAATGCCACGGAGGCCGAGCTGGCCGCGGTGGACAATGGCGTGAAGAACTATGCCGGTTCGCGCGGCGCCCAGTTGGCCAGCTACCTCATCAACGACTGCTTCGGCGTGGCATCGTTCTTCATCATCGTCTTCCTGGCTGCGGCGGGCTTCCGGCTGATGAAGGTGGGCCGCTTGCGCCTGTGGCGTTGGTTCATCGTCTGCACCGCGTTGCTGGTGTGGTTCTCTGTCTTTCTGGGCTATGCCTTCCGGCACGTCTACGAGGACTCGTTCGTCTACCTGGGCGGCCTGCACGGCTACAACGTGGGCCTTTGGCTGGAGTCGCAGGTGGGTGCGCCGGGCGTGTGGCTCGTGCTGCTGGCCACGGCGATATGCTTCCTGGTGTATGTCAGCACGCGCACGGTGGTATGGATGCGCCGCCTCCTCTCGTTTGGCTACTTGAAGAAGGGCAAGGCAACGGGCGTGGGGCAACAGCCTTCCGAGCCCGGCGAGACCCCGGAGGAGTTTGATGCCTCGTGGGGCTTCAAGCGGAAGAAGAGGGGCGAACCCCGGCAAGAGCCTGTCTCCGAGCCTGAGCCTGACCCTGTATCCGAAGGCCCCATAGACCTGCCCTTGGAGCCGCAGCAGCCTCGCAAGGCCAAGGATGGTGAGGTGGCCTTGGACATCGAGGTGCCCCAACCCGAAGAACCTGTTGCCCCGGTTGTCCGGCCCGCCACGGCATCTTCCGAACCCGCCTTCAACGTGGAGGTCAACAAGGATGAATACGCCCCGCACTTGCAGGAGCCTTACAATCCCCGCCTGGACTTGGAGAACTACCATTTCCCTACGCTGGATTTGCTGAAAGAGTTTGACGAGTCCGAGCCGGTGGTGAACATGGACGAGCAGAATGCCAACAAGGACGAGATTGTCAACACCCTCCGCAGCTTCGGCATCGAGATAAACAGCATCAAGGCGACCGTGGGTCCCACGGTGACGCTCTATGAAATCACGCTGGAGCGTGGCGTGCGCATCTCGCGCATCAAGGGTCTGGAGAATGACATTGCCCTGGCCCTTTCCGCCCTGGGCATCCGCATCATCGCGCCCATACCGGGCAAGGGGACCATCGGCATTGAGGTGCCCAACAAGAAGCCCCGCATCGTGTCCGGGCGGAGCATCATCGGCAGCAAGAAATTCCAGGAATCTACTTATGACCTGCCCATCGCCCTGGGCAAGACCATCACGAACGAAGTCTTCATGGTGGACTTGGCGAAGATGCCCCACATCCTCGTGGCGGGCGCTACCGGCCAGGGTAAGTCTGTCGGCCTGAACGCCATTATCACCTCCTTATTATATAAGAAGCATCCGGCGGAACTGAAGTTCGTGCTGGTGGATCCCAAGAAGGTGGAGTTCAGCATCTATTCCGTCATCGAGCATCATTTCCTGGCCAAACTGCCAGGCGATGGCGACCCTATCATCACGGACGTGACTAAGGTGGTGCAGACCCTCAACTCCATTTGCGTGGAGATGGATACGCGCTACGACCTCTTGAAGATGGCCCATGTGCGCAACGTCAAGGAATATAACGAAAAGTTCATCAACCGCCAGCTCAATCCCGAGAAGGGACATAAGTATATGCCTTATATCGTGGTGGTTATCGACGAGTTCGGCGACCTCATCATGACCGCTGGCAAGGACGTCGAGCTGCCCATAGCCCGCATTGCCCAGTTGGCCCGCGCCGTGGGCATCCACATGATCATCGCCACGCAGCGCCCCACGACCAATATCATCACGGGTACCATTAAGGCCAACTTCCCGGCACGCATCGCCTTCCGCGTGTCGCAGATGGTGGATTCGCGCACCATCCTCGACCGTCCGGGCGCCAACCAGCTCATCGGGCGCGGAGACATGCTCTTCCTGCAAGGGGCCGACCCTGTGCGTGTGCAGTGCGCTTTCATCGACACGCCCGAGGTGGCCAACATCACCGAATACATCGCCCGCCAGCAGGGTTATCCCACAGCTTTCTTCCTGCCCGAGGTGGAGGACGAAAGTGCCAGCAATCTGGACGACGTGGACATGGATCGCCTGGACCCCCTCTTCAAGGATGCCGCGCGGCTCATCGTCTCCAGCCAGCAGGGTTCCACCTCGCTCATCCAGCGCAAGTTCTCCATCGGCTACAACCGTGCGGGGCGCATCATGGACCAGCTGGAGAAGGCCAACATTGTGGGACCCGCCCAAGGCAGCAAGCCGCGCGAGGTGCTCTTCGTGGACATCGTGGCCCTGGAGGAATATTTGAATAACTTTTGACAAGGAGAATTGACATGAACGACAGGAAGAGAATCTTTATTTGCTGGCTGGCCGTGTGGACGCTTTGTTGGGCAATGCCTGCATGGGCCCAAGGAGAAGCGAGGGACATCCTGCGCCGCGCGGCCGATGCTTTCCGCCGGGCGGGGGGCGTGGCCGCCTCGTTCTCCGTCCGTTCGCCCGAGGGCAACTCCACGGGCGTCATCCGCCTGAGGGGGGAGAAGTTCGTGCTGGAGGCCGGGGGCATGACCACGTGGTTCGACGGGCATACGCAGTGGACCTACCTGCCCTCGTCCGACGAGGTGAACATCTCCGAGCCGACGGACGAGGAGTTGCAGACGCTCAATCCCTACGCCTGGCTTTCGCTCTACGACCGGGGCTATGACCTGAAGTCGTTGCCGGCGGATGCTTCCGATATATACAAGGTGGAGATGGTGGCCCGTTCGCCCGAAGCCCAAGTGTCGCGTTTGGTGCTTTGGCTGGACAAGTCCGGCTTGCAGCCTGTGAAGTTCAGTCTCACCCTGGCAGGCAGTGTGGAGCCGACGGAAATCACCGTCGGGAACTACCGCACGGGGCAGACGTATGCCGATGCGATGTTTGCCTTCAATCCGCGGGAGTATCCGACGGCGGAGGTGATTGATTTGAGATGAAATAGGAATTTAGTTTAGGCACGGATTACGCGGATTTCACGGATTTATTATTAATATAGTCAATGGAATCCAGCGATTTAGAATAAAAATATCCGTGAAATCCGCGTAATCCGCGCCTAAAATCCACCGATAAATTATCATTTATATAACCGAATAGAACAATGGAAACAGAACAAGTGAAATGCCTGATCATCGGCTCCGGCCCCGCCGGATACACGGCCGCCATCTATGCCGGGCGTGCCAACCTCTCGCCGGTGCTCTATGCCGGCCTGCAACCCGGCGGGCAGCTGACCACCACCACCGAGGTGGAGAACTTCCCCGGCTATCCCTCCGGCATCGGAGGCCCCGAACTGATGGAAGACCTGCGCAAGCAGGCCGAACGCTTCGGCACGGATATCCGCTATGGCGTGGCCATGTCTGCTGACTTCAGTGCCTCGCCCTACAAGGTCACGATGGACGACGGCAAGGTCGTCGAAGCAAAGACAGTCATCATCGCCACGGGCGCCACGGCCAAGTACTTGGGCCTGGACGATGAGAAGAAGTATGCCGGCATGGGTGTCAGTGCCTGTGCCACGTGCGACGGTTTCTTCTACCGCAACCGCGTGGTGGCCGTGGTGGGCGGCGGAGACACCGCCTGCGAGGAAGCCTCCTACCTCTCCGGTCTCGCCTCGAAGGTGTATCTGCTGGTGCGCAAGCCTTTCCTGCGCGCCTCCAAGGTGATGCAGCAGCGTGTCTTCAGCAATCCCAAGATAGAAGTCCTCTTCGAACACAACGCCGTGGGTCTCTATGGCGAGAATGGCGTGGAGGGCGTGCACCTCGTGAAGCGCATGGGCGAGGCCGACGAGCAACGCTACGACCTGCCCATCGACGGCTTCTTCCTGGGCATCGGCCACCGGCCCAACTCGGACATCTTCAAGCCGTGGCTGGACACGGACGAGGTGGGCTACATCCTCACCGAGCCGGGCACGCCGCGCACCAAGGTGCCGGGAGTCTTTGCCGCAGGCGATGTGGCCGACCCGCACTACCGCCAGGCCATCACCGCCGCCGCATCGGGCTGCATGGCGGCCATCGAAGCCGAGCGTTACCTGTTGAACGGATGAATATCCATTTATAAACTCAAACACTTAAACACTTAAACACTTATTTACCTTTTAAACAACACAAATTATGAACAACCCAATGTTGAGACAAGTCCTGTTGGGTGCTTGCCTGCTCGGGATGGGAAGCCCGATGTTCGCTTCCGCCACCGACGACAAGAAGCCCTATTGGCAGGACATCCAGACCGTGTCCGTCAACCGGGAGGAACCCCGCACGGACTTCATGACCTTCAGTGACCGGACTTCTGCCTTGAACAGCAGTTTCGAGGAAAGCCCCAACTACCATTCGCTGAACGGCACGTGGAAATTCTACTTCGTGGAAGGCTACAAGCAGTTGCCGGCCAACATCACCGACCCGTCCGTGGACACATCGGAATGGGCCGACATCCAGGTGCCCGGCAACTGGGAGGTGCAGGGCTTCGGCACAGCCATCTACACCAACCATGGCTATGAGTTCAAGCCCCGCCGTCCGCAGCCGCCCACCTTGCCCGAGGCCAATCCCGTGGGCGTCTACCGCCGGGACATTGACATTCCTGCCGAGTGGATGGACAAGGATATCTACTTGAACATCGCCGGTGCCAAGTCCGGTGTCTATGTCTACCTCAATGGCCGGGAAGTGGGCTACAACGAGGACTCCAAGAATCCCGCCGAGTTCCTCATCAACCCCTACGTGAAGGCCGGCAAGAACGTGCTGACCCTGAAAATCTTCCGCTGGAGCACCGGCTCCTACCTGGAGTGTCAGGACTTCTGGCGCATGAGCGGCATTGAGCGCGACGTCTACCTCTTCGTGCAGCCCAAGGCCAACGTGCGCGACTTTCGCGTCAAGTCCACCTTGGATGACACTTACCAGGACGGCATCTTCGCCCTGGAAGCCGACTTGCGCAACCGCAAGGATGCCGCCGCCAGCCTGACCTTCGGCTACGAACTGCTGGACAAGCAGGGCAAGGTGGTGGCTTCGGACGAGAAGTCCGTCAGCGTGCCTGCCGACGGGTGCGAGACCGTCCGCTTCGACAAGCAGCTGGCCGACGTGCAGACCTGGAACTCCGAGCATCCCAATCTCTACAAGATGGTGATGACGCTGAAGGAGGACGGCAAGGTCAGCGAGGTCATTCCCTACAACGTCGGTTTCCGTCGCATCGAAATCAAGGAGGTGGACCAGCTGGGCCCCAACGGCAAGCCCTACGTCCTCTTCCTGGTCAACGGGCAGCCCATCAAGCTGAAAGGCACCAACATCCACGAGCACAACCCCGCCACGGGACACTACGTCACCGAGGACCTGATGCGTCGTGACTTCGAGCTGATGAAGCAGAACAACATCAACACCGTGCGCCTGGCCCACTATCCGCAGAGCCGCCGTTTCTACGAGCTGTGCGACGAGTACGGACTTTATGTCTACGACGAGGCTAACATCGAGAGCCACGGCATGTACTACGACCTGCGCAAGGGCGGCACGCTGGGCAACAACCCCGAATGGCTGAAGCCCCACATGTACCGCACCATCAACATGTTCGAGCGCAACAAGAACCATCCGTCCGTCACCATCTGGTCGCTGGGCAACGAGGCCGGCAACGGCTACAACTTCTACCAGACCTACCTGTGGCTGAAGGAGGCCGACAAGGACTGGATGGACCGTCCCGTCAACTACGAGCGTGCCCAGTGGGAGTGGAACAGTGACATGTACGTGCCCCAGTATCCCGGTGCCTCTTGGTTTGCCTCCATCGGCCAGCGGGGCAGCGACCGTCCCGTGGTGCCCTCGGAGTATGCGCACGCCATGGGCAACTCCACCGGCAACATTTGGGGGCAGTGGCAGGAAATCTACAAGTATCCCAACCTGCAGGGCGGCTACATCTGGGACTGGGTGGACCAGGGCCTTGCCGAGACCGATGAGGACGGACGGGCCTACTATGCTTACGGCGGTGACTATGGCGTCAACGCGCCCAGCGACGGCAACTTCCTGTGCAACGGTTTGGTCAACCCGGACCGCACGCCCCATCCGGGCCTGACGGAGGTGAAGTATGCCTACCAGAACGTGGCGGTGGAAGCGGTGGATGCCGCTGCCGGCAAGTTCCTGGTGAAGAACCGCTTCTACTTCACCAACCTGAAGAAGTATCAGATGATATACGAACTGAAGGCCAATGACAGAATCCTGCGCAGTGGCAAGGTGTCGCTGGACATCGCCCCGCAGGGCACCAAGGAATTCACCGTGCCTGTAGGCAACCTCAAGCCCAAGGCCGGGACGGAGTATTTCGTCAACTTCCGCTTCTTTGCCGTGCAGCCCGAGCCGGGCGTGCCCGCCGGATGGGAGATTGCCCACGAACAGTTCCGCCTGCCCATCGACCCGCTGCCCGTGAAGCTGGCCACCGGAGGTCCCGCGCTGAAGGTGACCACCGAGGGAGACAACCTGACGGCTTCGTCCGGACGGGTGAAGTTCGTCTTCAACAAGCAGACGGGCGTGGTCACGTCCTATCAGGTGCGTGGCAAGGAATACTTCCAGGACGGCTTCGGCATCCAGCCCAACTTCTGGCGCGCGCCGACGGACAATGACTATGGCAACGGCGCCCCCAAGCGTCTGCAGGTATGGAAGGAAGCCAGCAAGAACTTCAAGGTGGTGGAGGCTTCCATCGTGATGGACGGCAAGGACGCTCTCATCAAGGCCGACTACCTGTTGCCCGCCGGCAACCTCTACCGCATGACCTACCGCGTGCATCCGTCGGGTGCTGTCAAGGTGGATGCCGTGTTCACCTCCACGCAGATGAGCGAGGCTGAGATCGAGGTGTCCGAAGCCACGCGCATGGCCACCTTCACGCCGGGCAATGACAAGGCCCGCGAGGCGGCCGCCAAGCTGGAGGTGCCCCGCATCGGCGTGCGTTTCCGTCTGCCCGCTGCGATGGACCAGGTGACCTACCTGGGCCGCGGACCGCAGGAGAACTATTGCGACCGCAACAACGGTACCTTGGTGGACAAGTACAGTTCCACGGCTTGGGATTTGTATTATCCCTACGTGCGTCCGCAGGAGAACGGCCACCACACCGACACCCGTTGGCTGACGCTGGATCAGAAGGGCGGACGTGGCCTGACGGTACGTGCCGACAGCCTGATGGAGTTCAACGCGCTGCGCAACTCGGTGGAGGACTTCGACTCCGAGGAGGCCAAGAACCGTCCCTACCAGTGGAGCAACTTCACGCCCGAGGAAGTGGCCAACCACGACGAGGCGGCTGCCAAGGACGTGAAACCGCGCATGACGCATATCAACGACATTGTTCCGCGTGACTTCGTCGAGGTCTGCATCGACCTCCGCGAGCAGGGCGTGGGCGGCTATGACAGCTGGGGCTCCCGTCCCGAGCCGTGGCACACACTCCCCGCCAACCGCGAGTACCGCTGGGGCTTCACGCTGATACCGGAATAAACCAGACCGCAGGAAGAGGCGCGATTCATCGCGTCTCCCTGCCATGGGGAAAATATGAAAAGGGCGCATCCGCATCAAGACGGGTGCGCCCTTTCTCTGTGTCAAGTCTTTCTTTATAGGGCAGGAGTGAGTTCCATATTCAGCCCCAAAGCATTGATGATGCGGTAGAATGTGGATATCCTGGGTTCTGTCTTTCCTGTTTCCACACGGGAAATGTAAGACTTGTTTGTGCCGATTTTCTCGGCAAGTTCTTCTTGGGTCATGCGGGCTTTCTTTCTGGCCTCTTCAATGATCTGGCCTGTGAAGAAAGCATAGGCCTTGTCTTCCGCGGCTTTTCGTTCTTCAGTGCCTTCCTTGCCGAATGCAGCATCCAGCTGTGCATCGACATCAAACATCTTTATTTCTTCTTTTCCGTTCATAATATTCTTCCTTTAGTTTCAAAGCCTTGTTGATTTCCTTGTTGGGTGTTTTCTGGGTTTTCTTCTGAAAACCGTTGAACAGGATGACAATTTGTCCTTCATCGTAACAAAAGAAGATGCGATAGATGTTCCCTTGCCATTCTATTCTCAATTCATACAAGCCATCTTTCAGGAACTTGACATATTTGGCTGGCAGTCTCTCCTGTGTTTTCAGTAAGAGCAAGCCGTATAAGACTTTTTCCTGGGTTCCTGTATCCAGTGTGTCGAAGAAGTCTTTATAATAATGTTCGTATGCTATGATTTTTCGTCTCATGGTGTGGCAAAGATAGAGAAAGTTTATTACTTGAGCAACTTTCTTGGCATTTATTTCTATGTATCTCCGTCCGTGTCCGCCCATGCCCCCGCCCGTGTCCGCCCGTACCCCCGTCCGCGGGCGGCGGCACGCCTGTCCGGAGGCGGGGAATGTTCAGCCTATCTTGCTGATTTTCTTCAGTCTTTCTTCTTCTATGATTTTGATTTTGCGGCCGTCGATGGTGATGAGTTTCTCGGTGGCGAACTGTGACAGCGTGCGGATGGCGTTGGAGGTGGTCATGTTGGAGAGGTTGGCCAGGTCCTCGCGCGAGAGGTAGATGCTCAGCGTGGAGCCGTCCTCCTCCAGGCCATAGCTCTCCTTCAGGAAGAGCAGCGACTCGGCCAGGCGGCCGCGGATGTGCTTCTGCGTCAGGTTCACCGTGCGCTCGTCCGCCACGGTCAGGTCCACGGACAGCAGGTTGAGGAAGAACAGGGCCAGGTCATTGTTTTGCGCAATCAGGGTGCGGATGGCGGCCATGGGGATGAGGCAGACCGTGGATGCCTCGAAGGCCGCCGCCGCCGTCACATAGTCCTTGCCCGCGAAGTAGGCGGCATAGCCGAAGTAGCCCACGGGCTTGATCATGCGGATAATCTGGCTGCGGCCCCCCACACCGTCCTTGTAGATCTTCACCTTTCCGCTCAGCAGGCACATCAGGTGCGTGGGGGTTTCGCCCTCGCAGTGGATGACCTCGTTTTTCTTGTAGTTTTGGAGGGTGAATTGGCCGGACAGGTAGGCGCGCTGTTCCTCGTTGAGGCGTGACCACATGTCGGCTATCAGCTCCGGTATGCGGATGTTGGGGATGCTCGATTTTACCATAACTGCTGCAAAACTGTGTTATAGAGCACAAAAGTAATAAGAATAAATCAAATATGACAACTTTGTGGCGAAAAGATGGCAAAAAAAGCGGAACCACGGCCCGAAAGTCGTGGTTCCTATAAACAAAACAAACAAACTTGCGCCACCCCGCTTCGCAGCGTGGTCTTGGCTGACAAGTACCCGGCTTATCGCTATGGCCGGGCAAACGGTAGGTTACTCCGCCTCACGGCGTTTCAAATTGACTTGCCTGATTGACTGACTCTCTCGCGTGTTAGGGATTGATCTTGTTCGGATCCCGGCTCCAGCACCATGTCATAAATGATGTCCCATTCGGCGATGACCGTCAGCAGGATGTCCTGCTTCGTGTACAGCGATTGGGGCAGGTCCTCGCCCGTGTCCGTGAATTTGTTGCCGATACAGTAGAGGTGGTTGCGGAGCAGGGAGTAGTTGGTGACGGTTTCAGTGACGGGTGCGGGCATTATTGTGGGGTCAAGGAATTCCTCAGTGTTGGCATCCCAATGCCAAATCTTGCCGCTTTGGGCGGTTAAGTCTTTTTGCGGCAGCTTTACTGACCATCTTTTTTCTATTTTATCACCATTCTCCGTTGTATTGCTGACCAGTTGTATTTCCAGCGAGTTTGTGCTCTCTGTTGCCGAGGCCGCAAAGGGAATCACGAAGCTGCCCCCGAAGAAGCTGCCTTCTTGGAATGTATATTTGTCTTTGGGGTAAGAATCCGGCTGTTTCCATCCCTCTGTGGAAATCAAGTTGCCTTCTTGTGTAATTTTCCCGTCTGTGAACCAGTCTGTCAGATTGATTTCGCAGAGGGGCTTTACCGGCGTAGCCGGAGTTGTTCCGTTCATCACATACAGTTCATTCTGTCCCTCGCCGTTCTCCGCAATGTCCTCGTTGGCGAACCGTCCCAGCACCAGCCCGTCATTGTCCGTGGCGGGCATCAGGCGCAACTGGGCGAGGTTGTCATAATAGGGGATGTCCTTCACGTAGAGGTAGACGCCGGCCACCTGGCGGTTCAGCACCACTTCGGTGGCGAAGCCGGCGGCGTTGGCCGTGAACTCCTGCGAGCCGGCAAAGAGCTCTTCGCCCGGGGCATCGGTGAGGGTGAAGTTGTCGGTGAATTTGCTGCCATCTTCAAAGTTCTTCAAGCCTTCGCAATAGTCGTTCAGATTCATGTCTGGATCTGTGCCGTCATCTGCCTTTCCTTTCACTGTGTATTGTGTATTCTTGCCATTGTTTTCTCCTTTATAGGTATAGGCAATGGCGTAGACCTTGTAGTTTCCTACGGGCAGCAGTTCTTCCCCCTCCAGCTTCACCACGTCTTCGCGGCCGCGGCGGTCGTTTTGGTCGATGTAGATGTCGCTGGTGGTCATCCAGTCGGTCAGGAGTTTAGTGTAGACGATTTTATTATCGTTTTTATTGCAGACGATGAGCATCACGCGGTCCACGTCCTGGTTGGGTTGGTTGCTGGTCAGGGGTCGTCCGGCGCGGGTGGCGGGGGCGTTGTCGCTGGCCAGCTTGATGACGATCTGCTGTTCGTTGCATTCCTGGCAATCGGTTGCCTCGTCCTGCGGGGAGACGCAGGCGCCCAACGTCAGAAGGGCGAGAAGCAGGGGTATGAGGTGGTTGGTTTTCATTGTTGTATATTTGTTATTATTCGGTTATTCTGTTTGACTGGCATTTTCGGTGCTCCAAGGAGTGGCGATTTCGACTTTTGGAATATCAAGTTCTAAGGTATATGGCTCAAAAGCAGAATCAGTATCTTTTCCGCTGAAGAGGCTATTTACCCATGTTGTCATTTTGGTAGGCCACCATCCTAAATCTGTAAGAGCAAATGACCAAATATCATCGTCCCAGTTCCATCCAATAACATCTTGCAAATTATACTGCTCGCGTTGAAATGTGAATGTTTTGCTTTCGTTTACGGCGCTGCCTGTGATAGGTTGGTAAGTGAGGAAATAATGATTGTTTCCCTCTGTTGGACTATTGCCTGGTGTAATACTGGATGTTACAGTAAATGCTTCGGTGTCATCCTTATAAAATGTTATCGAACTGATATTGTTAATGTTCTCTGCACCTCCCTTATTGCTGAAGGTATAGAAGACATAGCGGTTGTCGAAGCTATTTTCTGTTGTCTCTTTCTTGGCAGTTATTGTACAACTTTGATTCTGCGGAGTTTCCGCTTTCGTATTCATATTGAAGTCTATGGCGTATGGAAAAGCTTGTTGAGCGTAATTGACGGATACCGAGGTAAGATTGCTCCAATCACAACGGGTAATGAAGTAATCCTTACACTCGTTGATGAATTGATGCCTTACGCAACAAGCTGTTCCTTCTGTGGTGCATGGAGTTGAAGTTGATATTCCACTTATGCTGTTTACGACTTTTTCTTTGCTGTCAGAGGCTTTCAGAAGTTCTTGAAATGTATATTTGCTTTTTTTTTCATTAGTATCCCAAGAATCAGGTTTCTGAGTAATTCCAATCTTCTCTGTTGCTATCCCTTCCAAATATTCATTCACTACATTATATAGAGTTCCGCTCATCGTTCCCTCAGTGTCAATAACATAATTAGCCCTGAAGTATTCATCCAATTTCCCCTTCACATACTCCTCCACGCTGGTAGCTTCTTTCAGTTCATTCACTACCTCTTCTTCCAGCCTAATCTCCACCTTGTTCACCACCCTTTGCAGCACCACATTCATCTGTGCTGGTGTATTCTTGTTATATCCGTTGGCCGGGTCTATATCCCCCGTCCACATATAATAGAAGGTATAGGTCCCGTTAGTTTGCTGGAAGTCGCCGTTGGGCGGGAGGAGCAGGCGGGCGTCATCGAAATTGTTTTTAGCATCAATGCCGGTCATGGGCTGGAACTCTTTATCATCCGCCCACACCTTGTCCTTGTCCGCATTCGCCACGAACACCACCTTGTACTTGCTTTCGGTGCTCAGCGTGTCCTTCAATTCTTGGCGTTGTGCCCACGTCATGTTTTCGCGCTTCAGGGGCCAGGAAGTGTTGGCGTCGATGTCGGAGATTTCCTTATGTTTTGTCAGGGTGTAGGCGCTGCCGTCCGTGCTGGTGTACAGCAGGTAGTCCAGGGACAGAATCGCTTCGCCTTCGCCGAGGCCGCGCGTGGCGGGGAGGTCGGCGGAGGGGAGGTAGTCCACGATGAAGGTGCCTTCGGGCAGGTCACCGGACTGGGTGTTGCCGGAGGACACCAGGTCCTCCACGGGGTCTTGGGTGCACGCGGCCAGCATCAGCAGGGCGGCGGTGCAGAGGGTGGGGTATAGGGTTTTCATTGCAATAAGTATGTTAAATGATAATTTATCGGATTGTTTTTTGGCGCGGATTACGCGGATTCCACGGATATTTTTATTCTAAATCGCTGGATTCCATTGACTATATTAATAATAAATCCGTGAAATCCGCGTAATCCGCGCCTAAACTAAAGTCTTATTTTTACAATCAGTTCCATCCGTTCCAATCGTCGCCGTCCACGTCGATGGACAAGTTGTCGAAGCCGGCGTAGCGGACCTCGAACTCGGTGTCCTCCATGCCGCGGAAGTAGACGGTGGTGCGGGTGTTTGCCTTGATTTCAATCTGGGCGGTATTGACATCGCTGCCATGGGTGCCGGAGACGAGGGGGAACTCAATGGTGGCTCCGTCTTCTGTTTCATCTTCGTGTTTCACCTTCACCGTGGCATCTGTCAAATCGTACGGCAGCAGGTCGAGGTAGACGCGGAAGTGGTCGTTGCTCTCCCAGGTCTCCTGACTGATGTCGAATGAGTAGGACAAGGAGTTGGTCATAATCGCATCGTCCGGGTACTCATCCACATTGTCGTGCAGGTACACCTTTTGGGGCATCTTGCCCAAATTGACGGTGATATTGCTCACCGTGCCCGGGAACTGGTCCTTCAGTATCCCCATGTCCAGCACCAGCTGTCCCGTGATGCGGGTCAGGGTGACGTCCTCCCTCAGCGTTTCATCGGGCAGGAGCCAGCGGTCAATAACCTGGCGGTAGATGGCAAGGTCCTTCTTGTTGGGATTTTGGGCATCCTGATTTATCAGCACGGGGCTGTAGTCAATCACATAGTCGTTGAACTCATGGTTGCTTTCCGCCGGTTCCGGTGCCTCCACCCCTTCTGGCAGGCAGATGAACGCCATCTTGTACCATTGCGCGGTGAGGTTCTCGATGAGGTAGGCGCCGTTGCCCACGTTGTAGCGTTTGTCGCAATACAGCTTTTCGTCGTCCGGCAGCTGGGGCAGGCGTTCGGCCAGGTAGAGGTAGGCGTGCTGGTTTTGCCCGATGCCGGTGCCGTCGGCGCGGGTCTGTATGTGGAAGGCCGCGGAGGCGGTGCCTTCCGTCGTGCCGCCGGGGGCGGGGGCGTCGTCGTGGGTGCAGGCGGTGGCCGTCAGCAGGGCGGCCAGGGTGCAGAGGTATGTCAGTTTCTGTTTCATGATGTAAATGATTGTTTATCGGCGTTTTTTGGCGCGGATTACGCGGATTTAGCTTCGCTCAAAACATCGTTTGATTATGCTAAGGAATAGTCACGGATAATCTTTTCACTGTAAAACGCTGGATTCCATTGATTATACAAATAATAAATCCGTGAAATCCGCGTAATCCGCGCCTAAACTAAATTCTTATCTTCCCGGCATGTTCTCATCATCGTCCTCCCAGCCGGGGTTGAGGTTCACATCGCCCTGTCCGCTTCCGGTCTCGGGGCCGAGCCAGCCGTCAGCATCGCGGCAGACAATGACGTTGAACGACTGGTCGCGCAGGCCGATGGCCTCGCTGCCCTCCGCGTCCATCTTGACATAATAGGCGCGGCCCGTGGTGATGCCGTACTTGTCGGACACGGACGGGGTGCTGCTCCAGTAGCTGCCGTCGAGGGTGAGGGGCAACATGCCGCCTTTGTCATCCGTGTCCGTGCCGTACAACTGATTGTTGTTGATGGCCTTCGCGATGGCCTGCAGCTGCTTGCGGGCGGGCAGGTACCACAGGATTTCGTCGTAGTCTATGCGCCCGTTGCCGTTGCGGTCGCGGTTCTTGGCGAGGGCGTAGCCCAGGGCGAAGGAGGTGGAGAGGTTGAAGATGGGGTCGCCTTCCGGCTGGATGAAGTCGCCCGTCTCTTCGTCATACGCCTGCCAGTAGGCGGCATCCTGCGCGCCGTCCAGCTCCAGCGGGGCGGAGTCGGGGGTGGCCAGCAGGCCTCCGTTGGTTTGGGGTTGCGTGCGTGCCTTGAATGAATCGCTGTCCTTGTCGCCCCAGATGGCGGAGACGTATTCCTTGCGGGTGTTGGACAGTCCGTCGTAGAAGCCGGTGGAGATGAGGTTGTCCAGCGTCAGGTTCCAGAAGCCGCGGAAGCCCCAGTCCTTGTACTTCTCCTCGGTGATGCGCTCCACGAAGAAGTAGCGTTGCCGGCCATCGCCCATGCCGGCGATGTTGTTCTCCTGCACCATGACAAGCTGGGCGGGGTACTGGACTACCTTGAATTTGGCTGCTTGTACCTCGTCTTCATCTTGTCCTTTGTATTTGAAGCAGATGTAGCCCGTGCGGGGTGGCAGTGTGCTGTTTTTATTGACATCCGTAATGTGGGGCACATATTCGTCCGTGTGGATGTAGATGTAGCGCAGGCTCTCGCTGCCCGTCAGGCGGAACTGTGCATACTCGTTGTCCGCGGCGGAGGCGCCCAGCTCACGCTTTTTGTAGACGGGCGAGGTGGAGATTTCCAGCCATGGCGTCTCATCGGGGTTCTCCACATAGACTTCCCAATCGGTGGTGCTGTAGAGCAACGCCTCGCGCACGTTGTAGTGGGCATCGAAGGGCTGGCTCTGCTTGCTGACGTCGAACTTGATTTGTCCGACGGCCTCGGCATTCACGCGGGTGTCTATCTCGTCGCAGGCGCGGATGGTGATTTCATATTGGTAGTCCGTGTTGCGCTTCACGTTGAAGTCACCGAAATTGTCGTGGCCCAGGTAGACGTAGTAGCTTACCTCATAGGCTTTTCCCTCTGTAAACGTCGGGTCATTGTTGTCCTCGTAGAGGCCTTGTATCAGGAGGCAGGTGGCGTGGGAGAATGGGCCCTCCTTGTCCTTGTAGGCATTGGTGCCATACGCCAAATCCCGCTTGAAGAGCTGGCGGATGCGCTGCTTTTCCTCGTCGGGGTAGCTCGTGATGTCCAGCGCGATGTCCACATCATCTTGTGACACGGCTCCGCGGCGGTTCTCGAACAGATGGGTGGTGGCGGTGTAGCTGTCTGCCACGTCGCTCTGCACGTCCAGTTCGATGGGCGTGCCGGAAGTACTGCCGTCCAGGGGGGCGGGGTCTCCGCCCAAGTAATCGTCATTCGTGGTGGCGGCATCCTTGTTCTCAGCATCATCTGCCCGTCCTATCAGGTAACTCTTTTTAGGCACGTTGAATATCGACACGCTGCTGAGTTTGAACAGGTCGCCGGCCTTTTCCGGATTGAACGTGATATGGAACGTGTGGCGCGACACGACGCGCTTCACGGGGATGATGAGGGGGTTGCCTTCCGAAACAGTGGACAACTCGGTGCTTCCCTCCATGACGAACACGCCCTTGTAGGCCTCGTCCACGGAACTGATGCTGTAGGTGAAGGCTTTCAAGGCGTCCAGGTCTGATTGGTCGCTCTCGTGTTCCCCGCTGACGGAGTTAATCAGTGTTTCCACCCCGTCCGCCTCGTAGTTGCACACGGCGTAGAGGGAGTACTTGTCTTTCGGCAGGTAGGCGCGGAAGCGGTAGAACGTATTCTCTGGATTGGTGGCACCATCGGGCGCGGCCACTTGCGTCACGCTCTGCTGCACGGGCGTGTTGAGCAGTTCGCCTTGTTCGCTGAACACGAAGAGAATGACGCTCTCCACGCGGTTGTCGTCTTGCGTGGCGGCGTCGTCGGCGCGGGTGACGATGACGGGCATGCCCGTCTGCGCCAGGTAGATGTCTGTCAGGCCCTCGGCGGTGGTGCCCGTCCCGGTGTCGGGGGCGAGGTCGTCCTGGCAGGCGGCCAGTGTGGCGAGGGCGCAGAGGATGGTCAGTATTTTCTTCATTCCTATCATAGGTTTATATGTTTCTGTTTCGTTCTTCTGTGGTTGCGGGTGTCGCAACCGTTCCCTTACGGGTGTCGTAAGTACTCCCTTACGATGGTCGTAAGTGCTCCCTTACGGTGGTCGTAGAGGAGTATCTACGGGTGTCGTATAAAAAAGGGTTTACACGATGTTACCATTGGCCGTCATATTTATCCGAGAACTTTCGCGCTTGGCGGATATAACATTTATTTATTGGAATGTCACTATTATTCGTATCTCGAATAAATTTATTGCGTTTCCAGCTATAATCAGTGTTATTCTTCGTTATTTTATAAGCATACGATTTTTTGTTTCTGTCTGTTTCAGAGGCACTATATGTACCTGCTGTTGTAGAGGTCCAGAAATCTCTATTGTAAGTTAGATTAGTAATAGTATTCATCAGATTAGGATAATTGGTATTATATCCTTTGTCAGAGCAATCAGCTGAGAGTTCCATGAATCCTTCCATTTCAAATTCAGCGGGCAAATACCAGCCAGTATTGGTCCGGCTGTTTTTGTCCGTTGTTCGTATACTGCATCTCATTTTTCCGGCATTCGATTCATCCGTCTGTATTTCTTTAAAAGTATATTGCGCTCTTATGACAGCAGTGCCTGTCCAACCGCTATTGTCTTGTATGTTTTCGAGATTCCAAGAGCCATTGCCTCGGCTGCCAACACCGTCACCTGAATATACGCTAATATTAGTTGTTTTCCAAAAGCCCCATCCATCATAAAACAGATTCCCATTCTCATCTACCATATCTTCCCGGCTGAAACCACAGTCGGCAAATGCGTTTTCTAAGTCATCGTCATCCACTTCGTCCCGACCTTGGTAGCGGACGGTGATGGTGTTGTACTGTTTGATTTGCAGGACATCTGTTCTTTCGATGGTTTGTCCGTCCTCTTGTTGTATGGTGGTCGTAAGGATAACCGTTGCATTGCGTACATCATTCTTTATATTCTCAATGTCATCATTGGATGGGCTCCATTCTCCTTTATCGGTCCAGCCCCATGTACGGCGGCGGGCATAATCCTCCATGAAGAGAGTGATGGACATGTTGTTCCAGTCCATATTTTGATCCTTCTCAGATGAATATAATTCAAGATTGTTTTGAGTGTATGTGTCATTCTCGGGGTTATCATTGGTATGTTCCCTCATATATAGCCAACTGCGGAGATACTTTTCACCTTCTGAATCTCCTTCTATAGGGTCATTCTCTATGATTGTGGCAGTCACTTTGGTAACATCTTTTCTAATGGTCGTTAAGGGGGGCAATATCTTTATGTCTACCCATCCGTTCATGCAGTTGAATATCTTCGTCTCCTCATTGAAGTCCGGATTGAACAACGCCTGCACCCTTGCCTCCCCGAATTCATGGTTGACATTCAGCTTTTGGAACGGCAGGACCTCCAGGTAGATGGGGTCGCCGGAGAGGCTGATGGGCTCGTCCACGCCCTCGGCGGGGTTATACTTGCCGATGCTGTAGAGGTAGTTGCTGCGGATGGGGAAGGAGGTGACGGATGTGCCGTCGTCATCGCGCTGCTCGACGGTGAAGGACTTGAGCAGTTCGGGTGTTTTGGGAGTGATGGTACCGTCCCCATTTTCAGTCGCAATGCTGCCTTGTCCATCTGAGTTCTCCACGCCATATATCTCCACGGTGAAAGTCTTATAGTCGGCTGCATTTTCCGTAGGTACGTTCAGCGGCAGCATATAGCAGGCCGCTTTCAGTGCGCCGTCTTGCAGGCCGTTGGCACTGGTCGTATTGTCAATGGTGTAGAAGCCTTGTGCGTCTTTATCCTCGTAGTTTAATTCGCTCAGGTCGATGGACAGCAGTACGTTGCTATCAGTCAAATCATCTCCTTCGGGTTCCGTCCAGTTTTCTGCCAGGAAGTTGCGATACAACTGCACGGACTTCTTCTGCGTGCGGCCCAGTTTGAGGTCTACGCGGGTGGTACGGTAGTTCGTATTGTTGTGAGGCAAATCGGCCGGTATTTCGTTGACATACAGCATCACCCCCGCCACGCGCCGCTTCATCAGCAGGTCGTCGATGTGGGTCTTCTTGCCCGCGTGGGTGAAGGTGGTGGTGCCGGTGTAGAAGTCGTGGCGGGCGATGTGCTCCTTGGTCTTATCGGCTTTCAGCGTGGCGTAGGCTTCGGAAAGTTTGGTCTCATCCTTTTTCAATGAAATGTCATAGACATCATTCCACTCTTCCGGTTCGGTGATTGTCTCATCTGTATGCGAATCCATCCCCACTCCCAGCAGGGTATAGGTCTCGCCCTCCACAAAGGGGTAGTTCATTCGGTAGGTGATTTTGTCCGGCTTCTCCTGGCCTTCTTCTGCTTTTGGCCAGCTGATGGCTTTCAGGGTGTTGTCGGCATAGACTTCATCGCCCACATAGGTGGCATCGTCGCCCGTGCCTTTGAACACGAGTATCCGCACCGTCTCCACATGGTTGACGGGTGCGCCGTCGTTGAGGGTGGAGCGTGTGCCGGCCTTCTCCTCGTTGTTGTCCAGGGCGAGGGTCAGGGTGGGGCCGTCGCCGTTGCCGGCGGGCAGGGCGGGGGCGTTGAGGGTGTCCTCGCAGGCGGTGGCCGTCAGCAGCAGCAGGGCCGCGGGGAGGAGGGTGTGTATAAGGGTCTTCATCATATTGAGTATGTTGTATGGGTTTACAGCTAATTTATCGGGTTGTTTTTTGGCGCGGATTACGCGGATAATCTTTAAGGTGTAAACACCAGATTCCATGGGTTATGCAATTACTAAATCCGTGAAATCCGCGTAATCCGTGCCTAAACTATATTTGAGTCCGGTCATTGGAAGTCCAGGTCCGGGTTTCCTTCCCAGCCTTTCTCCACCTCGATTTCGAAGGGGTTGCTGGGGTCGAAGGTCAGCTCCAGGCCGTCGAAGCGGTAGAAGCGGTTGGCCACGATGGGGTAGCGGTAGTAGGACTCGTCGTCCACGATGCCCGTGCCCAGGTCCGTGGCGAAGATGAGGTGCCCTATGTCGTCACCATCCTTGACATTGAGGGCGGCGCGCTTGGTGCAGATGACCTGTCCTGCCTGGTTGTAGACCACGGCGGCCAGGGTGTAGTTCTTCTCTGCATCATAGGCCGGGGCGGGAATGGGGAGCAGGTAGGCGGCGCCTTCTTCGGTCGTCACCTCTCCCTGCCCTCCCGCGGTCGAACCCTCTCCGTCGGCGGCGGTGGTTGTCCCGTCTCCGGCGTTTCCGTTATTATCTGTTGATATCGTGGGTACGAAGAGAATGCATTGGGGGTTGTCCTTGACGGAGGCCAGACCTGTCTGGGTATTATTTCCTGTCAGCGGGTCGTCCTTATAGTCCTCGAAGAAGGGTGCTTGCCAGTTCTTCGGGAGGGTGGGGACGGACTTGTTCTGCGCTTGGTAGAGCATGATGGCGACGCCCGCGGGCTCTTCGGCGAAGTCCTGCAGCTTGAAGCTGGCGCTGAGGCCCGCCACGCGGCGGCGCATCTCCACCTTCGCATCGGTCAGGCGGCCGCTGCCGTTGGTCATGGCGCGGAAGGTGCCGGTGAAGTATTCGTTGTGGGCGATGTGGTCCTTGTCTTTGCCGCCCCTCAGGGTGGTGACGATGGCGGAGAGGTCGACTTCGGCGCCGGGCTTGAGGTCCGTCTGACCATCGGCCTGGGTGGTGGCGTCGGGGAGTTGGTCTTTATCCAAATCGGACAGTAGGTCATCGCCATACTTTTCCTTATAGGCATCCAAGGTCTGGTCGGTATTGTTGTCGTCGCTTGCCTCATACCCCACCCCCAGCAGCGTGTATTCCGTGAAGGAAAGCATCCGGGTCGTCATGGTGTAGGTCTTGGTGACGGTCTCGCCCTCTTTGCCTTCGGAAACGGGGAGGTCTGCCCATTCGTCATTGGTAATATCCTCGTATCCGGCAAAGTAGGTCTTTCCATCGCCCCCATGCCGGAAGACGTAGAGGCGCACGGCGGTGACGTGCTGGACGGCACCTTGTTCTGTCTGCGGGTTCTCCGGCACGGAGCGCGTGGCGGCTGCCCCTGCATCCACGGTGAAGGTGACGGTGGTGTTTTCGGGCTGCGGCACGTCGGTCGTGGGCAGTTCGTCCTGTCCGCAGGCGGCGAGGAGCAGCAGGGTGGCCGCGAGGGTGGCATGTCTGAGTCTGTTGTTCAACATCTTATGTAATGGTCAATTATTAATGTTCAATTCTTCATTAAAACATACTGTCCGCTTCCGCTCTCCACATCGTGCAGGGTGAGTGTGGTGTGCGTGATGCGTTGCCGTTGCCCGGTGCGTTGGTCCACGAGGAACCAGTCGGTCCACTGCGGGTCGGTGAAGTCCAGGGTGAGGCGGATGTCGGCCTTGCCGCCGGGCAGGTAGAAGCCCAGGGGGATGGCGGCGGGTCCGCCGGGCCGTTGCTGGATGTCGAGGGCACGCCCGCCTGCCACGGTGTAGACGGCCACGGCGGGACGTGCCTCGCCCTCAACCAGTAATTGGGTGTCTTCGCCGGGCACCACGTCCGCCGATGCGTCGTCGGCAATGCGCAGCAGGGCGTGGGCCTCGTGTCCGTCACGGCTGGCGGTGAGGCGCAGGGCGGCGGAGGGGAGGGCCGGGGCGGCGGAGCGGGTGAAGGCGGGGGTGCCGTAGTCGCTGGTCTGCATGTCCGGCGTGAAGCGGACGGTCAGTTCTGTTGTTTCGGTCCCATCCGGAGTCAGGGCGAAGAAGGCTTCCATCGGTGCTATGTTGCGGGGAGCACTTCCGTTGCTCGACACCAGTTCGCCGTCTATCAAGATGAGTGGGTTATTGGTGTTGGTGGTGCCGTCGAACAGTTTCACTTCGCGGATGCCATTGGTAGCCATGAAAGTGGACAGGTTGAGGCAGGAGACGAACGGATTGCCTACCAGGAAGTATCGGTTGGCTTTCTGATTTGTCTGTTCGAATACCAATTCCTCTTCGTCTGCATGGTCGTTGTCGTCCAGGAATTTGCCGTAGTTATATTGTCGGCCGATGCATTCCGGGCTGCCTGTGACATTGCCTGCCAGGTTGTAGTAATGATACGTCCCGTGCAGTTTGGGGAAGCGGAAGAGGTATTCTCCGCTGTTGTCTTTGCCAGCCATGAGTGAGAAGCCCATGCCGAGGCTATATTCCTGTCCTACGGCGTTGTAGGGCGGTGTCCATTGCGTCTCGTCGGGCGTGACTTCATCAGTGGCGTTGTAGCCGTCGGGGTTCTTTACCGGGGCATTGGTGCTCCACAGGCGTTGGTAGACAATGGGGCTCGTACGTGCTTCGGGATAGCTAACTTCGTTGAGGTTGCTGAAGTAGGACAATCCATCTTCTGTATGCTCGTCACTTGTTGCCAAGGTCATGTCGGGCGAGATAAACCAGTCGCCGGATACCATGTCTTCCAGCGGGGAGGAGAGCATATAGTATCGTCCGCCCTTCAGCCGGATGTCCATCCAGGCACCCTCGTAGGTGTTGAGGTAGCGGGTGTTGACTATCTGTCCGCCATCCTCGATGTAGATGTGGGCGCAGTTGTTCTCTCCGGAGTTGTAGTCGTCCTCGGTCAGGAAAGGATAATTACTGCCCAGGTCGCCGGGGATGATGACGTCGGTACAGCCCCAAGGCGAACCCTCGGACCAGTTGCTCCAGTTGTTCCAGTTTTGGTCGTTGGCGTTGCCGGTCCAAGTGGTGAGGCGGGGGTGGACGTAGAGTAGTAGGGGTGCATTGCTTATTTCATACTCATTGGTGCATGCTTCGTTCTCATATATACGTAAAGTATAGATGTCTGCTTCGTTCAAGCGGAGCGGTTCGTTTGCATTTGCTGCAATTAGTCTGTTCCCGCTGAACTTGACTGGGATGACAATTTTGTCTCCTCCGGTAGGGAAGCAACCCAAAAAGTAGGTTTCTTCAGTGCTGATGCCTTCATACTCCACGCGGACACTCAGGTCTGCGCTTCCATTCACATCCAAGCATTGGTGTTCCGTGTCGGTAGAGAGGTTTACATAACGTATCACTTCGGGATCGGGTTCCGTGCAGTCAGGCTTTCCGTTGTTGTTCATGTCCTTGGTGGTGTAAAGACCGTAGAACTGCCAAGTGCCAGCTGCATTTATACCGCTGAAGGTCACTACCAGTTTGCAATAAGGTTTTGTAGGATAAGCTTCAATGTAGGTCTTTTCGCCGAAACCGATGAGGTCCAGGCCCAACAGTCCTTCAAACTGATTTTGAAATATCTCTTCTTGTCCATCTTCGCCAATGGTCTTTACTTCTATATTATTCAGCAGGTTTGCACTTAGGATGCCTTCCGGCTCTCTCATTAACAGACCGATCCATTGACCGGCAGGTTTCTCGTCGAATGTGAAGGTAAGGCTGAACTCGCCGATATTGGCCACAGTGTACATGGTGGCACAGGTTTCACTGTCTTCGTCCACGACATCGGCAAGCGAAGTACTGATGCTTGACACTTTGATGCCGCTGAAACCGTCAATGTCAAGTTTCAGGTTGTCCAACGCGGCACTCATCAATTGCGAGCATTCGTCCATCACGTCCTCTTCCTCGCAGGAAGCATCCTCATAGAAAGCGTTATAGATGCGGAATGTATTCAGTCCGACGTCCAGTAACCCGGCAGTTTCCAAGGATACATATTTGAAAGCTTGCGTGGTTTCGATGCTGACCCTCATTTTCTCCGAGCCAATGTCTACCAAGCCAAGGGAAATGGTATTGTTGGTGGCCGATACTTGCGAGTCTATCTTATTTCCATGCTCGTCATAGAGGGCGATGGTAAAGAATTTGAGGGCATTCAAGCCCAATAGCCCGGGACCTCCCTGAATGGTGAAGCCTACTCGCCAGGTTTCGCCGGCAGCCGGCCGTAACACTTCATCGGATGCCACGACGGCATAGCTTCCATGTTGGAAGACGGTTACGCCATTCATCACACTGGCATAATTCGTGGTATAGTCATTATCTGTGATGTTGTCGGTATTCTCCATGATGCCCAATATGGTGATGCCGGCGAAGTCATTGCTGTTGGCTACGCTGAATCCATCCCCTGTCATGTAGTGTGTGCGGCAGGTCTTTTCCGGACCGGCCACATGGGTGATGGCCGTGGTGGTGACAAATTGTTTTCCGTCAGGTCCTTGATAGAGGATTTCCACTTGATATGTTTTGCCTTCCTCCATATTGGTGATATATCCATAGTTGCTGGAAGAACCGGGCAGTACGGGTGTGGCTGCCCCGCCAGGATTGTCCACTATGTTGATGCTTACAATCTTTCCATCGCTTGGCTTCATGAAGTGGTAAGATGCCGAGGTGGTCTGCACCGTTTCAGGAACCGTGAAATAGCTGGTGGGGTCTATCACGATGGGGTCACGGGTATAGGCACGCAGGAGCGATGTGCCTGAAAGGTCTACGTTCAGGACGGAAAGCACTTTAAGCTCAATGGCACTGACCTTCTCGTCAGATATAAGGGCGTATTTGCCTGAGCCTCCGCCAAAGGCTTTTACATCCAAGATGCCTGTTTGCTCATAAATATCTTCTTCGATTTTGTATCCATCGGCATCATACGGGGTAAGGGTGAGATTGGTGCCAACGGCTACGTCGGCTACGGTACCGGTTTGGTAGACGAAGCCTATTTCAGTCCAGGGTTCTATGGTAGTCCCTAAGTTCAGCTTGGTACTGTGATAATCTACGAGTGCTCCCAAGATGGGGATTTGGATAAATCCGGCACCGATATAGCCTTGCGGTTCCGGACCCGGTTTCAAAATATCTTCCGGGTCATTAATTAGAGTTGTATTTGAGAAAGATGCTTTGGGAAATGTTCCTTCCGTTGTGTTGGTAATCTTCACTTCGGGCGTTTCCCCCACAAAAGCATAGTAAAATTTTTCTCCTTTTCCGATATTAGCATTCACGCCTGTCGTGCATAGCATAATCTCGTCGAATGGTTCTGTTACTTTCACGCTGAGCGTCTGCTTGGTATTGCCGGATGTAGTGCCTATCAGTCCTAGATTCAGTAGTTCACCTTGTTCACTGAGTTTATATACTTTGGCATTCTCATTGTCGCGATAGGTAATGATGGCCAACATACCCAACACGTCAGCATCCAGCAGGGAAGCTCCATCGCCTTCGCCTAATACGAAGCCGACGGTCTGTCCGCCGGCATAGGTACGATACATGTCTTTGACAGAGAAAATGGGGGTGTAGAGCAAATCTCCTACGGTGATACCATCAATGGAGGCGGCATTGTCCAAATTAAGGTCTGTAACATTGCTGAAAGTACCTTGTCCGCCATTGGCACTAACCAGTCCTGGATTCAAGTCGTCAATGACGCGTCCCACACCTACCAAGGGGACACGCTGGTCTGCCACCCAGTAATTTCCTTCTTTTCGCAGCGCCCCCGGATTCGTCACTTCCGCCCGTGTCGCCGTCCCTCCTCCGTCCATTCCCGGTGCGGAGAACAGCGGGTCGTCCTGGCACCCCGTCGTCAGTGCGGGTGTCAGCAGGGTGGTCAGCGCGAGGCTGAGGGTGGTGAGGGTGTGGCGTAATGTTTTCATTGTCATTCCGTTCTATGCGTTCTACGTTAATGGTTGTTGTCTCGGTGCCCGCCGGCATCTTGGGACGCATAGGAAAGGGGGGACAATGGGGGGATGGTCGCCGTTGTAGAGACGCGGCGTGCCGCGTCTCCCCGTTGTGCCGCGTCTCCCCGTTTTGGGGTTGGTCGTGTGTCAGGAGACGCGGCGTGCCGCGTCTCTACAGCGGGGGAATCAGCGTTCGTTCCAGACCAGGTCCAGGCCCTGGCCGCGGTAGAAGGCGAAGCTCAGTACATCAGTGCGGGGTCATTGACAATGATGCTGCCTCTGTACTTGATCATCGCCTCGGCGGTCTTGCTGAGTTTCAGCTTGCCTTCCCGCCAGAACTTTTCTATCAGTTCGTCGTAGGTCTTCCGGTCGATGTCGGGGTCGAGCAGCACGTTCAGTTCGGGGTAAATTTCCTCTTGTCCCTGCAGGTTTCTTTTCCGAAGGGCGAGGAGTCTTTTCTTCTTTTCGACGGGATCGTCCGTCTTCCAGGGTTTGAATTGGTCATCCATGATGTTCTCCTTTCTTTAATTAATAATTTGATGGCTTGATTGATGATGTCCGTGCTTGCACGCCACAAAGATACGCAAATTATCCGAAGATGAGGAAAGAAGAGGGGAGAAGATTGTGTACGGATTCCCTTGGTTCTCACAGTTTCCTGTGCGTCTCAAGATGTCAAAGAGCGAGGTATGTTGGTTTATGATTTGTAAGTTCTATTTTATACGACGGTCGTAGAGGAGTATCTACGATGGTCGTAGAGGAGTATCTACGGGTGTCATAGAGGAGTATCTACGACGGTCGTGGATTATCCGAAGGTTCCTTCTTCGCCTTCTTCATCGGAGCCGCCGGGGGTGGTGCCTCCCGACTGGGGCGGTTCTGTGCCGATGTAGAGCGTTTTTTCCACTGTGCGGGTGGCCTTGCGCAAGTCCCGGTTGTTGCCTCCGAACTGTGTCGTCAGCCGCAGGGTGTAGGTGCCTGCCTCCAGTCCGGCGGGGATGATGAAGGTCACCGTCGAGGGGTTGTTGATGACCCAGAGGTCGCTGGTGACGGGGGTCTCGGTGCCGCCTTCGGCGATGAGGGTGAGGCCCACGGCGGGGTCGTCGCCGGCGATGCGGATGTTCCGTCCCGTCAGGGTGAAGGCGCGTCCGGCGGTGGCGCTGGCGTTGTCGGCCTTGGTGGCGACATCCTGCACGCCGGTGACGGAGATGCCTGCGGGCTTGGCGCCGAGGATGTTGACCTGGGTCTGGCGGACGGCCTCGCGGAGGTCCGCGCCGGGGTTGAAGTTGATGACGATTTCGTTCTCGTCGGGGTTCCACTGGCTGTTCTTGACGAGGCCGCGGAAGGCGACGGAGGCATGGTAGAGTCCGGTGTTGACGGCGTGGCCGCTGAGCAGGAGGCGCTTGATGACGCGTTTCTCCAGTTCGAACACGTGGAGCAGGGTCTCGCGGCGCAGGCCGGTGTCTTCGGCCTTCATCTCGGCCAGGATGCGCTCTTCGTCGGCGGGCTCGCGCGAGGCGGGCACGGCGTAGACGTCTTCCGTGTTGTCCGTGGTCAGGCTGTTGTCCTGCAGGAAGGCGTCGATGCGGTAGGTGATTTCGTCTGACATGAGGTTATTGATTAATAGTTAATGGTTAATGATAGGATGCCCGCGAGGGGGGAACGGGTCCCGCCCTGCGGGCATCCGGATTGTTTAGTTATGAAAAAAGTTTGTTAGGGGGATTATTCGATGTTGTCCACGCCCATGTTGTGCAGCACGGCCCAAGCGTCGTTGATGCGGACGTTGACTTTGTCGCTGCGCAGGTCGATGGGTTCGTCATCATCATCGGTATCATCTTCATCGTCCGGACCATCCGTGTCATCGGTTTCCAACTTCTGACCGATGGAGTAGAAGTTGTTGCAACGGATGTCGTAGGTGTAGGCATCGAAGAGTTCGGTGTTGGGTGTCGTGATGTCGCGCTCTTCCAGGAGAACGAGTGTGGTTTTATCTTCACCAGCCACCGTAGAAGTTCCCCAGAATTGCAGTTTCAGGGTCGTCTCGTCGGAATAGTGCTTGTCATACGGCATGATATAGCGTGCACCGAAGATGGAACCTTCTTTCAAAGCCAAACCTGCGGGAGCAGCATAGTTTTCAGCAAAAGGCTTCTTGTCACCTACTTGAACCGCACCTTCAGCTGTTATTGCGCCTTCTACGCCATAAAATTCATAGTTGCTTTGTTCGTCCAAGGTGGAAGTAGCGTAGTTGGTTGCAATCTCAGAGAAGTCGAACACAATCAAGTCCTCGGTTTCGTCATTGTCGGCTGCAATACCGTTGAAGTCGGGGTCATCCAGCAAAATAGCGGGGAAATAGAAGTCTTTGGACTTGTGGCTGGCTACCACGCGCAGTTCTTCTACCTTGTAAGCATCGTGAGTGGGGTTGTCTTGCTTGTTCATACGGGCGGGAATGGCCTTGAAGTAAGCCAAGATGCCGGCTACCTGGCGCTCCAGCGTCAGGCTGGGTGCTTGTGTGAACACGGTTTGGTTAGCGTCGTTCTTCGTTGTTGCAACCACGTCGGTAGCGGCGAAGATTTCCTGCAATTCATAGGGATTTGCGATAGTGACAGTTGATACTCCAGCTTGGAATATTCCGTTTTCAAAATTGGTTTCAGTTGCTGCTATGGGTTCCTTATACGGATAGAGTCCTTCTGTCTGGTAAGTACCTTGTTTTTCATTGTTAAATCCATAAGCCACGAATTGGTACTTTGTTTCTTCAGACAGGCCTACTACCTGTACTTGTGCTTTCTTGTTGATGTGTACATCTGTGCCCGGTACGCCTTCTTCGATATCTGCGCCATAGTAAAGCATACCGCCTTCTATAATCCCCTTAGGATTGGTGGCATCACCTATACCGGTATACACAAAACCGATTTTGCCTTCTTCTGCAGCTGTACCCTCTGAAGGTATAGCATCAAGAAGCGTGCAAGCAACCCAATCAGCACCGCCTGACTTATCTTCGTCCCAATAGTAAGCCATCAATTTGATAACGTTTACACTGTTGTCTGCAGCCGAACTGCCTACGGGGCGAACAGCTTTCGTGTCTTTTGAGGGTGCACCGTTGATGCTGATTTCGAAGGTCGCACCTTCTACTACTTCAAACGTGCCAGGGGTGACCTCGAAGTTGCCCAGGTCATCGTCATTGCTACATGCCGTAAACGCCATCATGGAGGCGAGACCGGCAACGAGTAAATAATTCTTCTTCATACTGTAAATAATTTAGTTAATAAATAAGTGTTTAAAGTATCTCTAGGAAAATACAGTTTCTCGGTTTATTCGATGCCCATGTCGTGCACCACGCGCCAGCTGTCGTCCACGAGGAGGTAGATGTGGAATCCTCCGGTGGCGGCGTCGTAGACATAGCGCAGGGCGGTGATTTCGTTGCGCCGCATGGTGACGTCCACGGGTTGCGGCTCGGCCGCCGGGGTCTCCATGGCCGCATCGTCGAAGAAGCGGACGTAGACGGTGCTCTTGTCCGTGACGGTGGGCGCCAGGCTGGTCTCGCTGTTGGTGGCGGTCAGTCCGGCCTCCCAGTTGCGTTCGGTGACAACGGTCTCCGCATCGCCCTCGGTGTAGGCCAGGCCGTAGGAGACGTTGCCGCTGACGCCAGTGACGGCCTTGCGGCTCCAGTTGACATCGGCGGGCAGCTGCTCGGCCAGGATGAGGAGCTGTCCCTTGACGCGCTGCAGGGGGCAGACAAACTCGGCGTTGTACTCGTCGTAGGTGAAGGTCAGCAGGCCGTGGTAGACGTCGTAGCCTTCCACGCGGTCCTGGTGCAGGTCGTAGCTGCCGCCGTTGCCCATGATGCCTTCGTCGCTGGCGATGTTTCCCCAGACCACCAGGGCGTAGTTGCCGTAGGGCAGGTCGGCGGGGATGTCATAGACGGTGGCCATCTGTGCGTCGCCCTGTACGTCGTGCAGGCGGCGGGTGGTGATGAGCTCTTGGGTGTCGCGGTTGTAGAGGGTGTAGTACAGCCGCTGGATGTAGTAGCGGAAGGGCTGGTCCTCGGGCAGGGCGAGGTTGAGGCCGGTGGCTTCCTCTACTTGGGCTACGTTCCCGTAGTTCTTGTCCTCGATGCTGAGCATGATGCTCAGGGGGGGACAGGGCTCGAGGTCGTCGCGTATGCACGAGGCCGTGAGGAGGGCCAGGAGCAGGAGGAGGTATGTGTGGGTTCGTTTCATTGTTGTAAATGATAATTTATCAGCGTTTTTTGGCGCGGATTACGCGGATTTCACGGATAACTTTCATTGTTATAACCTATTGGGGATTTCATTGATTATGCTGATGCTTAATCCGTGAAATCCGCGTAATCCGCGCCTATACTAACTATGGGTTATTCAGTCTTCATCATTTCCTTGAACTGCGGGGAGTCGCGGTAGGGGTCGAAGTCCGGGTCGTCGTGGGCGCGTGCCTTGAGCGCGGGGTCGGCCAGGGCGGGCTTGAGGTGCGCGCAGACTTCGCCGGGGCGGTTCAGGCGTGCGGCGATGAGTGCGCGGACGTAGTATGCCTTGGGGCTGTTGTCCGTCAGGTCCTTCATGATGTCGTCTGCCTCGCGGTTGCGGTCCACGCTGAGCGCGGCGATGACGGCGTTGAGGTCACGGTAGGGGCGTAGCAGCTCGTAGGCTTCGGGCAGTCGCCGGCTGAAGGCCTTGAGCAGTCCCAGGTTATACCTTGCCTGGGGCGTGTCCACGGTGGCCAGCAGCTCGATGGCGCGCTCGTGGTCGCCCTTCCAGACATAGCTTGCGGCCAGGGCGTTGAGCATCTCGGGGCTGTATTGCCCGGGCAGGGCGAGGGCCTCGCGGGCCTTGTCGGTCTCGCCGCGGCGCAGGTGTAGAACGGCCAGGTTGTTGGCGGCCACCTCGTTCTGCGGGAAGTAGTGTTGGAGGGTGCGGTAGACGTCCATCATCTTCTCCTCGTCGTCGCGCACCAGGTAGGCCACGCGCAGCAGTTCGTCTTCGTTGAAGGCGTCGGGGCGCGTCTCATAGAGGCGGAGCATCTCGGCGTCGTCGGTGAAGCTGCGGAGGGTGTAGGTGTAGACGTATTCCACCATGCGGTCCTTCTGGAGATACTTGGCGCGGATGTCGGGCCAGCAGGCCAGGCGGCGGATGTGGTATTCCTGCCGGTCGTCGTTGCCCTCGGTATAGGTCTCGAGGATGCGGCGTACGGCCAGGCTGTCGGGATGTCCGTCGCGGCACATGGCTTCGTAGACGGGCCACCAGCCTTCGGGGCGCGAACCGGTTTCTATCAGGTCTTGCTGGTCGTTGTCCAGACCGAGGCGGGCGGTGAGCCAGCGTTTGGCCTCGCGGGCACGGCGTTGTGCCAGGGCGTCGTTGAAGGGGTAGGGACCGTCGGCCGAGGCCATGCCGTAGATGCTGAGCGAGGTGAGCGTGGCGAGCGAGTCGCGGAGGACGGGCTCGAGGTCGGCGACCATGTGCTCCAGTTCGGCGCGGTTGTTGCCCAGCTCGGGGCGTATGTCATACTTGTTGATGACGAACTGCAGGCGGGCGGTGCCGCTGCCCTGTCGCACCTTGGGCCGCACGACGAATTCGGGTTCTATCCAGGCCAGGTCGAAGCTCTCCTTGACGGCTTCCTCGTCCACGAGGGTGACGGGGTTGGCCACGGAGGCGAGCAGGAGGGTGTCTATGCCGGTGCACTGCCCGCATCCGTCCTCGCTGACGATGGCGCGGAGGCGTGCCGTCTCGATGCCTTGGGGCATGACGGCGGTGTGGTGGTAGGGCAGGTCGATGTCCGCCTTACGGTCGGGGTGTGCCCGGCGGGTGCCGGCGTAGGGATCTTGGTAGCCTTCGAGGACTTCCTTGCGGCGGGTCTTCTTGCCGTAGATGTCCGCGTCCACCACGAGGGGCATGTATTCCTCGCGGACGGTGTCGCCGGAGACGAGTTGCGGGGTGATGATGAGTCGCGCACGGCGTGCCAGGCTCTGCGCGGGGATGTGGAAGGTGAGGTCCACGTCGATGCGGTCTGCGCTGTCGGGCGTCAGGACGGTGTCCGCAAGGGTGGCCGTGACGGCCCGTCCGGCAGTGTCGCGATGGGCGGCGCAACCGGCCAGGAGGCCGGTGGCCGTCAGGGCAATGAGAGGTATGAGGTTTGCTTGTTTCATGATCAACATCCTTAGAATATGTATATGAGCGACACGGCGGCCTTGGTGACGCCGAAGTAGTGCTTGTCCTTGTCCACCTCGCACTTGATGCAGTGTATGCGGGGACTTTCCTTGTACCAGAGGTAGGCGTATCCTATGCCGATGGCCGCCTCGAGGTTCCAGTGGGGGGAGAGGATCCAGTCGTATCCGTAGGTCAGTCCGCCTCCGGCCAGGTAGCCGTCATAGCGCTTGGAGTGGAAGCCGCCGTAGAACTGTCCGCCGTGGGCGTGCAGCCCGACGAAGTGTCCTTCGAACTTTTCGCACAGCCAGTAGCGTGCCTCGGGCTGGGCGAGCCAGAAGCGCATCTTTTTGTCGTCCTTGAATGTCCAGGGGTTGTAGGCGCCGGAGAGGTCGAGCGTCCATTGGTTGTTGAGGGCCACCTCCACGCCCAGGTTGGGGGTGGTGGTGAGCCAGTAGAGGGCGTTGGTCTTGAGTCCAACGTCTTGTGCAGTGGCTTTTGCCGTGAGGGCAAAGAGCGCAAGACTGCATAGTATGCAGTAAATGCTTCTTTTCTTACGCATGTTGCAATATATGACCGTTCATTCTTTTGTTTTCGGCGGCAAAGTTACAACAAATATTTCAAACCTGCGTTATAAAAAAAGGGCAATCTGTTATAAAAAAAGTGCAAAGTTAATATTTGGGTGCGAAAAAGAGAAGTCTTTACATGGTAATCTTATAAAAATGTACGCGCGTACCTAATATTAATAGATGTGTGCGGATGTGCCGAAAGGGCAGTCGGGGCGTGCTTGATGGTGTGAATGAATGAGACGCGGCACGGCCGCGTCTCTACAAGAAACAAACATTTGTCAGAACAGTGCGTCCTTGGTGTTGAACAGCTTCCTTTCGTTGAGCTTCACCACCTTGCCATACTTTTCCAACCTTTCCAGGTCTATCATCTTGGGGTTGCCAATGATGCCGATGGCGTAGGGCTTGCCTTGGATGTGCTGCGTGTAGAAGCTGACAATGTCGTCGAAGGTGAGTGCGTCAATCTTCGGCAGGTTCTCGCGGGCGGGGTCGCCGGTGTATCCCATGCGTTGGATGGAGCGCAGGTATTGCGACTTGCTGCGGAAGTCCGGGTGGCTGCTCAGGGCCTCCTGGCGCAGGTAACCCTTGATGTTGTCGATGCGCCCGGGGTTGCGGGGCATGTCGTTCACCAAGCCCATGAACACGTCCACGGCATCGTTCACCTTGTCGTTTTGCGTGCCGATGTGGCCGTACATGTAGGTGGGATTGCCGGGGAGGGCAGGTGTCACCACATTCGCGCCGGCATAGTAGGCCATGGAGCGTTTCTCGCGTATCTCGTTCATCACCAGTCCGCCGAAGCCTCCGGAGAAGTATTGGTTGAAGGCATCGCGCAGGACGTCATCTTTCTTGTCATAGGCGCCCATGGGCATGTAGAAGAAAATTTGCGCCTGCTCGGCATCGTTGTTGGGCAGGAAGTAGACGGTGTTCTCCGTGACGGGAGCCAGGGGCTTGTCCTGCGGCGAGGTGCTGGGGCGCTCGTTGGCCACGAGGGGGAGGTTGGTGCTGAGCACTTGGGTAACTTGTTCAAAGGGCAAAGTGCCGCAGTAGAAGATTTCGGCCTCGTAGTTGGCGGCGCGGTTGATGTCGCCCGTCAGTTCGGAAATCTGCAGTTCGAGCATCTCCATGTCTGTCAGCTCATCGATGTAAGCGGACTTTTCGCCATAGCGCACGTATTGCGAGAGGGCGTCGGCCAGGGTGCTGACGTTGTCCTTGCGTTGCTGGCGCGAGCCGAGGACGGAGCCTTTGATACGGCTCAGCTGCTTGTCATCCAGCTGGGGCATGAGGATTTGTCGGGAGAGCAGTTGGCAAGCCTGGGCTAAGGTAGGCTCATAGCCGCGCATCATGATGTAGAGGTAGTCGTCGCTGGCCCATACCTGGCAGGTGGCGTTCAGCTTGCTGAGTTCCTCCTTGAGCTGCTGCGGCTCGTAGGCACCCATCACGCCGGCATTGTTCATCAGCTCGGCGGCAATGCCCAGCTTGGGAAATTCGCGTTCGCCCGCCCCGTAGCGCAGGGTGAGGCTGAATACATTGTTTTCCGTGTTGGGCGTGTAGTAGAGCTTGGAGCGGTCGTTCAAGGCTTGGATTCGGACGTCGCTGAAGTCGATGAATGTCTCCTCCACCTGTCCGATGCCCATGTTCTTGAACTGCATGGCGTAGAGCGATTGCTTGCCCACGGGCGGTTCGATGGGCTTGTAGCCGGGCTTCTGGATCTTCTCGCCTTTCTTGGCCTTGCCTTGCTCGATGTAGAGTGCCAGGTAGTTGTCGCCCAGGTATTGCTTGACGACTCGCTTGATGTCGTCGGTGGTGACGGCCATCACCTCATCCTTGTAGTTGAGCACGCGTGCCAGGTCTTTTTCGTTGATGAAGGCGTCCATCAGCAGTTCTCCCTTGAAGGTGTTGGACTCCATCTGCACGTCGAAGTCACGGCACATGTTCATCTTGATGGCCTCCACCTGCCAATCCTGAAACTCTCCGTTGGCCACTTGCCGGATGGCTTGCAAGGCTTTCTTCTCGGTGCCCTTGTTGGACTCGAAGCGGCGTTGGTTCTCGTCGTAGAGGGGGATGCATTGCACGATGTTGCGGCCTTGCTCGCGCATGGTCATGGGCGATGCGGCGCATCCGGTCAGTTCCCCGTCCAGGGTGAGCTTGTCCAATGTGCCCGTCTGGTCGCCGTTGCTCAGGAGGGACATGGCGATTTCCAGCGGCAGTTCATCAGGATGTCCGGCGGGCACACCCGGGTAGACGAGGCAGACGCTGGGGTAGATGCCCACCTTGGCGGAGTATTGGGTGCGCCCTTTTATCTCCAGGTCGGGATAGGTCTTGCGCGTGGGCAGGGGCTTGGCTTCCAGGCGTCCGAAGGTGCCCGCGATGCGTCCGGCTATCTGCTGTGCGTTGACGTTGCCCACGAGGATAAGCACCATGTTCTCCGGCACATACCATTCGTTGTAGAAGTCGATGAGCTTGCTCAGGTGCGGGTTCTTCAAGTGTTCGGGCAGGCCGATGATATCTCTTGCATAGGGATGCCCTTCGAAAGCTTTGGAGCGGAGGAAATTGCTTTGCCGGCTTCCGGGGTTGTCCTGGTACATGTTATATTCTTCGTACACATTCTCCAACTCCGACTGGAAGGTGCGGAAGACGGGGTTGATGAAGCGTTGGGAGGAAATCTCCAGCCACTTGTTGATTTGGTAGGCGGGGAAGGAGTTGTGGTAGTACGTCAGGTCGTAGCTGGTGCCTGCGTTCAGGTCTTTCCCGCCGATGCTCTCCATGAGGTCGGAGAATTCGTTGGAGACACTGATTTTCCCGGCTTCCACGGTGAGAGAGTTGATTTCCTGTCCGATGGCAGCCTTTTGGGTGGGGTCGGCGGTGGCGGCCATTTCGTCATACTTGGCGATGATTTGGTCGTAGATGGGTTTCTCCTTGGCCCAATCCAAGGCACCTATCTGGTCGGTGCCCTTGAACATGACGTGCTCCAGGTAGTGGGCGAGGCCGGTGTATTCGGCGGGTTCGTTGACGGAGCCCGCCCGCACGGCGACGATGCCGAATACGTCGGGTTTGGTGTTGTCTTCCCATATGTACACGGAAAGACCGTTCTTCAGCTTGAACGCCTTGAGTCCCTGTCCGAAGGTGGGGAGGGACATCAAGGTGATGATGGCCAGCAGAAGGATGGCTTGCAGCTTGGATGTCTTCATAACTTTGTGATACTAAATTGGTGAATAAAGTGTTTTTCGCTTATCAGTAAGCAAAGCTATGAAAAAATCACATTCGCGCTGCGCTTTTTTCGGGAAAACTTAGAGAATCCTCAAACTTACCCGTTTGCCGAGGCCTTGGAAAATCTTGAAGAGTGTGGAGAGCTGCACATCGGCATGTCCGTTCTCCAGCCGCGAGATGTAGGATTTTTTGGTTCCTATCTTCTCGGCGAGCTGCGCTTGGGTCAATCCGGCTTTCTTGCGCTCTTCCTTGAGGCGTTCGGCCAGTATGAAGGCCTCGGCATCGCGGTCGAACTGGTCGCGTTCGGGAGTGCCTTTGAGGCCGTATTGGATGTTCAGAATGTCATCATAGTCATCTCCGCATTCCATGATAGCTTTGTTTTTTTCTTCGTTTGTCATATTGTCAAATTTGTTGGGTTGCAAAATATTCTTTCATGATAGCCGTAGCTTTTCTTATTTCATTCAGAGGCGTTTTTTGTGTCTTCTTTTGAAAGCCATTGAACAAGATAACCAATTGGACTTTGTCATTGCAGCAAAATATCCGGTAGATATTTCCTGCGTGTTGCACTCTGATTTCGTAAAGTCCCGGTACGCCTTCTATTTGTTTCAAATAGGTGACAGGTACCCTTACCGTTGTTTTTATCAATTCAATCACATAGTCTATCTTCGCCCGGACTTCGTCACTTTGGGCAATATAGAACTCCTTGTAATAAGTCTTATACGTTTTTATTTTTCTGACGTATTCCATGGCTCTTTTTGTTTCCACCTGCAAAGGTAACGGATTCATTAACTTCTTCCAAATTTTCCCGGCACATTCTTTCCCTTTTCCCCTCGAAAAGACGAATAAAAGTTGTATCTTTGTCCCCCTTTTCGAGGGAAAATGACCGAAATAAAACAAGTAATCCCGTGGTAGAAAACAATACAAATAACAGAAGAAGCCGCACGCCGAAGAGCAAGGCTGTACAACCCGTGAATGACTATGGCCGCATCCAGCCGCAGGCGACAGAACTGGAAGAAGCCGTGTTGGGCGCACTGATGATTGAGAAAGACGCTTACTCGCTGGTGAGCGAAATCCTGCGCCCGGAGTCCTTCTACGAGCACC